>CAJQPF010000015.1 GCA_905480095.1 uncultured Flavobacteriales bacterium
TATCTCTGCTCCTTATTAGCTCGGTCTGATAGTCTAGTGAAAGCTCAGGAGGAGGACAATAAGCTTGAAGGACAAGTAGAATTGTGCAGTCTTCGATAACAGACTCTGGAGACCATCCACTGTCTAGATGTTGCTTAAATAAAAGGATAAGATCTAAGGCTTCTTTATGCCTTTTCTCACCTTCATAAAGGTTGGGTTTAAGATTAGAACCCAAGGCAGATCCATTTGAGAATCTGTATCTCTTATTTGAGATGTAAAATTGAACGAAGTGTCTCGAAGAAGAATCTTCTGTAAGACGGAGTTTAGAATAGTTTGAAACCATACTGCCAGACTTTGCTGCCAGACTATTGGATCTGAATCCTAAAAGGATTGATTTTAGTAGGATTAAGTTAACACGACCCCTGGTACCACAAACCAGTGCTCTAACCAACTGAGCTATACCCACCATAATCCCCGAAGGGGGTGCAAAGATAAACTTAAGTTTTGTTCGTACAAGTAAATGTGCCAAATTTGTCGTCATGGAAAATACCCAAGGAATAAGAGTCTTGCATATTGCAAGTTGGTACCCGAGTAAGGTTCACGATTCATTGGGAAACTTCATACAGAGACATATCGCAGCAATAGCCACCAAACATAAAAGCGAGGTTTGGTATGCCTCACCCGTCTCTAATGAAAGTCCGTTGATGGGACGTTCGGAAGTCAGCAAAGGCGACGGGTTTTTAGAACGTATTGCGTATCCGAAAGCCACCAAAGCCGGGTCTATTGCAGTGACTCGTGCGCTGATCAAGATGGTTCCAGGAGAAGAGATCTCAATGCCCGATTTGGTGCACCTTCACGTTGCATTTCCGGCAGGAAGAGCCGCGAGAATTTTAGCTGAGAGCTGGGATGTTCCGCTCATCATTACAGAACATTGGACCGCATATCACGATTCACAGCACATCCCATTGTGGCGTCGCATTTCGATGAGGCGAACAGCAGCATACGCATCGGCTTTCTGTCCTGTAACGGACCAACTGGGTGACAAAATGCGGGCATTTAAAATGGTCAACATTGGAGGTTCAAGCAACTATATAACTGTGCCAAACGTTGTGGATACTGAGCGTTTCAAGCCATCCAATGAGACCGACAAATCGGATGAGGGGTTCAGGATTGTACATGTCAGTTCTCTTGATGAAAGCCAAAAAAACATTACTGGAATCTTACATGCCTTATCTGCCCTCAGGACATCTCACCCGGATTTTAAATTCTCCGCGAAATTTATGGGAGGAAGCGACCCTGAGCGATTGACAAAACTGCGTCACTATGCCGCGTCTATGAACCTGACCGAACCTTGTGTGTCGTTTTCGGGACCAAAAAACATCGAGGAGGTCGCCCAAGGGATGCAGAGGGCAGATGCTTTGGTCCTGTTCAGTAGAAAAGAAAATTTCCCTTGCGTGATCGCAGAAGCATGGGCGACCGGGGTTCCCGTGATTTCGACTGACGTAGGAGGGATCTCTGAACACCTTACTGAAAATTGTGGGCGTGGAATTCTAATTCCCAACGAAGATGAAAGCGCCTTGAGGTCCGCATTGCTTACGCTCGGGACGGAAGCGAAAATCGATGCTGTCGACATCAGAAAATACGCAGTCGATCATTTCAGTGTCGACGCCGTGGCGAATGCCTACGACAAAGTGTATCGAGAAGCACTGGTGGGTGACACAACGATTGAACGTTGAAGAATATTTCTGACATATCGCACTCCATTGGGGCGAGATTGATTCTCCTGGTCGTGACATTAACGACCGTACTCTTGAACAGTCACTTCCTCGGAGAAGCAGGACTTGGAGAGGTGGCTCTTTTGCAGTTTGGCCTCTTGCTCGTCACAGGAATGGCGGGATTTGTCGCTGCTGGAGCTGTTGTGTATGTCAGACGATCTCATCGTGCGAGAGATATTCGAAAAGTGGCGTATATGTGGTGTGGCGTGTCTGCAATTGTTGCGTCTGGAATCGGGGTTGCGTTGGGTGTGATTCCCACTGAGTGGCTTTACGCTTCTGCAGGCCTAGGTCTCCTACAAAGCTTGGTGGTTTTTCATTCTCAACTTCTGATCGCTTCGGGAAGAATTCGTTCAAACAACTGCCTCCAAATCGCCCAAACCGCCACCCTGCTTCTGACTGTATTTGTTACCTACATCCTTTTCGACATCGCCACGCCCAGAGGCTTCATGTGGGCACTTACAGGCGCGATCTCTGTGACGTTGATGTATTCCCTTTTTGCATTAAAAGGAAGCTGGGATGAAGGCCCTACATCTGGGAAAGAAGATAAAAATTCGCCCGGAGGACTTCTTTTAAAATATGGTGCTCAGGGTTCTACAGGGTCGGTTCTTCAGCTCCTTACGAACAGAGCAAACCTCTCACTGCTGGATCATTTTATCGGGTCGGCCGGCGCAGGCGTTTATTCGGTCGTGTATTATGGCGTAGAAGCAGTTTGGACTGTCGCAAGAGCCCTCGCTCCCATTGTAAATACTGAGGTTGCCTCAGCGTCTTCGCGGGAAGCACGACATTCAATCACCCGAAGATACCTGCACCGCACCCTTCTTTTAACGCTCCCCTTGGCCCTCCTCGCGGGGCTTATTCCGGAATCGATGTATACATGGGTCTTTGGAATCGAGGGCATTTCCCTTCCGCTTCGCATTCTCATTCCGGGCATGTTGGCCGGCGCAACATCGAGTATACTCGCCCACCACCTGAGTGCCATAGGTCTTCACAAATGGAATGCCATCACCTCTGGACTCGGGCTGTTCGTTCTGGTGACTGTCGGATGGTTTGTCGTTCCGTTATATGGGGTTCCCGGCGCGGCGTTTGCAGCGTCTTGTGCTTATTTGGCTCAAACCTCAGGCCTTGCGATCGCCTTCCTTAAAGCAGATCGAAAAGAGAGCTGACCCCCACAGGACGAGTGACTTCGAAGCCCTCGCCAGACGTAAATCCACATGGCCTCCCCATGCTTAAGTGCCTTCCCTTGATATGCTCCATAAATTCAGGTGAAGATATCGGCGTCTCGGGTTCGGATGAGTTCTTATTGAAAAACTGAGAACCATATGCGAGAATCGATTTCATCTTGATGTCTTCAAACCCGGAAATATCTACAACCACATCCGGCACTCTCGCATGGTCCTGAATATAGTGATAGATGGCATCGGGCCTGTGAACATCATCTGTTTCGCCCGTCACACATTTGACGAGACCCGATAAAAAAGAGGCCTGAATCACAAGTTCTGCGCCCTTACCATGGTCGGGATGCCTATCTTCTATTGCATTTGCAATCACGATCTTAGGCCTGTACCTCCTGATCACTTTCACGACTTCCAACAAAGAGGCCTCATCGCATTGAAAAAACCCATCTTTCAGTTTCAGATTGACTCTTTCCTCAACACCTAAGATCTCAGCCGCAGATGTCGCCTCTTGGTGCCTGATTTCTGGCGTCCCTCTCGTACCAAGCTCTCCCTGAGTAAGATCTACTATGACAACCTTCATGCCTTGAGAAACCATCTTTGCCACAGTCCCGCCTGCACCAAGTTCAACATCATCAGGATGGGCTCCAAAAACCACAACGTCGTATCGATTATTCATGTCACAAATCTACGCCTCTCAAGACGACACACGTACATTTGTCATTCGATGAGCACAGACATAGAAAAAGTGATCCTTGTGGACAGCTTCGACAACGAAGTGGGCACCATGGAAAAGATGGAAGCACATAGGTTTGGAGGGACACTTCACCGTGCGTTCTCTGTCTTTGTTTTCAACGCTTCAGGAGAAATGCTTTTACAACAAAGGGCCATCTCCAAGTATCACAGTGGCGGATTGTTTACAAATACGTGCTGCAGTCATCCGAGACCACATGAAGACATTTCCGATGCCGCGAACAGACGTCTTCTTGAAGAAATGGGCATGCGTTGTGCACTTCAAGAGATTTTTTCGTTCGAGTACAAAGCCGATCTGGACCACGATCTAACAGAGTGGGAATTGGACCATGTTTTTATCGGAAAATGCGACAGCACTCCCGTCATCAACCCACTTGAGGTAGCGTGTTTCGAATATGTAACGATTGACTGGCTTTTAAAGGATTTGGTCTCAAGACCAAACCGCTATACAGCTTGGTTTAAAGCAAGTGTAGACAAGGTTATAGAAGCGCAGAGGGACGCCTGGAAATGAGTCTGCTTTAATAAGAAAATACAGCAGAAACTGGCCTGTGATCACTAAGTTCTACTGGATAGGTATGAAACTCGTGGAGCTCAAAACGCTCTGAGTAAAGGATGTAATCTATCCTGAGGCCTGAGACATCTCCGACATAAGTAGAACCTAATCCCTCTCCCCCTTTTGAGAAAGCGTCAAACAGCGGCCATGAATCAGACGCTTTTAATGTCGTAAGCGCAAAAGACACGGGAGTATCGTTGAAGTCTCCCAATAAAATGAAGGGGTGTGGACTTGTATCTAACGTTTCACGTAAGGCACGGGCTTGAGTGGCACGTGCCACATACGCAGAAGATAACGTCGAGAATAGCCTCTTGCGCTGTTCCGAATCAGGTCCTTCCCTAACGGCTGCATAATCCCCTCCCTCAAGGCCCACAGATTGTAGATGTACATTAAAAATTCTCACCGTATCTCCATTCTGGACTAAATCGGCAAAAATCCCACGCGGTGTATCCTCTCCAGGCGCATACCACGGACCATATGTCGCGATTTTTAAAGAGGTTGCAATGGCTGGACCAGAACCTCTTTTATTGATGACGATTTCTTTCGTACCGAGGGCATTTGACACCTTGCGTCTCATCGAAGCGGGCAATTCCTGAAAACACATCACATCAAATTTGTTTTCGGAAAGCCAAGAAACAATCTCATCTCGTGTTTTGTCACCCTCTAGCCACCTGTACTCATCCATCCTACGCACATTGTAGGTCCCTATAGAAAGTTCATTTGACTCCGCGCTCACTTCAGAATACGTCCCCCATCCTCCGATGGTAAGGATGACGCTGTTTTGAATCCAAAACATAAGCAAGACAGGCCATATCATTCCCTTCCAATCTCTCCGTAACAATCGCAAGAGGACGCCCAGCGCAAACAACAAAAGCGCAGCGGGAAAGACCAAACCACAGAAAGCTAGAAAAGGGACTATTTCGGGAGAGATAACCTCCGACAGTTTGGCACCTGCGATGAGTGCACCAGCAGGACCGAGAATAAACGTATCTATTCCAAATCGCGACTTCTTTTTCTTACCCACCCTATCTGTTTGACTGATTAAATAGGAATTGCTTCTCCTCTTTCGTGAGGTGATCATATCCGTGCCTTGAAATCTTTTCTAAAATCAAGTCCAAACGTTTTGCATTATCACGCTTTTCTACATTGAACTCTTCGTCGCTTTTCGGGACCCGAGAGGCAGAATTGGCACCCGTTTTTTTCTTCCAATTGTTGTTGCGCCAAAACTTAAGTTTTGGCCCCGACCTTCCCTTGGATGGAAGGCGACTCATGATGAAATCCAAAACAGCTTCTAGCCAGCCCGCCAAGTTTATTCCCTTGCGATTTAAGGTAATAAGCATATACCCAAAAAACGCGCCACCGAGATGTGCTATTTTCCCGCCATCATTCACGCCATCTCCTTGACTTAAACCGAAATAGTCAAACAACACGTAGGCCAGTGCGATGTACTTGAGTTGAACAGATCCAAACAAGATGAATCTCACTTTTCTGTTGGGGTTCAGTGTGGCAGCAGCCGTGAATATCGACAGCACGGCAGCAGAAGAACCCATTGCAAAGGATACTGTATCGGCTGTGATTTGCGAGGTTAACCCGGGCAGGATATTAAAGGCCAACATGTAGAATAAAAATCCCGCAAGACCACCTGTTAAATATGTGCTCAACAAACGGCGAGAACCTACCTCTGCCTGATACATACTTCCCATCCACCAAAGCAATATCATGTTAAAAATCAGATGGAAAATCTCAGTATGGGCAAACATGTGTGTAAAAACCGACCACGGTCTGCGCATCAAAACGTCAACATCAGATGTCGTCGCAAGCCCGAAACAATCTTTGATCCCCACAGAAAATTCTACACCACCCAGTTTGGTGATGATTAACGCTGCATTCACAAGGACAAACACAACGACATTCACCCAAATCAAGCGATAAAGCATACTACCAGATGTCCAACTTCTTTTAATGTCTTCCCACATACCGTCTAACATTTTCTATTTTTTCAATAAAAATTTTGGCGATCTCTTTGCCACTTTTTGATGAGAATATAGCCAATCAGCATTCCTCCAAGATGGGCGAAATGTGCCACATTATCCCCAGGGTTGTTTTGAAACGCCATCCAGAGTTCTATTGCCCCATATCCGATCACGAAATATTTCGCTTTAATTGGAATAGGGGGAAAAAGCAACATGAGTTCTGTATTGGGAAACAACATCCCAAACGCCAATAAGATTCCAAACACGGCCCCTGATGCGCCAACAGTGGGGATATTCAGGGAAATATTTGCGCTCCCCATCAAAATATCCGAATAATTCTTGCCTTGTTGAAGAAGGCCATATCCCTCAGTTAGGATGAGATCAACCCCCTCTTGTGGAATGTCTGAAAACATAGAATTTACACGGATATAGGCAACGCACATTTGAATCAGCCCTGCACCAACTCCCGTGGCCATATAGTAAATAAGAAAGCGTTTGGGATCCCAAACCCTTTCAAGGGCACTCCCAAATATAAAAAGCGCAAACATATTGAAGAGAAGATGCGTGAATGAAGCATGCATAAACATGTAAGTCACCATTTGATGAGGCTGAAAACCCAGGCTTTGAAATGAATGCAAGCCAAGAAAGTCCGACAATTGAATGCCCATCGATCCAAACGCCAGGGTTGCTATAAAAAACAGCCCATTAATAATTAACAGGTTTTTGACGATCGGCGTAATTCTATCAAACATTATTTTAATTTAGATTCAATGTGGTCTAACGTGAGGTTCGTAAAGACAGCACGACCTCTGGCGTCTATGCCTGGGGATTCGCAGTCAAATAGTCGCTCCACGAGATTGACCATCTCTTCTTTATTCAACGTCACTTTTTTATTGACTGCTGAGGATTCAGCCCAAACCTTGACCAATCTCTCTCTCCTACCCGCTACATCAGTCCAGGTCCCGTCTTGTAGTGCCTCCAAAACAGAATCAATGCAATTCTGTAATTTGTCAGCCATCCCTGATGGAACAGCCAGAACCTCCAAACCGCCACTTGGCGATTTGGCAATCACCAGACCGAAGATCTTAAGGACATCAGCCGCTCCGAGAAGCAGATCTATGTCAGCATGTGATAAAGTGACGGGTTCGGGAAACAAAAGTCTCTGAGCGACTTCTTTCTCTTCCCCTCTCCCCGCATTTAAAAACCCTTCATATAAAATACGTTCATGCGCCCTTTTCACATCAATGATGAGTAAAACATCATCTTTAGAAGTCACGATATACTTGCTCTTTAGCTGGAATATATCATCAAAATTCGATACTGTTATTCCTTCTGCTAGTTCATTTAAAGGAGACTCCTGTTCAGGTTCGGACGCGTCAAAAGCGGGTGTGTTGTAAAGCGCATCTATATCCTTTGGAATGTGACTTGGGGACTTCCGATAAGGACTTGATGTTTGGTGTTGATCAGGTTGTTTTTCTGAGGGTGACGATAAAAATGGGTTGTAATCTGTATTGAGTTGAATACGTGGTTCAGAAACGAATTTCCCTTGAGGCAAATCGTCTATCGATATACTCAACTCGGATTCAAAATCCAACGATGGAGACACGTTGTGTTGTCCCAATCCACGTTTAATGGCAGAACGCAGAAATGCAAAAATGATTTGGTCTTCCTCAAACTTGGCTTCCATCTTTGTCGGGTGAATATTCACATCGACTTTTGATGGATCTACCTCCAAAAAAATGGTATAGAGGGGGAAGTTTCCAGGTGTGAGAACGCCTTCATAGGCCTTCATAATCGCACGGTGCATGAGCGGATGCTTAATAAATCTGCCGTTGACAAAAAGAAACTGCTCCCCACGTGTCCGACGTGCAAAAGCAGGTTTACCGACAAACCCTGAAATTTTTACGACATCTGTTTCTTCATCAATAGGCACCAAACGCTCATCGTGTTTTACGCCGAAAATCGCGACCACTCTTTGTCTTAAAGTGCCTGGCTTAAGATTAAAAAGGTCGTTTCCATTGCTTTGAAGGCGGAAACTAAGCTGCGGATGAGCCATTGCGATCCGTTGGAATTCATCCACAATATGCCTTACTTCGACTTGGTCCGATTTTAAAAAGTTACGTCTGGCGGGCACATTGAAGAAGAGGTTCTTCACTGAGAAGGAACTTCCTTCACTGCAGGATATAGGCTCAATGTCCGTGAATTCATCCCCTGTAACATCCATTTTCAATCCCAATTCAGAACCTGTTTCTCGGGTCTTAAGCTCAACATGTGAAATGGCCGAAATGGATGCGAGCGCTTCTCCACGAAACCCTTTTGTCATGAGCGTAAGAAGATCATCTGCAGACGTAATCTTCGATGTGGCATGTCGTAAAAAACATTTCCTTGCATCCTCCTCACTCATCCCCTTGCCATTGTCTATGACCTGAATCAACGTTCTTCCAGCATCCTTGACAAAAACCACAATATCAGTACCCCCAGCATCTACGGCATTCTCCACCAACTCCTTGACAACAGAAGCAGGGCGGCCTACAACCTCCCCAGCAGCAATTTGATTTGCGACCTGATCAGATAATTGAACGATATAGTCAGCCATTGTCTCTAATAAATTCTAACATTTTGCCGAATTCAGTTTGTTCTGTCCAGAGTAAAATTCGATATGCAACATACACCAAAACCACCGCGATTAAAACCACCCGGATGTTCGCCCTTCTGGCATTTTTCCTGACAGCGTCTTTATTCGCACGTGAACGCCTTCGAAAACTGATGTCAGACACGCGATTGCTTTCTGGTATATTCTCACCCTTTTCGTTTGCAACCTCAGCATCAATTCTACGTTTTCGCTCATCCCATTCAGGACGACCATCTGGCAGATGACGTGATTTAAAAACGAATGTTCGGGGTTTGGTTCTCACATTGCGGAACATGCCCCGAAGCTTAGGTGCTTCCATAGGCGCGAATTTACGCGCATTTCTTAGTCAGACCCTAGATTTAAAGCCCAATTATTTAACACTGAATCAACATCATTTCCACAATCAAAACGGGCCAATATTTTATGCAACACCCGCTCCACAGAGGCGTCAGGACAGGAGGCCCCGCTCGTTAAGAGTATAGTGGGAACGCGTTCTAAATCAAACAGTTCAGACATAAAACCCTCACTTGAAATGTGCGCCTGTGCGTGAATATCAAAGTGATCGATCACGCCATCCTCTTTGATTTCCAGCTCGTTTCTAATGAAAAAAGTAGGTTTCTTTTTTTCACAAATTTCTACAATGTGACTTGTGTTGGAACTGTTGTATCCTCCGACTACGATGACCAGATCGGCGCCTCCCTCATCTAACGCGCCGAGTGTGGCCTTTTGATTGTCATTCGTTGCATAACACAATGTGTCTTTTGTATTTGCGGATCCCTTAGCTGCCTTTTTCAACACGTCTGCTATTTCTTGTGTTTCGGAGGCAATCATCGTTGTTTGGTTGACAACGCCTATGTTTTCTAAATCCTTTGAAAGATTAAACCCCGCGCTTGCTCTTCCTTTAAACATTTCAGAAAATGTTTTTTCTACACCTACCGCATCTTTATTTGCCATTAAAGAGGCAAGCGCAAGGGCTTCACCTATATCCGCCACAACCAATGCAGCACCAGCGTTGGAAGCATGAGAAAATGTCGCACGTGTTTCTTCGTGATCTGGCTTGCCATGAATAATCACAGTATAGTCTTTATCCCCTAGCTTATATGCCCGATTCCACACCCGCTCAACAAATGGACATGTCGTATTGTATTTCTTGAAATCAACGCCGATCGCTTTCAACTTGCCCTCCATTTCTAAAGAGGCCCCAAAAGCAGGAATGATAATGATATCATCTGGCTGAACTTCCTTTAGAGGTGTCAACTCACGCCCTTTTGTATCCATCAAGAATTTCACACCTCTGCTCTCAAGATCTTCGTTGACTTCTGGGTTGTGAATCATTTGGCTTAAAAGGAAAACACGCTTGCCTGGATTTTCGAAAATCGCCTTGTATGAAATTTCAATCGCATTTTCTACACCGAAGCAAAACCCGAAATGTCGTGCCAGCTGGATTTTTACGGCCCCAAAATCAAGCAAGGTCGGAGAAAAATCTAATTTTCTGGCATCCAACTCCTTACGCTTATCCTTTACCTTACTGATAATTGGACTTTTAAAATGATCTGGTATATCAAAACTACGCATATGGCGAAAATATATCTAAAAACGTCGACTCACACGAAACATTTTTAAGAAGTCATCGTATTTATGTAAATATTTGCAAACCTTGAATGGAATAAAGGGGATCTAAAAAAGAAGGGGCTTCGGCCCCTTTTTTATTGAATGTCTTTTGTCTCTTGAAACTTTTGTTTTAATGCATCATTCCACATCCCATCTGATTTCTTTGCAACTTTCTTAAGTTTCCTGAAGGCCTTATTTTCATTAAACGCTTTTCCGTTTAACGATTCAAGCGCAATGATTTGAATCAAAGGCCCTTGCAAAAGAGGTTCGTATGTAAAAACAGGCCATTTGTCTGTGTCTATTTCGACACGGACCTCAGAACTGTTTGCAATCCATTCAAGTGTCCAGGCATCTATAGCAGGCATATAAGCGTCACAATCCTCGACACCTCTGTCGAGACGCCATTCTAAGGCTTCTATGACCCAATCTTTTGTCGCAACCCCATCCTCTGGCCAGTCGGGCGCACCACCACATACCATGCAAGCAAAGCACCACCAAGGAGAAATAGAATTAATCAAAAACATCATACCATTTAAAGCGCTCTGTGATTTTCTTTGAATACTACGCCCAGCTTTTCTAATTTGGGTAAAAGCACTTCGTAGTATGTCGAAGATACGGGGATTTCAACGCCCACCCTATCAAATCCCCCGCCAACCAACATATGCTCAGCAGCCAAAGCCATAGGGAGCCCTACTGTATCAGACATTGCAGTGTACATTGAATCTGTGCCTTCTAAAGAGAATTCTGAAGTCCGTTCAAACCTTTTCCCGTCCTTTATATATTCAAAACGATGCCACATGACGACCATGTCTCTGTCGCCATCTTCCAACGCCCATTTTTCTACAAGATGCGCCTCTAAAATTTGCGCAGGAGTCCCCTCCACCAACGAAGGCCCCGATTCCAAATCAAATAGACCGAGCCATTCCAACCGTTCATTTGTTTCATGATCGCTCACCACTGTTGCATTTATCGCATCAGAAACGCTCATATCAGCCGTCTTTGAAGGAAGAAACGATCGGGTCCACTCACTCCATGAGATCCCCTCTGCCCAGGACAAATGAACATCGTCACGCACCATGCCAAGCTGAACAAGAATATCCCATGAACGACAAAACCCATCCACACGAAGTGTTCCCCTGATTAACGTTTGGATTCCTGCCAAACCATAAATCTTTTCATACGCCAAGGAGTCTCGGTTTGGATATCCTTTGTAAAGACATCCATCTATATTGACAGGTCGAAGCCGTCTGAAAACACGATGCGGCGGTTCGAGCTTCACTCTGCCATTGTCTTTAAACGTCGCTGAACCGCCTTGGCCAGCGAGAATAATATTTCTGGGATTCCACGAAATTTTATAATGCCATGGGTTGTTGTCGGACTCCGTCGCAACCAAGCCTCCACAATAAGACTCAAAACCGATCATCTCACCACCATCAGCTTTGATTTGGTCTATGACTTGCATCGCACTCATGTGGTCAATGCCTGGATCCAAGCCAATTTCATTCAGAATAAGCACGCCTGCGTTGCGCGCTTCCGCATCAAGCGCAATCATTTCATCTGACAGATAACTTGGCGTAATCACTGAGACACCTTCCCTAATCGCCACCTTTGCAACACTCGCATGCAAAAAAGGAGGAACCATTGACATGACTAAATCTGCTTCTGCAATTCTTTTGTCGCGTTCAGAATGATTTGCTGAAGAAAGCTCAAAGGCCTCGCCTCTGGGATGACCGTCAATCTTTAATCTTGCAACTTCCAGATCAATGTCACCCACAATAACCCTCCATTCACATTCTTCTGAGCGCATTAACAAATGCTTGATCAGGGTGCTACATGATCGCCCTGCACCTAAAACTAAAATCGACTTCATAGAAAATCTGTATTAAATATTGCATGAGCAAGGTACATTTCACAACACATATTTAACTATGGCACGTATATTGTTTTCTTCACAATTAAGCATTCCCCACATTCAAAACTATATTGCGACCAGAAACAAATCAATATGAATAAAACTGTAGCACTTATTTGGACGCTCACGATAGGCCTTTTTTTTGCTTTGGGATTTAGCAGCTGTAATGGCGCCAAAGCATACACAAAAAAAGGTGCGAAAATGGAGTCCGCCGGCATGGTCGATCAAGCGGCAGATTATTATTTCACCGCGTTGCAAAAGAAACCAGCTCATATCGATGCCTTGACTGGACTCAAACGCACGGGACAGCAAGTATTGTCTCGCATACTCGTGACTTTTGACCAAGCCATTCTCCTCAATAACAGACAATCTGCAATTGATTCATTTAAAAAGGCAGAAGCATACCACAATAAGGCAGCTGCGTATGGCGTCACTCTTCTTTTCCCAGAGTCAAAAAGAGCGGTATACGAGAATGTGAAGAATGCACACGTAGAAGAGTTGTATGGCGTCGCTACTGAACACCTCGAATCTAACCGATATGCTGAATCGCTGAAATTGTTTGAGGAAATCATATCTCTCATTCCTGCATACAAGGACGCAAAAAAACTTGCTGACTATTCTTTTTGTAAGCCCGCATACGAACTCGGCATCCAAGCCATGGAGAACAATCTCTACCGGACGGCCTATGACAAGTTTGACAAGGTTTACAAAAGAGATGCGTCATTTGAAGACGCAAGTCAAATCAGAGAGGAAGCACTGATCGCTGGCAGGTTCACGATTGCGCTTATGACGTTTAAAAACGGTTCAAACCGCAGAAACATCAACACCAAGCTTAGCTCGCTTGTGGAGGAACGCCTCTTAAATTCAAATGATCCATTTCTGATGGTTGTGGATCGGGAATCTTTGGAGTTGATTCTTCAAGAGCAACACCTCGAGTTGTCTGGATTAACTTCAGGATCGGAATTAGAAATCGGTTCTATTCTAGGCGCAAAAGCAATCTTAAAAGGCACAGTCACAGACTGCTCTATTTCAACAACACCACTCAGGCACGACAACAAAAGAGGATATAAAAGATACCGCGTTGAAACAGTGGATGCCGATGGAAAGAAGGGCTACACCACAAAATACAAGTCTGTCGGTTACGCTGAGTACTACCAATCCACTGAAGCATCTATGTCATTTACGCTCAAACTTATTTCAATGGAAACAGGGGCCATCCTTTCGAGTGAGACAGTAAACACAACCAAGTCAGATCAAGTCAGATACATTAAATATGGTGGTGAGGCAGCCTACTTGTACGCTGCCAAAACGAATGGCTCAGTAAACACGTCTTCAAGTAGTCACAACCAGATTGTAAGCTTGACAAACGAGCGTCGAGATTTAAAAAATGACAATGTATTGGTGGATGATATGACAAAGGTGATCGCATCTAAAATCCAAACTGAGATTGAGTCAATCATACAAGACCAAGTCAAATGATATCAAAAGAATTACCGTCTCATTTCCTGTCACACACATGGCTCCTTTTTATCGTGAGCTGTTTTGTTCTGATGACAAGTGGATGTTCGGGATTAAAAAACGCTGCAGAGGAAAAACCCATATGGACAATGGAAAGGCCAAACACGCCGACCCACTACATTGGCATATCTTGGGTTTCGAAGGTTGAATTCCCATACACAGCAAAGGAAGTTGCAAGAGAAAATGCCCTCAACGCTCTTGCACAGGAGATTCGGGTCAAGGTCAGTTCTACATCACTTATGTCCACACTTCAAGTGAATGATTGGGTCGATAAAAGCTTTACAGAAAGCATCGAGTCTACGGTGGTGGAAGATCTTGAAGGTTACAACCTCATTGATGAGTACGAAAACAAGGAGGAAGTGTATGTGTACTACAGCTTGTCAAAGTCAGCATATGCCAGAATCTTAGAGAATAGAAAACAAGCCACCCTTGGCGTGGCATATGGGCACTACTTAGACGCATCTAGAAAGCACTCAGAAGGCGAGATCTCCGTTGCAGTAGAAAGGTACCTTATCGGACTAGATTACATGTCAGGCTATCTCGGTGAACTCAATCCCTATAAAGGAGAAGACGGTGTGATCTTTGATCTTGACAGGGCATTATTTAATGGCCTGTCAGACTGTATCAGTCAGCTAGAAATTTCAAGTACAGAAGACGTATCCGACATTTCCATCACCCTTGAAAACGCATATACCGGTGAGCACTCAGTGAAAGTCACGTCTAATGGCAAAGTTGCAGGTGGGGTTTCTCTGAACTACACATACAACCGGGGGACAATTCCGGCAAGAGGAAGCACAGTCACCTCAGGGAATGGACAAGCCATTATTTTAATGAATGGCTTCGATCCAGGGACAACAAGAAGCGAATTAATCATCGACGTCAATCTGGCCACATTTAAATCGATTCTATCTTCCACAAGTCCCTTGGCACCTCTCGTCAATGGATTAAAATCGACCCCTCTGAGAATCCCAATCACCCTAGAATCACCCAAAGTGAAGGTGGTAGGTGATGAGCTGATGTTTGGCATCAAAAAAGATAAAAATATTTTCATTGCAGCACTCCGGGCAGCCATGTCCGAACAAGGCGTAGACATTGTAGAAGAGTCATACCCTGGTTCAGACGCGCTTACGCTCAGAGTTTACGCAGACACCCAAGAAGGTGGCGCAGGAGCTGGGTTTTACACAGCCTACTTTAATGCCACTTTAGAATTACTGGACACCGATCAGAAGCTGGTCATGGCAAGAGACTTCGAAAGAATTAAAGGAGTACAACTCGACACAAGTCGCGCAGGAGATGAAGCCTATCGAAAAGCAATAAGTAAAATCAAGGGACGCTTTATCGAATCGTTTATTAAAGCACTCTATGAATAGAATTTTGTATTTTGGCACAATATCTGCTTACTATCTTTAACAAGAATGAAATTAAATCTTAAATCAATATCGTTTACCATGAAAAACATTCATTTTATATTAATCGCAACAGCTGCAATAAGCACAGCTCTAATAGGTTGCAAGGGAACACAGGAAATGACACCCGCTCCAAGTGGAGAAACCGTTATCAATGAATATTGCACGGGGTCGGAATACGAAAGCAGTTCTGAACATTTTCGCGCATCAGGATCAGCGACTTCTCCAGACAGAGAGATTGCTAAGAAAATGGCAAAAAACAATGTACGTGCTGATTTGGGTGGAATGATTGGCGTGACCGTGTCTGCAGTTGCAGAAAACCATGTCAACCAAACATCATATGGTGACAAAGATCAAACGACAGGTGTGTTTAACGAGATTGCAAATACAACTGTAAAAGAGACGTTACGAGGCGCTGTTCCAATTTGTGAAAAACTCACACAAAGGGCGGATGGAAAGTTTGTGTTTTATATCGCATATGAACTTAGTGGCGAACAAATTTCTGCAGCATACAGTGAGCGTCTATCTAATGACGAACGCATTATGGCAGAGTTTAACTACGAAAACTTTAAGGAGACTTTTAATGCAGAAATGGCGAAACGCCAGTAGTAAAAGATGAGCGTTTAAGTTCTTTTAACCAGTTACGCAGCATCACCCTTCCATCTGGGGTGAGCACAGATTCAGGATGGAATTGGAAGCCCGAAATGGGCAGGGATTTGTGCCTAAGGGCCAGAATCATTCCCTGTTCAGTTCGGGCTTCTACCATAAGGACTTGAGGGAAAGCATCCTCCTTTGCAACCCAGCTGTGGTAATGTGCCACTTCACATGGAAAGTTAATGTTCTCAAAAAGCCCGTGATTCAGGTCATATTGTTCAGATAAAACCATTCTGCCTACGCGGCCGTGCAATACTTCGCGCATATTCTCCAATTCCCCGCCGAAATATTCAACAATCGCTTGAAACCCGAGACATACGCCCAACACAGGTTTCTTATTCTTGACATAGAAGTCCAGGACTGCCATCAACATCGGAGCCTCAGAAGGCATACCCGATCCTGGAGAAAGAACAACTGCCATGAACTGAGACAAGAACGCGCTTCGTTCGGCTTCATCAAAAGGAAGCTCCTCTGCCCTCACGACCATTACATCCGCACCAGCTCTTTCAAGGTCGTGTGAGAGATTCCAAGTGAAAGAATCGTGATTATCGAATAAAAGTATACGCATTTGAGGAAAATGTTCCCTTAATTAGCAGCAAAGATATCCTTAAAGACATTTCAATGAAAAACCATTTACACTCCGAAGATGCTGCCAAGCCAGTAGCATCCTATTCACAAGCAGTTAGGGCAGGTGAATTGGTTTTTGTAAGCGGATGTATTCCACTTAACCCTGCCACGGGAGAACTCGTTGCTGATTCCATCGAAAACGCGACCGCTCAATCATTGGCAAACGTGAAAGGCATTTTGAACGGTGCTGGACTAGGCTTAGAAAACATTGTCAAAGCTTCCGTATTCATGATTAACTCCGACGATTACATGGGGATGGATCAAGTGTACGCATCAACACTTCCAAAACCATACCCAGCACGTGAGGCGATTTTTGTAGCAGGCCTTCCCAAAGGCGCCATCGTTGAAATAAGTGTCATTGCAAAAGTGAACTAGAAAAGGAAATCGCCGTTTCCTCCCCTCGTTTCAATTTTAATATCCTTGAGAAGTGCAGATTTAATGTTGAGCTTGAGCGCAAAACTTTGTCTCGTTCCAAAAGGAATCCAATTAAAAGTAAACTCCCAACAGTGTAAATCCCAGTTTACATTTATTGCCGTTGGCGTAAATTCTCGGTATTTGATGTCATAGCCGGTTTGCACCGCCAGGTCCCATTTTGAGAACAACTTCACGCCGCCCCGCATCGCAATGCCATGACGGATAGATGTCGTGTCAGATTGCTGAGAGGGGTCGAAAACGCGATTGAGATTCATCGTGTAATCAACCCTCATATCCCAGGGATACCCACCATCTTTGCCTCCTTTAAAACTGGTACCGATAGCAGCTGTAGCTCTTTTTAAGCGGACGGGACTGGCGTTTTTTGTGCTTGCAAGAAACGTAGATATTTCCGACCCCAAAGAATCACGTTGATACGCCGAATGAATCATCGTAATATTCAGATTAACCTTGTTAAACAGACTCGTAAACCCACGCGAAGAGATGTCTGAAAGCTGCAATGAATCGGCCAGAAAATTATAGCTCGCAGATGACGTAAAACTGTCAATAATTTTCACCTTTTTAATTTCTCCTGATTCTGAGTCAGTGATTTTTGCTTCTAAATTTTGGCCCAACGAAAAATTCATCGCACCAGATTCACGAAGATCCAAAGGTCTAAATCGACTAAGCTCCCAAGGGTTCCATGATAACTCCTCATCGTCTAAGGTGATCATTTGTGTGCGTGTTCTTTGAGGCGAATAACTCAAGGATAAACTGGGAGTGAGCACATGTCGAATTGCTTGAATACGGCTGTCCGTTCCAAAGGAGAACATGCCATAAAACCTCGTATTCGCACTTATTGATGCGCGCCAATCTCGGTCTGACGAAAATCCGCCAAGCGTGTCATTCAATTCGATGATATTTCCATCCACGTCGTATACCAATGATTTATCGAGTTGCGAGAACGACATGAACTCATCATATTGCAAAGATGGTGCGAGTGTCAGAAAACCGAGCGAACTGCTTGAGGAAGCAGAAACGCTATGTTTAAGCCCGTTTGAAATACGCATTTGGCTTAAATCAAATGCGGCCAGAGATGAGTCTGCAATCTCCCCAATATTTTCAAATTGAGAACTGTAGCTCACAGAAACACCATCGAGCAATTTGCTTCGTCCTTTTTCAATGCCTAGAAGATCGCTGAAAGAACGTCGACCCATCGTGAGCATGGCAGATGGAAGTGTGACGCTTACATTTCCGGTGACAGAGTTTTGAGAATGTCGGGCGCTCGTCGTCAGTGAAAATGGTGCGCGAGGAGACGTATAACTCCACTGAATACTAGACTGAAAAGTATTCGATAAGTAGTCCTCCATTGAGGCGTTAAGGTTTTCTTGGAAAATATCTGTGGAACCGAAATTTAATGACGCTGAAAACCTTTGATTGGGACGTGCTTTGGGGTCTTGCGTATGTGACCATCTTACGAAAAAGTTATTTTCAGCAGTAAAACCTGGACGCTCACGGAACCCCGTCACTCTCCTGTTATAACTCAAAGTAAAATTTCCGTTTGAGCGATATCGATATTTGTATTGGGTAATGTTTTTTGCGGCCCAACTCCCTCCTGAATAGATATCGAATAAAAACCGAGTGTCCATATTCTCACCAATGGGCACATAGTATCCTATATCCTTCAAAAAGAATCCGAGACTCCCTCCATCGCCATAACTCGGCAGAAGCAAACCATGCGAACGCTTTTCATTATTGAGTGGAAACCACGCAAAAGGAAGGGCAAATGGTGTAGGTATCTTTCTAAATTTTAGATATAATGGACCCGAAATTACTTTGTCATCTGGATAAAGAATCGCCTTTGCCAGGTGGAAATGAAAATGAGGATTATCAGCATCACATGTTGTGAATTTACCACCTAAGACATGGATTTGATCACCCGGCAGACGTTTTGAATTTTCTGCATGAAAAACAATCTCACCCTCAGAAGTCACAGCGTGATGACTATATCCTTTCTGTGTATTAAAATTATAGCACAATTGATCTTGGGTAAAAACAGATCCGCCTTGATTAAATATGGGTCGTCCTATCCAATTTCCCAGAGAATCCTGCGTTCCATATGCACAGGCCTCCTTTAAATCAGTCTTATACACAACCCTATCAGCCGTGAGTTCAATATCTCCACTTGTGACTTTTACATCGCCATACAACTTCACCAGATTACTGTCAGAAATCATCACAATACTATCAGAAGCAGTATATGACAGGGTGGTATCTTGCCCCAAAACCACACCATTTTTCAACAGAAGGAAAAGGAAAAGGAAGAACATCCCTTTCCCTAAATCTCGTATATGTGGTTTAATTTTACGGTAATTCATGAAGTATCCAAAGCAACCCTCAAAGCTACTTAAACCAGCGGTTCTTGCCCTAGCAATTGTTGCCGTTTTCGTTTCTGGGGCATTTACACCTCTAGAACCAGCAATGGTAGTGGTTATTGACGCAGGACATGGAGGGAAAGATCCTGGAAATTTGGGGACCGGTAGATATTCACTCACTGAAAAAGATGTAACATTAGATGTTTCGAATAGACTCGCAGAATACATAACAGATAAAATGCCCGATGTGAAAGTCATACTCACAAGGACAGATGATTCTTTTCCTAAACTCAGTTCGCGCGTTAAAATTGCCAACAACGCCGACGCAGATGTTTTTATTTCCATTCACTGTGATGCATTTACAACTGAAAATGCACGAGGTTGTGGAACATATGTCATGGGAATGCACAAAACGGAGGAGAGTCTGAACAGTGCAATGAGAGAAAATGCCAGCATCTTCAAAGAAGAAAATTATGAAGAAAATTATGAAGGGTTTGACCCTAACGATCCTGACACATACATCGCGCTTTCACTTCGCCAAAATGTATTTCTGGACAATTCGCTGCAACTTGGCTCCTTGATTCAAAATCAATTTCGTGATAAAGTAGGCCGAAAAGATCGCGGGGTCAGACAAGCGGGATATTACGTCATTTCATTTACTTCAATGCCGAGTGTTTTAGTCGAGTTGGGGTTCCTCACAAATCCAAACGAAGAAGACTTTCTTCACAGTGAAGACGGCAGGACATATATGGCATCTGCACTTTTCCGAGCATTTCGTGACTATCGTGACATCCACACCCCCCTAATCACAGACGAACCTAAGGCGCAACACACTGACGGATTAACGTTTAGAGTACAGATTGCATCTTCCCCAACAGAACTTGATAAAAGTGACCCTGTTTTTAGAGGTCTCCAAAACATAGACATGTACCTTAGTGGCGGTCAATACAAGTACACGACTGGTATGTTTGGTGTTGCTGAGGATGCTCACATTAAAAAAAGAGAACTGAGAGACCAAGGATTTAGTGGGGCATTTGTTGCAGCGTTCAAGGATGGTCAAAGAGTACCTATGTCGCGTATATTAGAGGAAATAAATTCACCGTGAGTAAGGAAGTAAGAACAAGTAGAATTTCACAAGAATTTAAAATTGGCACCCTGATGATTTTGGGGGTGGCACTGCTTTTCCTTGGCATAAATTACCTCAAAGGATTCAATCCTTTAAGCAAACAAATCACCTTGTATGCTATCTACGATAAGATTGAAGGGCTCTCCGTATCAAATCCTGTGCTCGTAAATGGCTTTAAAGTGGGGCAAGTCTCTGACGTTGGATTTTCTGAAAGTGGCGATGGTTCCATCTTGGTCGAGTTTACCATTGAAGAGTCTCAATTAAAAATTCCGATTGATTCGGATGCGAAAATATATTCTTCTGACTTATTTGGAACAAAAGCGATCAAGATTGAACCTGGAATCACACCATCATTCGTGCAACAAGGAGACACACTTCTTGCTTCTGTAGAGATGGATATTACTGAGGCGGTCCGAAAAGAACTCGAACCCCTCAGAAGAAAAACCGAAGAACTCATCAAGGGAGTCGACGATATTCTTTTGAATATGAAAGCGGTCTTTGATGACGACGCCACACAATCACTGCCCTCCGCTTTTGAAAGTTTGCAAAGAACTGTAAGGACACTTGAGAATACCGTAGATAACATCGATGGATTGGTGGCCGAAAACAGAATTATCTTTAAAAATGTGATGTCTAACATTGATGACATTGCTCAAAACCTCAACGACAATAACACCCAAATTTCTAATATTATTACAAATTTCTCTGACCTAAGTGACTCTCTCGTATCGGTAGATATCACCCGAACTTTATTAAAAGCCGAGAAAGCGATGGAGGAAGTTACCGCTGTAACAAGTCGCATCAACAGTGGAGAAGGCACCATTGGAAAACTATTGGTAAATGACAGTCTTTATGATGGCTTGGTCGACAGCAATACAGAAATTCAAGATCTGCTAGATGATTTACAACTCAACCCATGGAAATATGTGAGGGTGAGTTTATTCGGGAGGAAGCAAGATGCAAAGATGTCAAAAGGTGACATCAAACGTATGGAAAAGATGATACGTGAGGAGATGGAAAACCAAAAAGACTGAATACAACTATGATTATTGCACATCTTGCACAAATAATTTTTGCTGCGATGTTAGGAACAGGCGTTTTCCTGTTTGCCAGACGTGTCGCCTTTGTGGGGCGTAACATTAATATGGGGCGTGACATTGACCTTTCAGACAGAAAGGCCGAGAGATGGAAAACCATGGCCCTTGTTGCTCTGGGACAAAGTAAAATGGTGGCCAGACCTGTCGCAGGAATCCTTCACATTTTTGTGTACGTCGGATTCGTGATTATTAACATCGAAATGCTCGAGATTGTGTTAGACGGTCTGTTGGGCACACATCGCATTTTTGCGTCTTTGGGATCTGTTTACAATGTCCTCATTGCCATCTTTGAAATTCTTGCATTTGCCGTTCTGGTGGCCTGCGTCATCTTTTTGATCAGGCGAAACATCCTTGCCCTTGCTCGGTTTAAATCACCTGAAATGGGTGGATGGCCATCCATGGACGCCAACATTATACTTGTGGCGGAGATCATCTTGATGTTTGCCTTCCTGAGTATGAACGCCACAGACGCTATCGCCCAAAGCCTCAGCTTAGATCATTATGTCAAGGCAGGCAGCTTTCCGATAAGTCAATTCCTAGTCCCATTGTATTCTGGCTTAAGCGAGGCCGGTATTGTCATTGCTGAAAGAGGATTTTGGTGGTTACATATCGCAGGTGTGATTTCATTTTTGGTTTACGTGCCCTACTCAAAGCACTTTCATATTTTACTCGCTTTCCCGAATACGTATTACTCTAACCTCAATGAAAGCGGCGCGTTGGACAACATGGCATCCGTAAAAAAAGAAGTCGACCTCATGATGGATCCCACCGCTGATCCATATGCCACTCCCCCACCACCCGAGAATGATGCTGTCCCGGAAGCACCACTCAGCTTTGGCGTAAAAGATGGCAATGATTTAAACTGGAAACAAATCATGGAATCCTATTCATGCACAGAGTGTGGAAGATGTACTTCGGTATGCCCAGCGAATATGACGGGAAAGCTTCTCTCTCCAAGAAAAATCATGATGGATTGTCGAGATCGGGTGGATGAAATCGGACACAATCGGGATGCCAACGGTGGGGCGTTTAAAGACGACGGCAAAAAGCTACTTGGGAACTATATAAGTGAAGAAGAACTTTGGGCGTGTACGTCATGCCAAGCATGTGTGGATGCGTGCCCTATTAATATAAGTCCCATGGGAATCATTCTAGACATGCGCAGAAGTTTAATCATGGAGGACAGTAAATCGCCTGAGACCATCACAAACATGTTTAACAACATTGAAAACAATGGAGCACCTTGGGCTTTCCCTGCTGCATCGCGTGGAGATTGGATCAAAGATGCATAGAACTAAGCTTAACAATACACTTTTGAGATGAATACATTTAAGGTTCCTACGATGGCGGAGATGATCGCTGAAGGCAAATCTCCCGAGGTGCTTTTTTGGGTGGGGTGTGCCGGCAGTTTTGACGACAGAGCCAAGAGGATTACAAAAGCGATTGCCCAGATACTCCACCATGCAAGCGTAAGTTTTGCAGTACTAGGTGCAGAAGAGAGCTGTACAGGTGACCCCGCAAAGAGAGCAGGAAATGAATTCCTTTTCCAAATGCAAGCAGCGACAAACATCGCTGTTCTTAATGGCTATGGTATTAAGAAAATTGTAACAGGGTGCCCACACTGCTTCAACATCATGAAAAACGAATACCCTGAGTTGGGAGGTGAATACGACGTGATGCACCACAGTCAATTTATCGCGACACTTATTTCAGAAGGGAAATTAACATTGGCTGATGATCATCCATTTAAGGGAAAACGCATTACGTTTCATGACCCCTGTTATTTGGGGCGTGGAAATGGTGAGTACGAAGCACCGCGATCTGTCATAGCAGCACTTGATGCAGAACTTGTGGAAATGCGTCGTTGCAAATCAAAAGGGCTCTGTTGTGGGGCTGGAGGAGCTCAAATGTTTAAAGAAGCGGAAAAAGGAAATAAGGAAATCAACGAACAGCGCACCGAAGATGTTCTTGAAACATCAGCTGCTGTTGTTGCTACAGGATGTCCCTTCTGCAACACCATGATGACAGACGGTGTGAAAGGTGCTGAGAAATCAGATACCGTGAATGTTCAAGACATCGCAGAAATGATTGCTTCCGCAGTAAGTATTGTACCAGAATAAAGAACTTAAGACATGTTATTAAAAGGAAAAATTGCGATTATTACAGGAGCATCTCGGGGAATTGGAGAATCCATTGCCAGATCTTTTATCGCCCAAGGCGCTACTGTGGCCTTTACATATAGAAGCTCCGAGGAGAAAGCAAAAGAATTGGAAAAATCTCTCACTGCCGAAGGAGGTCAGGCACGGGGGTTTAAGTCAGATGCTTCAAAAATGGAAGATGCCGAAAATCTCGTTAAAGAGGTGCTTGAGGCATACGGAGGAATAGATATTGTTGTAAACAATGCTGGCATCACAGATGACACATTGCTTATGCGTATGTCAGAAGACCAATGGGACAGCGTGATGAACGTGAATTTGAAAAGTTGTTTCAATCTCACAAAATCTGTACTTCGCACAATGCTAAAAGCGCGCTCAGGATCCATCATAAATATCAGTTCAGTCGTGGGCGTCCAAGGAAACGCAGGCCAAGCGAATTACGCCGCTTCCAAAGCAGGCATCCTGGGATTCACGAAATCTGTCGCCCTAGAACTCGGCTCGAGAAGCATCCGATGTAATGCAATCGCGCCAGGTTTTATTGAGACTGAAATGACAGAAAAACTAGATGAAGCGACTGTTCAAGGATGGCGCGATGCGATACCTCTAAAACGGGGTGGTTCACCAGAAGACGTGGCAAACGCCTGCATTTTCCTCGCGAGTGATATGAGTTCCTATGTAACAGGCCAAACACTGAATGTGTGCGGCGGTATGATTACCGCTTAAACTTAAACTAATTGTGAGCTCTATTTGGCCTGACATTCTCGTTGACGTTCCACTCTGGAAGTGGTTTATTGCACTTGCAGTAGCACTCGGATTAACGTTGCTACGCTATGCGATAGGAACAGATGGTCCACAGAAAGCATGGCTCAGATGGGGGCTTGGATTGTTAAGACTGAGCGTCCTCTGTTTGCTCTGCTTTCTACTCTTAGAACCCATCCTGAAGACGGTCACAAAAGCGTCCGAACCAGCGACAATCCTTCTGGTTCACGATGGAACATCCTCCCAGTGGGTCGGAAAAGATAGCACTTCGAATAGATTGGCGCTGGCAGAATGGGTGAATAAAGCCCCACTCCCATTTGTGGAAAATGGGTTCGAAGTAGAAAACTACATATTTGGAACACAGCTTTTGGGGTTAGACATCAATGAATGGGGAGATTCAATTCAAAGTTCTCAACTTTTATTTAATGCCCCACGAACGGATATCGGATCGGCTTTGGAGGGACTTCGTGATAAATTCTCACACAGAAACATCGCTGGCGTCATTTTCACAACGGATGGACTAAGCAACAGAGGACGAGACCCGGAATTCGGCTCACAGTTACTAGAAGTTCCTCATTTTTTTGTGGGCACAGGAGACACTACATCGGTAAGGGATATTCACGTTGCCGATGTTCTATGTAACGAAGTTGCGTATCTGGGAA
>CAJQPF010000016.1 GCA_905480095.1 uncultured Flavobacteriales bacterium
GCCCGAAATAAAGTTCGGGTTTCCAGCCAACCTGAATTCCTGTTCCTTGAGCTTGTCCTTACCCAGTATGTTATCTGGATTCGGCCATTGGGTCCACGGATTCTTGGATATGAACAAGGCGTGATTGTAAGCTGCACAGGCACCTTTGCTCTGGTTCCGAGTGGTAGTGAAATTGATACCGGATTGACTCAAAAATTGTGTAACATCAATGGGGGATTGGTCTTTTGAATGATCACCAACAAGAACCAATAGATCTCGCTCGTCCATTTTGTCTAGTGAAGACTGTAGCGTTGCCTCGAGGAAATTAGAGGCATTGTAGCAAGGCATCTTGTTGGCTGCAAAGCTCATGAGAATGCTTTTTTCCAAACTTTGGCCCAAGACCATTTTGCTTCCCGTCGCATTTCATTTGCTTTCCGTAGGCCATGGTTCTTGATTGACGCGAGGATGGTCCGGGCGATTCTCTTTTCTAATGTGAAGAGGTGCTTTTTTCTTACCGATTCTGACATTGGATTTCGGTCATGCGCCAATTGGGTTTGACCGATCAGTAGATAGCGGAAACCCCAGATAGGGTTGTTAGCATGGACGGTCATTTCTTGGTCACCGTGCTCGCGGTAATACGCGAGTTTGCTTGGGATGACAACAAGGCTATTCTGTTGTGACAGAAGGTGCCACATTTCAAAGTCTCCAACCATTCTACTTCCGCTGAATCCTCCAATGTCAACAAATGCCTCTCTCTTGATGATGACATTGATCGGGGATCGGTCGAAGATGTTTCTGCGTTTAGAGTAGTAGTCGTCTTGTGCTTCCGAACCGGTAAGTAGAATTGGGAATGTGGGAACTCTTGGCCCATAATCGATGATGCCAAAACCAGCTTCAGGGTATTGTTCCATGGCATCTACCATAATATTGAGAATCCAAGCGCCGTGAAGGTCATCGGCATCGAGGTACTTTAGATATTTCCCAGTGGCGTGTTTGGCGGCTTGATTTCGGTTGTGGTAGTCTCCAAGGTTCTTTTCATTGACAAAGACTTTGATTTTTGGATCAGCGGCTGCATAGCGCTTGGCGATGGCGACAGAATCATCCGACGACCCGTCATCGACAATAATATGTTCGTAATCCTTGAATTTAGATAGCTGAACGCTTTCGATGCACTCACCCAGAAACTTCGCGCGGTTATAAACTGTAGTCAGCACACTAACAATCGGGGTATCACGCATAGGGATTCGACGAATTTTGGTGGCTCATCGCAGAAGATTGTATGTGGCTCAGTTGAATTCTGGCGCTTTAAGATTAAGGCGCAAGATGTATACTCGGTAAAGGTATTTTACACGTAATGCGAGGCGCTTCCGCAATGAATATTGTGGAGGGGACCAAGAGTGGGACCAGTAATGAATGCAGTGGCTTGAGTCATGCAGTATGGAAGGGAGTTTGCCGAGTTTAATTCTCCGAGCGATGATTTCTTTGCAGAGTTTGTCATCAATGGTGGTCCAGTCGATTGGGTAAATCACAAGTGGTGGGAGCAGTGTAATTTGGCTTTTTGATTTAAAGCTTGGAATCGGATCAAGGGCCCATTTTTTGATATGACTGTTGATTTCAGACATAGAGGATGCGAGGTAGTTGTCGACACAATCCGTTAGAAGTATTGGGCCGGTCAAATATTCGGTAGAGTGATAGCCACGATTTGAATAAAACCGACGAATGGAATCTGCGAGAACGTACATCCAAAATTGCTCTCTTCGCCCGGATGAAAATATCCAAGCATTTGAGTATTTATTCTTGCTTTCTTCGTTTGACAGTTGGCCTAAGGAAATACCTGGGTTTAAGATGACAGTTTCAATTGGTTTTAGACATTCGCCATCAAGATCGCAGTAAAGTCCTGCGTCAAAAAACATAGTTACAATACGAAAAGCATCGACTCTTTCAATCTGGCCTTGATATTTCGAAAATATTTGGCGGTGGTAATTAGGGAGGCGTGCCTTAACATAAAGGTCAATGGTTTCGTCAGTAAAGAAGTCATATTTCCACTGAGGATTGTGGGATTTCCAACTGTTTTGTGAAATGGAAAACAGTGGGTCGGCATTGGATAGGTCCTCATTTTTCCACGTTTGAACTATTCTGCGAGTCATGAAAAAATAAGTTTTCGAAGTGCAACGAGGCTTTCTTTGAGGTTTCCAATAGAATTGATGAAAAGCAAGCTCTTCAACGCGTGAATCACTAATGGTACTGACTCGCAGCTGTAGTTAATGCGGCAGGACCGTGTGTGATACAGGTGAAGTTTTTGTCTTTTGAGTTGATTTGGCATCGGTGTTTTGCTAGGTCTTGCCGTAGATTTAATTTGAGCTAGGAGACTGTATTGCGCTGCGATTAGTCCTGATTGGCCTTGTGAAATGCCTTTTTCGTGACATCTGTAATTATACAGTTCTTCTTCAAGGAAGTCGATATCCCCTTGCTCCCATAGCTTTAGGGTCAAGTCGTGATCCATCGCCCTACGCAAAGTCTGGTCTAGTCCAGGAGTTTTATCATATGCTGTTCTGGAAAAGCAAATGAAGTTGAAGATTTTGTGGAGTTGATTCGTTATGTGCTCCTTGGAGTTTAACTTCTCCGTAGCGGGCCACCTGTGAAGTGGGCGCATGTTGATGTCACACGCTGTGCATTGGGAGTATACCATTACAGTCCGTGGTCTATTCGAGAAGAATGAAAGCATCCTCTCAACAGCGTTTGGGGGTAGTGTGTCATCGGCGCCCATTAGACCAATATGTTGCGATGTGCCGGCTGCTATTCCGCGGTGAAAGGTGGCGCATACACCGACATTTTTTGAGTTGAAAATTGGATGGATTTTGTGGTTCTGAGCCAATTGAAGAATGATTTCCTTACTATTATCTGTTGAGCAATCGTCGATGATATACAGCTCCCATGAGTGACTTGTTTGATTAAGCACTGAATTAACGAGGTCTGTCAAATAGTGTCCATTATTATAGTTGGCTACAACGATGTCAAGGGAAGGAGATCTGGAGTCAGTCATTGAATCGGCTTTCATGTGTCACTGCTCTTCTGCTAATCGAAGCGCGTAATTATGAAATATGGCTTTAAAATTTGCTATGCGTAATCATTAAAAGAAAATAAATCTATTCATGCTTTCATTTCAATGAATTGCCATAACTGGATGACTTTATTTTTATAAAGCGCCGCCTTTGCTACTTTAATTCTTCTTGCCTGCATTTCTATGGAATTCCAATGATCGGCTTTCGCACATACTTCTGTGAATTTTGCCGGCAAATCATCGTTGTTCAAGTATGAGGAGCTCATTACTAATAAACCACTGTCCTCATATTCATGAACTCTATTGCTCACGACAACCTTGCCCGTGGACAGGTACTCAAGAATTTTGTGATAATTCAAACTTTTGCTCTGATCAAGATTGGGATCGTAACAAATTAAGAAGGCGTCCATCTCTTCGAAACCCTTATGTAATTTCTCTGCACAAACGGTTCCGTGTATGACCACATTTGAACAATTCAGAAGGTTCTTTAGCCGCTCATTTTCCTTTTTGGATTGTCCCCCACCCAAGTTTGACTCTGCGCAGTTAATCGCACCCCAGAGATGAAATTGTATATGTTTATTCTCACTCACAATACGACTGAGGGCTTTGAAGTCAATATCCTCTCGTGTCAAATTGCCAGCATAACCAACTTGGGTTATGTTCTTAGAATAGTGTGGTGGCCTATTCAATAAGGGCTCAAAATCACTAGATACTCCATGTCCGATGTTCAGCTTTGTAATTTGTAGATGGTCAAATTTTTTCAATATTCCACCTGCTATTGAAACTACGAAATCAGTTGAATTGTGAGATTTTTGAACCAATTCAGATGGGGGAAAATCGACAGGAAAGAAAACTTTTTTTTTCGCCTTCCAAAATTTCATTGGAAATTCGCCAGCTAAATCGAAATTTAATACTAAATCCCATTCTTGCCGTTTTAAGTTTGCCAACTTCGGAAGTAGGATCAGTAGCGCCTCATAAATGACGTACATGTGAAATTTCAATAAGTAAAAGAATGGGCGCTTGAATGTGTAAATCGACACTCCATTTTTCTTGTAGCATTCTTTAACTTGGGAAAATCCCGTAAGAAAGTGCACATCTGCACCCAACTTGGAGAACTCAATGGCATAATGGTGTTTTGATATTTTCATCGCTCCCCAGGCTTGCGGCGAGATAATAAGAATCTTAACTCCATTCAAATTCATGAGTCTATTTATTTGGCTCGAAGCTTTTGTAATTCAAATTTCTTCAATGAGTCTATCACACTGTAAACCTCTTCTTCCGTCAACTCAGGGAACATAGGAAGCGACAAGCATTTATGGCTAATTCGTAGGGATTTTGAATAGACATCAGTTGGAGCAGTCGCAGATTCATAGCAGGGCATTTGGGGCAACGCATTTGGGTAGTGCACCGCCGTGTGAACTCCATTGTGTGAAAGAAACTCAGAAAGATGGTCGCGATTAGAATATTGTATTACGTAGAGGTGATGCACGCAATCTCGATTGCTAGGCCTTTCCAAAAGTTCAAAAACAGATTCCTTTAAATTTTGGTCATAAAGGTGTGCTAGTGCTTTTCGTTGATCATTCCAGCTGTCGAGATGCGGAAGTTTTACTGAGAGGATGGCGGCTTGCAGGCCATCGAGGCGGCTGTTGCGCCCTTCAATGAGGTGGGTGTGCTTTTTGGGTTGGCCGTGATTGGCGATCATCCGGGCCTTTTCTGCGAGTGCTGCATCATTGGTGGCCATTCCGCCGGCATCACCGTAGGCCCCCAGGTTTTTCCCAGGGTAGAAACTGAATGTTGCAGTATGTCCCCATGTACCGACCTTCTTTCCATCGATGGTGGCTCCATGAGATTGGGCGCAGTCTTCCAAGACGAACAGCCCCCTGCGCTTGGCTATGTCCATGATGCGCGGCATGTCTGCAGGACATCCATACAAGTGCACGGGGATGATTCCCTTCGTGCGTTCCGTTATGGCGGGCTCGATGAGGTTGGGATCCATGGTGGCCGTGTCATCGATATCGATAAAGACGGCCTTGGCCCCTCGGGTACCCACAGCTTCTGCCGTAGAAATCCAGGTCATCGCCGGCACCAGCACTTCGTCGCCCGGTCCCACACCGAGTGCATCGAGCATGATCTCGAGCGCATCCGTTCCATTGGCGCATCCAATGACTTGCTCAACCCCCAGCCAAGCGGCAAACTCCTCCTCAAACTTTTGGGCGTACGTACCGCTGATGAAAGCCGTCTCAGCAATGACACGGGCCATGGCGGCGTCCAGCTCGTCTTTGTAGCGGAGGTACTGTCGGTGTAAATCGACAAAAGGAACGTTCATGACAATCGTCTTGCAGGGTTACCGACATAGGTGCCGGGTTGAGTAATGTCTTTGGTCACCACCGCGCCCGCGCCGATGACCACGTTGTCGCAGATGGTCACGGGTAGAATCGTGGCATTGCTGCCAATGGAAACCCGATTGCCGATGTAAGTGGACTTCCACAGAGTGGTGTCGCCCTCGGCGGCCCCCCCTTTGGCAAAGGTGTCGTTGATGAACATGACGCCGTGTCCGATGAAGCAATCGCTGCCGATGCTCACGAGTTCGCAGACGAAGCTGTGACTCTGAACCTTGGTTCTCTCACCGATGGTGACGCCCTTTTGGATTTCACAA
>CAJQPF010000017.1 GCA_905480095.1 uncultured Flavobacteriales bacterium
ATGGGTCATTACAACTCCATTTTATTTCCCCTTCGACGCAGTAAGTACCATAGTTGCCAAAACTATTCATGCCATCATTTATATATGGAACGGTTGAGCAGTTTAAATGAATATGTACTCTGTTACTCAAAAACCGATTGGATCCCCCACCTAAATCAGGGGTCATGTATATATAATTCTTTCCTTTTAATTCTAAAGCGGTATCCCATCCATTCATAATGTTACACTTGAGAGTCGCGATTGCATTTTCAAATGAAATTGCTTTCTCTCCCTCAGTATATGTGTTTTCTTCCATATTTAAATGGTCACCGCCTGTAATGTGTATTGTCGGATCGGACAATCCATATGCGCCTTCTATGTGATTTCTACTAAAATGGCTTGGTCCCACATGATTTGTTGATTTTACCGTAGCGCCGATTAATTCACAGGTCATGATTTGAAATCCAGTATTCATCAATTCCCAGTCACTTTCTATGATTTCATTGTGATGAGACGTTAAACCCATCGTCTGGTTGTTCTGAGTAAGGTGATCAAGATTCAATTTGCTTTTTTGCCATTTACAGTGTTCAATAATTAAACGATTGCTTCCATTCCAATGAGCGTTAATAGATCCATAAATAAATGTATTTGACAAGTGGGTGTGGCATGATTGATTCACTGAAGATCCAAAAGGCATATGGACCGTGGTATTGTTTGTATTAAACTCCCCCTCTCCTGAAACTTGAATTGACGAATTAGCTTCAAGTTCTATTTGTGAGTTTTCCTTTACAAACAACTTGCTATTATCTGAAACATTTATGTTTGAATTGATGCCAGAAATCAAAATTGTCGATGGGGATTCACCCGTAGTAATAATTGCAGAGTTAGATTCAGGAAACACAATCAACTCTCCGGAAAATTTGATTTCCGACCCACCTCCTTCAAGTATAATGTTAGCGTCGTTATGCAATTCTATAAGTCCTCCTTCTTCAATAACAAGTCTCCCTTCTTGATGAATCCTTAAATCAGTTCCGTCTATCACAAGCTTTGACCCAGACTTTACACGAAGTTCACTGTCGAGACAGATGATGATTTCTCCTCCCAGGTGTACAGATAATTGTGCGCCATTCTCAAGATTCAAAGTTGCAGGTGCAAACCCAAGATCTCCTCCAATTCTTAACTCAGCTCCTGTATAGACATCTATTTCAGTGTTACATGGTAAAGTTCTTACCGTTATAGGTGAGGCTAATTCGTTTACAGCTTCTCCCAACTGAAGGGTTCCTCCTTGATATATTTCTGTGCTTCCGATCCATTTTGTAAGCGGAGATAAATGATTATACGCGTAAAATGAAGGGAAAGAGCCGCCAATTGTTTCCGGGGCGGTGATGTCTCCAAAGACAATGTGGTCAAGAATGAGTTTTCTATGTAGGTGGTTTATAGCGACGTGCTCTTGTGGTGAATCCCACTCCGGTGCATAACTTACAAAATCAAATGAAGGTGTTTCTTCGGATAATAAATCACAATTGAGGGCGCTAGATGTTGGGACAAAGCCACAATCTGATTGATAATCCTCACTTTCAATATATATTAAACCAGTTTCATTAATGGCTTCGACAACTTGCCCCATATAATGCCCAATTGAGGAGGGAGTGACGTCCAAATCTGTCTCAGGGTAATAACTATACCGTTCATCTTCATACCAAAGCGGAACACCATTAAACGGGGTGAAATCTATTGGCAATGCACATGAAGCAGAAACTGCTAGGTTTTCATTGCCATTTGGATATCGGTTTGCCAATAAATGAGCACTTCCAAGCCACCACCAATAATCTGTCCAGTTCAATAATGGTCCATTATCTAAATCGATTGAAACGCTTGGGTGACTGTTCGCAATACTTATATTCACTGTGTTTTTTGGCATTCCGAGATCTTCGAGGAGTGCCATTGCTTCGGTATGCGCACTTTCTCCATTTGGTGATGTGATCACGAGTTGTTGTGCGGCAGGAGAGTTCAAACTTTCATTGTAAATATAGGCTTCTGAGGACACTCCTGTAAGTAGTGAGACCAATCCAAATAATCCTTGAGAGATATTGGCTCCTCGATGAGGAGAATCAATACTAACATATAGGCGCGTGCAATGCGCTTCCGAATTTTGCTCCATGCTGCAAAGTGCATGTCTTGCTACAATACCCCCCATACTTGCACCAACGATAATCAATGACTTGTCTCCTGTTTTATACGTGTTGCATAGATCAATCGTTTTTTGAACGAGTCCTGATTTTCTTTCTATTGATTGTGTGCCGTTTTGAAAATCAATAAATACGATGTCGTAACCAAGTGTATATAGACTGTCGATAAGAATTGGATATCCATATGTTCCAGGAAAATTCTCGATGTCACAAGCAAATATAGATTTCCAACCAAAATTTCCATGTCGATGTTCTTCAAGATTCCCCCCTATTCCAAAATCGAATCCTTCGATGACAACAATGGGTTTGTCAAATATTTGATCTTCGCTTAGCCTAGGGTAAACACTTCCACCTACTGTGCCCATTGGTGTTTCGGCTTCAACCCACCAAATGTTTGGGGCATTTGAATTTGGCAAAGACCAGGGTGGTAAATCCGGTTCTGGGGCGCAATTTGCGCGATTTATTGAGGGGTGGTATTTAAAAGTGACAGAGTCCCCAGGGCAGAGCGCTTTCCATCCGCCTGTTTCGTTTGATTCTGACCATCCGGTGGGTTCCCATGGGTGGAGTGGTGTGGTCGGAGGGGAGAGTGTTTCAGCACTCCCCTCATTTCTTAGTACCAACGCGGGCGAGCCGTCAATTGGACAAAATGCTGAGAATTCTCTCCTTAAATAAAGTGAATCTAAAATATCAGTGATGGAGGGTGCGAGATTTGTGTTTTTTTCTCGTTGTTTGTGGTATGCTTGCCTAGCCTTAGCCAATTCAGTAGTTTGTCCTATTGTAAATTGATAGAACATGAAGAATAAAAATGAGAGTATTATTCGCAGCATAACATCGTGTGATTTGTGTAGAATGAAAATGCTTCGATGTCCTCATTTATAGCTGCTGTAAATGTTCCGTTTGTATGCCAAACACCTTCATCTAGTCGGAACAAATGCACATACATGGTGGAATGTTCTCTGAACTCGATTGACGTTTCCATTTTTGAAGGATTTTCATTCGCAAATGTCCAAGCATGAAACTGAGTCGTGGTGCTAGTGCTGCCTTCTATAAAGCCAGGAGGCAATTCAAGTGGTGATATATATAATGCCCATGCTTGAGCATTTGATGGGAGAGGAGAAATAGATCTAATGGTGATTTCCAATGGCCGAACTTGAGGGAAGCGAATGTCTATTTCTGGGGTGTTTATTTCTAAAGAATGCCATGCATATCTTAAGTCATCATGTGTCAATTTTTCGGGGGAGAAGCATTCGATAGAGATAGCGTGATTATGTGTTTCCCGGATGTCCGTCCAGCGAATAAATCTTTCGTTGGAATTATCCCAAACAATGGTATCAGAGATAGGGATGCGTTGTGACGCATAGCTTGTATTTGGATTTAAATGTTTCTCATAAACCATTGCCCACCCTGATTCCGGAACTGTCCCGTCTGGTTGAGTTAAGTTGATTTTATAGTTTTGAATAGTATCCGAGGGATTGCAATAACAACCTTGAAGAGACAGAAATAAAAGAGGCAGTATGAATCCTGTAAGTAAAATATTGTGTTTTTTCATGGAGCAATGATGCCCATTAAATCAAAACACTTTTCAAGAATTAGACGTGTGTCGGTCTACGCTTTATATCCGTCAATAATCTTGTTTAAGACCTGAGAGAGTTGTTTGGCGTCTTGAGACGGAAGTTGCTTGCCCAAGACTTGGGTTTTTCCGTTGTAAGAGAAATAAACGGTGTCTCCACCAATGATCCAGAAGCTGTTGTCAAGTTGCTGTAAAAAGGAGGTCGATTCTCTTTTGTAAAAGTTCAGGTTAGAGATTTTCTGCAAGTCATACAATTGGTCGCGTCCACGGGTGCCGAACGCATTTTTAATGATGACCCGTTTCTTGTCAATCCGAATGATTTCCTTGCCGATTCTTCTCCAAGCGACCACTTTTGCGATGCGAACCCAGAAAAAAGTCCAAAACACCAAGCATCCCAAGTAAAACAAGCGTTCATCCCCTTCAAATGTAGCTGCGCCATACATCAACAAGACGCCCAACCCGGTCCATCCACCCAGCCACATTTCGAGTGACATGCGTTGCGTATCCGTAATTGTGGTGTCGATCACAATCGTCGTCGCATCGCCGTGATCTGCAATAGAGATTCTTTTCCCAATCGAACGTGTTTTCTTCTTTGCAGCCATCACTCGATTATTCTCTTATATAAAGCCAAATATTTGGGCAAGACCAAATCAATTCTAAATTCCTCTGCCCGCGACAAAGCTGATTTTTTAAATGTCGCCAAAACCTCAGGATTGCTTAAAATTTTCAAACCATCCTTTCCCATGCCCTCTATGTCGCCCACATCTCTCATCGTCCCTGATACACCATGTCGGTTTACCTCAGGCAAGCCACCTGTATTCGAAGAGATGACAGGTACCCCAGCCGCCATGGCTTCAAGGGCCACCAGTCCGAAACTCTCAGTTTCGGATGGGAGCAGGAACAGATCGCTGACAAGCAGTGGCTCTATTGGGTTTTTCACCTTTCCTAAAACAGTGACTTTTTCCTCGACTCCCAGCTCTTTACAGAGTTGTTCCGCAGCATTGCGTTCAGGTCCATCTCCCACCAACAAAAGACGTACATCTAATTCCTTGGAAATAAATGAAAAGATCTTAATGACATCAAGGATGCGTTTGACGGGTCTGAAATTTGAGATATGTGTGATGATGGGTTGACCTTCTGGGGCCACTTGTTTTCTGAATTCTTCGTTGGGGGTGATTTGGTAATGAGAAGGGCAGTAGAAGTTGGGGATCACCTCAATATCTCTGTTAACCCCAAACAACTTAAAGGTGTCATTTTTCAAGTCATTTGAGACAGCGGTGACTGCATCACTTGAGTTAATGGCGTAAGAAATGACAGGCTCAAATGAAGGGTCTCGTCCAAGCAACGTAATGTCAGTGCCGTGAAGCGTCGTGATGATTGGCATTTTAAGCCCTTCTTCAGCCAAGATTTTTTTTGCTGTGATTGCCGCACTTGCGTGTGGAATGGCATAATGTACATGAAGTAAATCGAGCGCGTGATCGCGCGCGACTTCGACCATCTTGCTGGCAAGAACGAGTTCGTAAGGCGGGTAGTCGAATAAAGGATAATCTGACACACGAACTTCGTGATAGAAAATATTTGGCTTAAAGTTCCCTAAACGTACAGGCGTATTGTAGGTGATGAAATGTACTTCATGTCCTTTTTTAGCAAGCGCTTTACCCAATTCAGTAGCGACGACACCGCTACCTCCGAACGTGGGATAGCACACCATTCCTATTTTCATCGTGATACGGCATTTAAATGTTCCAAAATGACCCTTTGGATTTCCGTTCTGACATCCATGGTGATGAGCTTTCTATTCTCTGCATGCGGGTACGTCCTGTTGCTTAAAAACACAAATACCAAGTCGTATTTAGGGTCGACCCAAATCAGTGTCCCTGTAAATCCAGAATGTCCAAAGCTTGATTCACTTGCAAGATTGCATGTAGGTCCTTGATCAAGGTCCATTGCGGGCTTATCGAATGCGATTCCCCTTCTGTTTTTGCTGTTAGGGTAAGCTCTGGACGTCCATTTCTCGATCGTCTTCCCATCATGCTTGAAAAAATCATGTCCGAGCGCAGTGCCTCCATTGAGAAGCATTTGTCCCAAACGTGTTAAATCATGCGCATCGCTAAATAGCCCCGCATGGCCACTCACACCGCCAAGCAATGCCGCGCCCGGGTCGTGAACATACCCATGCACGGTTCGTTTTCTGAAAATCGTATCTATTTCTGTTGGTGCAATCTCACCAAGATCTATTTCTGCTCTTTCTAGCGGCTTGAACCCCATGCTAGAGAGTCCCATCGGCTCATAGAACCATGTGTGAGAAAGAGAATCTATTGCATTATCACACCGATATTTCTTGTTCAGTCTTTTATGAATGAGGTAATAGCCCAAATCACTGTATCTATAGTGCCCGGCATCTCTGACCTCTTTATTCTTAATGCGCAGATACATGGTGTCCATGTATTGACTGCATATGTACAATCCAGGATTCACGCAAATGTTATCATCACAACGTGGCGTGTCACTCAACAGATCTAGAGAGTCACTCAACGTCTCAAGATGAAAAGGAATCCATGGATGCAGACCAGCCTGATGAGATAGGATTTCTTGATAGGTTCGGGTGCCCAATTCAAGGGTGTCTAATTCCTCAAGCGCATGAGAAATAGGCTCATGAAGGTCAAACCATCCCGTTTCATCTCCCGCCATTAAACACAACGACGTTGCGGCTATTTTTGTGATGGATGCGAGGTCATAGATTGTGCCTTCTTCAACTTGGTTCTGGCCATCTGTTGTTCCATACACACCATCGTGCATGACACGTCCCTTGTGAGCGACGACCACTCTGCAACCTGGCATTGCTGATTCGCTGATTGCCTCACTGACGATGGAGTCAATTTGATAAGCTGGCCCCCAGTTTCCGTCACACGCCCATTGATTCCACCCCAATCTTGTGCCACGGGCACATGGAAGCCCCAAGCCATCTCCTTCTCGATACACAGACCCTGGAGGAGTGACGGGGAGTAATCCATTCGCTGACGATACCCCAGCCAGGACATCCGCAGCGGTCTCTTGTGTTCTGTAATCATCCTGGTATGCCATCACTAACCCGTCCGCACCGTCACTTATAGCTGCCCAGTCTTTGTCGAGACAATAGGGATTTGCGAATACGTTGACAACCCATTTGGTTTGGTTTGTAGTGTCTTGTTTGGCCAGACGGATCTTCTGAGAACATTCTTTTACAGCTGTTGGAGATATGCCATAATTCTGAGATTGTCGGTTGTTCGATTCTAAGAAATTTACAATGACCAGGTCAGCCTCAAGACTAGCTTGTATCACATCGTTCCGGCCCCAACCTGATGCGTCTTTTCCGATGCTAAATGAAGAAATGCTGTGCGATTTCCCCAGGGTTGTTTGAAGATGGTCCGTGTAGGCCATTCCAGAGCCAGCTTTGTCTGAGATGTTGATGAGGGTGATTTTCCCTTGCGGGGCCAGCCAAGGAAGTGTATTGCTTCGGTTGGCCAAGAGGGTCATTGATTCCTCTAAGATTTCCCTGTGAACCTGTTCGGCATCGTGGGGCTCCCATGCTGTTCCTTTCGACGGGATTTGTGCACTTGCCTTAGTCCAAACCTTGGCAAGCAAAACCCTTTTGCATTTTTCTGTAACAAGTGCTGAATCTAGTGTTCCTTCTTTGATCGCATTTGAAATCTCCTGAATGACTTGGACAGGGTCTCCCGGGAAAAGCAAAATGTCGTTGCCTGCGCGTAGGGCATCCCTCGCACGCGGCCTGTCTCCCGCAAAATCAACGAATCCCTTCATGGACAATGCATCTGTAAAGGCAAGACCCTCAAACCCCATTTTTTGCCTGAGCAGTGTATCGACAATCGTAGGGGATAGGGTAGAGGGTTGCGATGCTGTACTGTCCAAAGCTGGGACATCGAGATGTGCAATCATCATTGCGCCGATCCCTCCGTCAATTAATACTCTGAACGGCGCAAGTTCAACAGAATCTAATCTGTGTTTGTCTCCAGAGATTGTCGGGAGTGTTTTATGTGAGTCTGAATCGCTGTCGCCATGTCCAGGAAAGTGCTTTGCAGTCGCCAGGACATTGACATCCTGCAATCCATGCGCATAGGCCATTCCCAGCTCTCCTACTAATTCTACATTTTCTCCAAAACTTCGGCTGCCAATCACGGGATTGATCGCGTTTGAATTCACATCTACGACGGGCGCAAAATTCACATGAATGCCAGTTTTCTTCAAGGATACGCCTACAATCTGCCCAAATCTCCTGACGAGTTCGGGGTTTCTAGTTGCAGCGAGCGTTAAGGAGCGAGGGAAGCTTCTTGTCGAATCCAGCCGCATGCCTAATCCCCATTCAGCGTCAGAAGCGACCATAAGGGGCACGTTTGATTCTTTCTGAATTCGTTTCAGCCTCATTCTTTGAAATTCTGGTCCCCCTTGCATACAAATCACGCCTCCTATCCCTAAGTCTCTTGCCCAGTGTTCTGCCTCGGACCATCCATTTGTGTCAGGTCGCGCGTAAATAGGAACCATAAGAAGTTGTGCAATTTGTTCTTCCATACTCAGACTCGCAAGAACACTGTCAACCCATACAGAATCTGCTGATAAAAAGTCAGGTGTAAGTTTGGGCGTTTCTTCCACATAAGATGGGGACTGCGCACAACTAATTAATGCTGTTGAAAAAGCGAGTAACGTAAGAAGTTTTTGGAAAATCTGATATGACATCCTTATTGTTCCATTCTCTTTTTTGCCAGATTCAGCATAAATTGATATTGCTCTTCCATAGTGAGGTTGCTGTTGTCAATAACGACTGCATCATCGGCTTGTTTTAGAGGGGCTACAGCCCTTTCAGAATCTATGCGATCTCTCTCTAGAACGTTTTCTAAAACGTCGTCAAAGGTGACGTCTTTGCCATTGTCTTGTAACTCTCTCAGTCGTCTCCATGCTCTCACCTCTGGATCTGCAGTCATAAAGAATTTAAGTTCTGCATGTGGGAGAACTACAGTTCAAATATCTCTGCCATCCATCACCACGCTGTCCCCTTCGGCTAATCTTCTTTGCAGCGCTACAAGTTTGGTTCTCACAGCGGGTATTTTCGCCACAAGGCTCACATTTTTCGCCACTTCCATGGTTCGGATTTCCTTTTCAATATTCGTTCCCCCGAGGTGCATTTCTGAACATTCAGTGCTGGGATTAAATCTAAATGTGAGAAAAAGACGATCTAAAGCTTGCTCCAGGCCGCTTTCATCAACACAACCATTCATGACGTATCGTTCTTTCATGGCAAATAAAGTGACCCCCCGATACATCGCACCAGTATCTATGTAAAAGTAGTTCAGCTCCTTAGCAAGCGCTTTTGCCATAGTGCTTTTACCTGCAGATGAGTGTCCATCTATTGCTATGGTGATTCGTTGCTTTGCCATGTGACGAAGATAGTCATGTGAATCTAATCTACTTCACCTAAGAGCGAGGAAGTATTAACGCTATTGATAAATGAGTCGAAGAACCTGCAAAGTGATATGTGTTCCTTGCAATTCCGATGTCAAAGTCACCGAGTTTCATCGTCACACCAATGGAAAGTCCATTCGTTCCTCTTCTCCCTGCGGCAACCATTTCAACGCGCCTTCTGTAATCATATCCAATTTGAGCGCCGAGACCACTTCCCAGACTTATTTCAACCCCGGCTCTCAAATGTCGGCCAAGTTGATCGCCGAATTTCCAGGTCGTATTTGGAATTGTTTCTCCTGTCAATGGGTCCGTATCGTCATCATAAGTGCCTTCGGGCGCGAGTGCCCATTGTTCTAAATGTTCAGCTTGTACATATAGTTTGAATGGCGCGTTTTTAAACCCTTTGGTCATGCCAAGTTGAATGTTGTAAGGCATCCACCCAATGGGTTGGCTCCCTGTTCCTGCAAACTGCCTCCCTATTCCAGAAATCAATATCCCAGCCGCAAAGACTTTGTCAGGCCAAACCCTCATTACTCCAGCATCAAGCCCCAGTACTCCGGCATTTTCTCTGTCTAGATTCCTAAACCCTCCCCATCCGGTTATCCCAGCAGTCCATAATGAATCTAGTTTCCATGTTACTCCGGATTGCAAAAAATAGTCGCCTCCAGAAAACTCCCCGGTCGGCCATCCTGATGAATCATATCCCTCAAATTTCCCGAAAGAAGAAAAGCGCGCACCCACATGAAGGGTGTGCTTGCCACTGTTTTTAATCACACCGTGAATTGAGCCCATTTGTATTCCTGCGAAATAATTCAGGTATGATACATTCACAACGCCTAAAGATGTGCTGTCAACAAATGCTGGATTGTATGCTGCAGCCCCTCCGTTGGGATTCATGTTTGCAGCAAGTTTGCCACTTAATCCAGAGCTTCTTGCATCAATCGATAAGTCCAAGGGCATGGAGCCCCAGACATTCCCTTGTCCATTACTTACATTAACAATAAGTATATATGAGGCTAATAAAAGTACTGATTTACAATTCATTAGTCATCTTCTATGTTAAAATCTATAGGAGATTCTACGGTTGTAGATAAGAGTGCTCGCATGACCACTTGATTCATTTTGGTAGCATACGTAAACTTCATTCCTCTCACGTATCTTGAATCGATATCCTCAATATCCTGTCTGTTTCTTTCACACAAAATGATCTCCTTTATTCCAGCACGTTTGGCTGCGAGAATCTTTTCTTTAATACCACCCACAGGCAGCACTTGTCCACGCAAGGTGATCTCACCACTCATCGCGAGGTATTTTCTGACCTTCCTTTGAGTGAATGCTGAAGCCAAAGCGGTGAGCATGGTAATCCCAGCACTTGGCCCGTCTTTTTTGATTGCACCTTGTGGGACGTGTACGTGTACATTCCATTTCTCAAAACGCTCAGGCTTGAGACCAAACTCCACCGAATGCGCCTTCAGGTATTCAAGCGCAATGATGGCGCTTTCTTTCATCACATCGCCTAAGTTGCCAGTCAGGGTTAGTTTCCCCTTGCCAGGTGTAAGTGATGTTTCTATAAACAAGATGTCCCCTCCTGTGGGGGTCCACGCTAAGCCTGTCACGACTCCTGCGACATCGTTGTTTTGATATTTGTCTTTTTCTCTAGGTCGACCTAGGATATTTACAAGATCTGTGGGTTTGATTTCTGCTTTATATGGCTCCTCCATCGCAATTTCTTTCGCTCTATTTCGAACGATTTTTGCGACTCTCTTATCGAGCCCTCGGACACCTGATTCGTTGGTGTATAATTCAACAACTTTCTCTATCGTAGAAATAGGAATTTGAATTTTTGTTTTTGTAAGTCCTGTATCCTTGATGACTTTTGGCAACAAGTGACGCTTTGCAATTTGAACTTTTTCCTGAATGGTGTAGCCTGAAACCTCAATGATTTCCATTCTGTCCCTTAATGCCGGATGTATTGTAGCAAGATCATTGCATGTTGCAATAAACATGACTCTACTTAAATCGTAATCAATATCTAAATAATTATCATGGAAAGTGCTGTTTTGTTCAGGATCGAGAACCTCAAGCATGGCTGAGGATGGATCTCCATGACTGTCCTTTGCAAGCTTGTCAATCTCATCAAGTACAAACAGTGGATTAGACGTTCCAGCCTTTTTTAGGTTTTGTAAGATACGCCCAGGCATAGCGCCGATATATGTTTTTCGATGTCCACGAATCTCCGCTTCGTCTCTCAATCCTCCCAAGCTCATTCTGACATACTTGCGACCCAAAGCTTCTGCAACACTTTTGCCTAAAGATGTCTTTCCAACTCCTGGAGGTCCATATAAACAGATAATGGGCGCTTTTAAATCACCTTTAATTTTAAGAACGGCAAGATGCTCTACAATACGTTCTTTGACTTTTTCAAGACCGTAATGATCGCTGTCGAGAACTTTGATCGCATTTTTTAAATCAAAATTGTCTTTCGATCGTTCATCCCAAGGCAGATCGAGGAGGAGCTCGATGTAATTTGATTGCATGCTGTACTCAGCAGCTTGCGGGTTCATCCTTTCAAGCTTCTGAATTTCCTTATCAAAAAGCGTGGATGCCTCCTCCGGCCATTTTTTCTTCTTTGCCCTGGCTTTTCTTTCTTCGATTTCTTCCTTTAAAGGGTTTGCTCCTAATTCCTCTTGAATCTTCTTCATTTGTTGATTCAAGAAATATTCTTTTTGCTGTTGGTCTAAATCGTCACGTACTTTGCTTTGGATGTCATTTTTGAGTTCAAGTATTTGCTTCTCTTTGTTGAGCATCTGTAGCACTTTATTCGCCCTTTCTTCAAGTCCTGAAATTTCTAACAGTTCTTGTTTTGCTTTGACCGAAGCATTCATGTTGGAACCTATAAAATTCACGAGGAAGCTCAGTCGCTCAATGTTTTTAATCGCCCCAGCTGCTTCAGAAGGAATGGTGGGACTCATTTCAATGATTTCGATCGCAAGCTCTTTTAAACTTTCGATAAGCGCTTGGGTAGATTTATTGTTTGGCAAGTCTTCCCGACCACCAAACGCTGTGACACTCGCTTTAAGATAGGGGGTTTCTTGAACTATTTTATCCCATGAAAACCGTCTCTGACCTTGCAGAATTACAGTATTTGTACCGTCGGGCATTCGCAGCATTTTAATAATTCTGGCGACTGTCCCCACTCTATTCAAATCCTCACCTGAAGGGTCTTCTGTTTTACCGTCTTTCTGTGACACAACCCCGATGGTGGTTTTGTTTTTATTTGCCTCCTTGATTAAATGAATAGATCGGTCTCTACCTACGGTAATTGGTATGACGACTCCGGGAAAGAGAACAGTATTACGAAGGGATAACAAAGGGATGTTGTCTGGAACATCTTGCTTATGCATTGCTTTTTCATCCTCTTCAGTGATGAGAGGTATAAATTCACTTTCTTGTGATTCAGCAAACAATTGGAAAGGGGAGTCGAAATCTATCATGTAGTATGTATGGACGCTATGTAACGCAAGGTGCGTGCCATTGAGTATGTCTGACAGCGTGTCAGGCATTTTTTGTCAATTTTTTTTTTCTGAAGGTCAATAATCTATTTTCTTTCTCCTTCAGTTAATGAAAAAAGTGTCGCTATTTCTGATTCTTTTGTCGGGGTAAGTTCTATCCCTCTTCTTTTAAGAACCTTGCTTGCTGTAGTGATCGCTTGCTCAAGCCGATGTTCAGTAAGTCCTTCGGATCCTCCCCAAGAAAAGGATGGAATATGCTTTGGCGGTGTGCTTGCACCGAAGATGTTACAAAATGCACCCACAACTGTGGCGGTGTCAAAAGCTGTATGAATTGCTGTTTTGCTATGGTCTCCCATCAATAAGCCACAAAATGTCTTGCCGCTATTGATGTATTTCTTTGTTTCAGCGTGATACATTTTAATTTCTCCATAGGTGTTTTTGAGATTGCTGGCTGATGTTTCGGCACCGAGATTGCACCAAGATCCGATCACACTGTTCCCTAAGAATCCACCATGTGCTTTGTTAGCGTAGTCGTGTATCAAGACGTTGCTTAATTCTCCGCCTACTTTACAGTGCTTTCCAATAGAAGTAGGACCGTATACGTTACTGCCCATTCTCAATTGGCTGTTTTCTCCCAAGACAAAAGGTCCCCGGATATTTGAGCCCTCCATGACTTCTGCGTTGGGCCCCAAAATAACCTCTCCTTCTTCCGTATTAATATTGCAACTTCTAAGGATGGCCCCTGGTGCCAAGTGAATTTTCTCAAGTGCTCCATGAACAATAACCCCTAGGTGCGCCCATGCCTCGCGCTCCTCTTCTGACAATGTCCTTGCGCTCCAAGTGCGCTTCATGTTGTTCAAATCCTCAGCGATTCCTTTTCCACAAATTTCAAAATAATCTGCGGCAGTTTGTGTAACGAGGAGCACTGAATTAAGGTTTGTTTTAGGCTTTATCTGCCTTGTTTGTTCCCCTTTCCTGCGGGCATAGACATCCTCTCCGCTCCCCCAAATGTCGCCGGCCTTCATTCCCCTTAAGATTTCTGCAGCCTCTTTCGTGGGCATGAGACGTGAATTTATTTCAAAATCTGCCTGCATGCCAGCCAGAAGATCTCTCCATTGTACTGCGACGGACCTGCCTCCAAAGTGTAGTGTTGACTCGCATCTCCCAAGGTTTAATGGGTAGATGTTCACACTTTTTGAATCAGAAAAAAAGATGACTTTCTGCATTTAGCAAACTTAATGAATTTGATTGTTTAAGAAATCACTTATCTTACAGCATATTAACATGAAAAAAAAACGATTAATTTAATGATATCGTATCTCAAATTTGTTTCTACCCTGATTTTGCTATTGAGCACATCATTTGTTCAGGCACAAATGGAAGTTTCACAGGCGATGACACCTACTCAGTATGTGAATAATGTTCTCTTAGGAGAAGGAGTTATAGCTACAAATGTTCAGTTTACAGGATCTTTAGAACAAATTGGTTATCTGACCGATGGGGAAGGGTTCTCCATTGAAAATGGCATTATTATGAGTACAGATTTGGCGACAAATCCTGCAACATGTGATGGTGCTGCTGGATGTGGTGGTTGTGGTGGGGCAGGAGACCCGGATTTATTGACCGTTGCAAATTCGGTTCCTCCGCTTATAGGCCAAACCTTCAACGTGCAATCGGTCAACGACGTCTGCATTTTAGAGTTTGATTTTCAACCTTCAGGAGATTTTGTGTCATTCAATTATGTTTTCGGATCGGACGAATATTTGGCCTGGGTTAATTCTCAATACAACGATATTTTCGCTTTTTTCCTTTCAGGACCTGGTATTTCTGGGCCTTATGCGTCGCCTGCTGGATTTCCAGATGGTGCGATTAATATTGCTCAGGTTCCGGATTCAGACCCACCGCTTCCCGTGACAATTAGTTCTGTAAATGATGTGACAAATCCTGAATATTATATTGACAATCCAGGTGCAGTCGATCAGCCATGTATCAATGGGTATACTGAAATGTTCACAGCATCAAGCCCTGTGAGTTGTGGACTTACTTACCATATTAAGCTTGCGATTGCTGATGGGAGTGACAATTGGTTAGAATCAATTGTGATTCTTGAGGAAGGTAGTTTCGGTTCTCCAATTCCTACAGAATATGAAGCTGTGGCATCGCCAGATTGTGACCCCGACCCTTTAGATGATGTTGTCATTTATTGTGCGTGGGAAGATTGTGGCGTCTCTACGATCACAATCAGTCGGCCTTGCTTGGTGCCTTCAGTTTACCCTTTTGAGTTCCAAATCACAGAAGATCCCACCTCGGAAGCATCTTTCCTTGAGGATATCGAAGGACTGCCCTCATTGGCCATGATTCCTGTTGGTGAGTATGATATCGCCTTATCCTTTACTGTGCCACAAGATTTCATTGATGAAGGTACCGAAGAGTTAAAACTGAACATTATAAGTGGGACCACGGAGAGTTTGATCAGCATCTTCATTTACGACACGCCTCCCTTAGAAGCAGTCACTCCTGAGGTTGTTACCGTAGCTTGTGATGAGTTTGAAACAGTATGTGTAGACTTGATTCAAAACCCAGACTTAGAATATCCGCCTGTCACTTATAACTGGTCGATTAATGGTATTGATTTTGGCTCTGATCAGTGCATTGATCATACGTCCCTGACGAATCACTTGATGGAGATTTACATTCATGATGGCTGTGACAGAGATCTTTATCTTCAAACGCTTTTTGAAGTTCCCTATGAGCCCCTCGAAATATCTCTTTCAAACGACACGCTACTTTGCAATGGGGCACAAACTATTATGGAGCTGGAAGTTGAGGGAGGTCAGCCACCTTATCAAATACTTTGGGAGAATTTTATAGACAGTGAATTGGCGCATACTGTATCTCCTACCGTAGGGACGACATATGAAGTGATGATCGTCGACAATTGTGAATACGACATAAGTGCATCAATGCGCGTCGATGTTGAAACTGTTGAGGCGACAATCGTGCGTTACGATAGAGGTGATGACACTTATGATTTCGATGTGATCACAAATCCCGACGAGCCATTTTTAGGTGCTTTCAATTTTCTTTGGGATTTTGGTGATGGCGCATTTGGCTACCAAAGGGAGGTGACTCACAGCTATGATGGATTGGACGAATATGATGCTGCTGTCACAGTAACAACAAATAATGGATGTTTTGATGTCGCGACAGTGCACCTTTATGGTTCAGTGATTCTTTATGTCCCGAATGCTTTCACTCCAAATAATGATGGCTTAAATGACGCTTTTGAAATTATCGGAAGACAGATCGAATCATTTGAGCTTGTGATTTATAACAGATGGGGAGATGTGGTGTATTCAACACAGTCTTTTGAGGACTCTTGGATGGGTAATATTAATGGTGGTGATTATTTCGCTCCAGATGGAATGTATCATTGGGTGATGAAGGTTCAGGGCTACGATGTCGATGCTGAAGAATTACGAGGAGTCGTGAGTTTGTTGCGTTAAAAGAATGAAATCGTCGGGGATTTACCAATTAACTATAACATCTTAGTAATTATTACAAAAAAATAATGGTATTGAACTTATTTGGTGTTCATTCGCACTATCCCTAAGGTGATATACTTATTAACGACAGCATGGCACGTAAAAAGAGAGAAAAACAATTAAAACCGAATATTACAGTTAGACTTGATAGGCGGACAGTAATTACTGTAAGAGATCACAGTAAACTTGAATTTTGGAAGGAAAAATATCCGGGATTAGAAATACTTGAAGAGTCATATGAGTCAGACGATGATTCTGAAAAGGAAACAGAGAAGCCAAAGAAGCCGAAGAAACCTCCTGTTAAGTAGGCATTCGCCAACATGATGACCAATAATAAAGGGGGCCCTTATTGAGCCCCCTTTATTATTGGTCGATAAAACGTTGTTTTAGACTAATGCGCCTTCTTGTTTCCAAGGAGCGAAGGAAAGCTGCTCTCTTCCTTTCTTGGTAAGCGTGTAACCGTCTTTGTTTTGAATCAAACCATCTAAATATAAGTTGGTAATTCGCTCTCCAATTCTGGCTTGTCCTACATGGAGGTCTGTATCGGCCTCAATACATTTCCAGAAATTACGTTCTAAGACGCTTAATCTTATGTGACTTTGGTTGTCCATTTTGTGAGATTGGATGATATCTAATATCATTAAGTCATACTTGTCCATCTTCATGTTAAGTCTGGTTTAAAGGTTAGTGGTTACGCAGGCAATTTAGCAGTAGACTCAAGAGATATCACATCATTAAGTGACCAGATATTAACGGTTTGTTAACGAAACCGCTCTTATTGTTAATAAAATGTTAATTCAAATTTTCTTGAAATACACAAAAAACCGAGAAATGTATCTGAGGTCGCGCTCAGGATATGGAGAGGGTTTGAATTGAGAATGAAACTTAATGGCTTTGTGAGTCGTGTCCCATGCACACGCTGAGATTCTCACATTGTTATTGCGTGCAAGTAAAAGCACTTTATAAAGTGCCTCCTTCTTGATTGTGTCATCCCATTTTATGAGTACAGTTTTCTTTGTATTCAGTATGCGTGTGATTTCTTCACTATTCTCCAATTCAACCCACTTGGATGGATTTGAAGTTAAAAATGTCATCCACCGATGTTGCATTTTTAAAATCTTACCTTGTGCTGGACTCACCAGCATAATAAGACTCCATCGACTGGGTTGGTCTTGACCTCTAAAGCGCCATCCAAGGAGTTTTAGCCACGACTTGGCCAAGCGTCTTCTAAGTACGGAATATGAGGTGATTCGCTGCATGATTACTCTGTCCAAGAACCTTTTATTGTTTCCCCTGCCCTAAGATATTTATTCAGAACTACGCCAAATGCTTCTCTACTTATAGGTACTGCGCCAAGTGTCTCAATGTGACTGTTCATCATTTGGCAATCAATGGGTCCAAATCCCCAATTCTTTAGTTTTTCGGCCAAATGAAACAGACCCACTTTTGACGCATTTGTTGATTTTGAGAACATACTCTCACCGAAGAACATCCTTCCTATGGAGACCCCATATAATCCCCCTGCAAGCTCATCCTCAAGCCAAACCTCAACGGAGTGTGCCATCCCTAGTTTGTGTAGGCCAGTATATGCTTCAATCATGTCTTCTCCAATCCATGTCCCCGCGGCTTCTCCGTTTTCCGCACCTCTAGGATCCTGAGCGCACGATCGGATGACCTTTTCAAAACAAGTGTCATAGGTGACTTTGTAACGCTTCTTATTGAGTTCGTTGCGCATGCTCTTGTGCTTTTTTAATCCATCAAGATGAATGATTCCCCGTACTTCAGGAGACCACCACATGATCATTTCTCCTGGATTATACCATGGAAAAATGCCTTTTTCGTAAGCTGACAATAACAATGTGGCACTTAAATCTCCACCCACAGCGAGTATCCCATCCTTACGACTTTCGGTAACCGGAGGGAATCCATTAATTTCATCTATTAGAGGAACTTGCATTGGACGAAGGTAAAACCGAGCGACCTTGCAGGCGTGAATCTGAATAAAGAAATTTTCAACTTCTCTCACGAGAATGTACCTGAACAGGTCGTTGCCCTATATAATAGGCTTTCTGGCGCATTGCCGGGGTTGATTGCGCAATTAAAAGCGGCGCCACCTTATCGTCCCACTTCTTTTGAGATGTCAGAAGTTGAATCTGCTCGTAAAGCTGCAGTTTTGTGGTTGATGTATCCGACGCATAATGGAGATATCGAAGGCGTTTTGATAGAGCGGGCAGAATACGATGGTGTGCACTCAAAGCAGGTGGGCATGCCAGGTGGAGAAATGGAACTCAGCGACACAGATTACATCGATACGGCACTCAGAGAATGTGGTGAAGAATTGGGTATAACGGTTCATAGGGAAAATGTATTAGGTGCACTTACTCCGTTATATATTCCACCCAGTAATTTCTATGTGAGGCCTTATGTTGCTTGGCTGCCAACTTGTCCGGTTTGGTCTCCAGATGAGAGAGAAGTTTCAAAGGTGCTTGCATGCAAAATGTCATATATTTCAGATACGGAGACCTGGAGATCATACAATGTCAAAGGTGTGAAAGTGCCTGGTTTTTTATTAGAATCAAGATTGGTTTGGGGGGCAACTGCGATGATGCTTGCAGAATTAGTGGAGTGTTGGAATTTACCTGATACCTTTGCCGAATGAAAGATCTAATGTCGAAAGACGATAAGAAGGTTAAGTCAGCTCTGGAAAGAGCGAATGAGAGTGGGACCATTGCTTGGGTAGAGCCGCTTTTAGAGGCGTTCAGTGTGCGCAAAGACGATGCGTTAAAAGATGAAATAAGAGGGTTGTTATCCAGTGTGAAGCTGAGCGCAGCTGAAGGGGTGTTTTTAGAGACCCTTAAAAACCAAGAACGGAAAGACATACATGCTGATGTCCTTGGTTTTATGTGGAGCGCAGGATTTGTCCCGTCAGAAAGTATAGATGTCATCGTTAGATGTGCAACTTCGGGCGACTATAGATCTGCGATGGAAGGACTCACGCTCATCGAGCAATGTGAACTCGTGGAAGATGAACAAACCCTTCTAGAGGCCATACTTACTTTACGTAATGCGCTTGATTGTAAAGAAAAGAGTGAGGTTCATGCGCTCTATAAACCTATGTTGGAAGCGTTAATTTATCTTGAACGTAATCAATAGATCTAGTCTTGGGTGATGTGTTTCTCTATTCTAACAATAGGTCCAGGACAGCTTCTATAGTGACAATCCAAACATCCTTGAACAATAGCTTCAAACCCTTGCTCTGACGGGTGTTTATTGTATTCAGATGTTGTCGCCTTGAACGCCAAAGCGTATGAAAAAACTTCTTCTGTAAGCATACGATCTTCTGTTGCTTCCTGATCTGATATGAGCGGAAACTCATATTTCAGTTGAGGCCAATGTTTACTTTTTTCAGACTCCAACTTAATCTCTTCGAGTCGTGAGTCCATGTCGCGCATGATTTGGGCCAGCGGGCTAGGAGGGTTTGCTATTGATACGACCCTCTTGTCAAGTTCTCCAGGTTCTTCTTGATTGTTCGCACAAGAGAACACCATGATGACTCCAGCTACAACCGTGAAAAAAGACGCGATTCTCATATTATTTAGCCTCTTCCATCATGACGCCTGTTGCGGTAAATTGTAACCGGTATTCAGGCTCAGTGATAGCTAAAATTTCCTCTTCGGACCTGCCGGCATCTTCTGCAAAATGACGAAGTGCAGCTACTGTTGTGGTATCGTAAAATGCAACGCCTTCGACAACGGTGTGATACCCCTCGACGCCCTCAGTAGGTACAAAGAAATCGTAGTCTAGAAATTTCACAAATACAGTGTCTTTGCCTGATGCAACATCCATCCAACATCCTTTCTTTCTACATGTAGCAACAACAGTACCCTCCATTTTGACACTGACCGGACTTTCCATACGAAGTTTTTCACGTATTCTATTCGCATCAATCGCACCAGATGTCTCAATTACAGATCCGTAATATGATTCAGTGGTTTTATTGGTTGCGTTTTTGGAGCGATCATCTTGAGTGCTGCAGCTCAAGAAAGAAACTGTGACAGTGCTCATAATAATAATCAGAGAGGGGAAGGTAAATCTCATGTGATGTATCTGTTATAATATTCGTATTGACTAATGTGTTTTTGTGAGGTTTGAAGGCGTAGCGATGATGAAATCAGCCACCCCCATACGTTCTGCATCCAGGTGGTCTATTTCTTCTTGCTCTGTCGCATCAATTGTTAGGACCTTTAATTCTGGATTTGTTTGCCTTAAATACCATGCAATTCCATCTTTATTCTGAGAATGGAAAGCACCGTTATAGTGAATGAAAACACCATCTTTAGGTAAGTTAATACTGATATTGTGTGCCATACAAGCATCTTTTAGGGCTTGCGATTTGGGAAGATTCTCTCCACCATGTCCCCCTGACATTTCGAGGATTTCAACGTAACATCCCACGGTCCCATCATACAGAATAGGCAAGGGGGGGAGAAGTTGTTTTGCGTCGTGAGATAAATATTCTAAAGTATCTAGTCCATTGTAGTATACGAATGATGCATATCTCCTTGGAACATTCGTAGCAATGAATTTGTGTTTGTTCTCTTTTGCATAGTCCAGAAGAGGAAGGTAGTCCGTTTTAAAATTAGGCCAAACCCTTGTGTTTTTTTCCAGCTTACTCAAATTGATGACTCCATTTAAATATTCATTTAAGGGCAGTTGGTCATCCGTTTCAAACATTTCAGCGCCCAAGATGAGTTCTCGCTCTTCGACATCGATTGCTTCCGTAAGAAGCAATTGAAGCCAGTGTATCATGGGGTTGTCGTGTAGCTCTCCAAATAAAATTACGTCAGACATTTTTGCCGCTTCGATGATTTCATCAAACGAGGCCAATTCACCCTCTGAAGTATAAATTAAATAAGGTGAAGGATTAGATGCCACAATATTTGCGGTCGCTTGCCTTGATTTTTTATTGTCTTTCTGCGCAGATGATGTGAACGGGATTGACCCTAGGAGCGTTGTGATAAAGAGAATAAATCGAATATTCATTGTGGATTAATTAATCAGTTCAAGTCTGCAGGACGCCAGGACGAAAGGGCTTTTCAGATGGAGATTCATTCGCAATTTCAACACCCATACTGATCCATGATCGCGTGTCTTCAGGGTCTATAATGGCGTCTACCCACAAACGGGAAGCAGCATACTCTGGTTGTGTTTGTGCTTCATACCTGGCTTCTATCTTCTTGAGAAGTTCACGTTGTTTTTCTTCATCTATGGGCTCTCCAGCTTTGATAAGCCTGGCGACTTCAATTTGTTGTAGAACTTTTGCGGCTTGTTCTCCTCCCATAACTGCAATTCTAGCTGTAGGCCATGCGACAATAAATCTTGGGTCATATGCTTTTCCACACATGGCGTAATTTCCAGCACCGTAACTGTTGCCTACAATAACAGTGAATTTAGGGACCACGCTATTTGCGACTGCATTCACAAGTTTTGCGCCGTCTTTGATGATTCCACCGTGTTCCGACCGTGAACCGACCATGAAGCCAGTCACGTCTTGTAAAAACACAAGTGGAATGTTTTTTTGGTTACACGTCATAACAAATCGAGCTGCTTTATCTGCGCTGTCAGAATAAATCACCCCCCCAAACTGCAATCCTTCTTTTTTTGACTTGACAGTCATACGCTGATTACAGACAATGCCAACGCTCCAGCCATCAACGCGAGCGTATCCACAGATAAGTGTTTTTCCAAACGTCTTTTTATATTCAGTAAACGACCCTTCATCGATTAATGAATCAATTAAATCGTGAGATTCATAAGGTTTATTTCGTTCTTCTGGTAGGATGGAAGAGATAGAATGACCTGATGGGCTCACTGAATTTGATCTCGTGAAATTCGCTGCGTTCGAAGCTTTGCCCCAATGTGAGGCTAAATCTCGGATCTTTTTTAATGCATCATCATCGTCCTTACATGGGTAATCGATGACGCCACTTATTTCTGTTTGTGTACGAGCTCCTCCAAGTGTTTCGTTGTCCACATTTTCTCCAATCGCGGCTCTAACCAAATAACTCCCCGCCAAAAAGATTGATCCTGTGCCTTCTACAATGAGTGATTCATCACTCATAATTGGGAGGTATGCTCCTCCTGCGACACATGATCCCATCACCGCAGCTATTTGTGGTATGCCCTCGCTCGATAATTTTGCGTTATTCCGAAACATTCTCCCAAAGTGTTCTTTGTCAGGGAAAATTTCATCTTGAAGTGGTAGAAATACACCAGCGCTATCCACGAGGTAGATGATGGGCAGTTTGTTTTCAAGCGCGATTTCTTGCGCTCTCAGGTTTTTCTTAGCTGTGATAGGGAACCAAGCGCCAGCTTTAATTGTTGCATCATTTGCAACGGCAATACAAAGCCTGCCATGTATCCGCCCCACTTCAACAACCACCCCACCTGACGGGCAGCCTCCATACTCCTCATACATTCCATCTCCTACGAGCGCACCCAATTCGAATCGACTACTCTCAGAATCAAACAAAACAGAAAGTCTCTCTCTGGCTGTCATTTTACCTTTTGCGTGTTCTTTTTTGATGCGTTTGGCACCTCCACCTTTTTTTACAAGATCTAGTTTTCTTTCTAAACCTGAAACAAGAAGCCGCATGCGGTCCTCGTTTTTATTGTGTTCCAGATCATTTTTCTTTGCCATGGTGCAAGGTAATCAAGGATGTCCCTTCGCGAGTACCTTTGTGGTCACGACCTTTTTGAAAAAAAGACAATCAATGCAATTAGTTGAAAAAAACTTCCTGATTTATAAACTCCTGAATTCTTCATTTACAGGAGTCTCAATTGGGATTTTATTTAAAATCTATGAGCCGTTGGATCCTGAAATTTATTCCATAGGTGGTATGGGATTGGCTGTGGCTATGATTTTCATTGCAAAGTTTTATGAGAGACTCTTAAACATTCAAAGTTTTTACAGGATTTCTTTGTTCGTCGAAGTTGTCATGCTTCTGACTGTTATTTTATTCTTGGTTTTAGGGTACAGTCTTACGTCAGCCTTGCTGATCTATTGTGGATATCAACTCACCTTTATTTTTGGAGGGTATTTGGTCAGGGCGGAAACGCTCGTGACTCATAGAAAAGAATTGCTAAGCAAAATTGATATGCTTAAGCAGGTGGGGTATTTGGTGGGGCTTGGGGCGTCATTTGTTTTTTATAAAGTTCTAGATATGGGCTTAGGAATAACTGTTCCGAATGATCAGATAATTATTCTCCATTACTTTCTCATTCTGTTGCAATCGATTATCCTGTTTCTGGTGATAAGCAGCTTTAAAAAGGGTTAATTGGCGGGGTGTTGTGAATTACCTTTGTCTTGTATCAATAAATTTTCGAATCAAAATCAAAACATGTCTGACGATAAGAAAGTGATCTTTTCAATGGAAAAGGTGAATAAAGAAACACCTACTGGGAAGCAGATCCTCAAGGATGTTTACCTGTCCTTTTATTATGGCGCGAAGATTGGAATAATCGGTGTAAACGGCTCTGGAAAGTCAACCGTAATGAAATTAATTGCTGGTTTGGACGAGTCCTTTAGGGGTGATATTGTTTGGTCACCAGGCTATACAGTTGGATACCTCCCCCAGGAGCCAGACTTGGATGAGTCGAAGACAGTGCGGCAAATTGTGGAAGAAGGCACACAGGAAATTATAGATACTTTGGCTGAATTCGAAGAGATCAACGCAAAGTTTATGGATGAGGAAATCCTCAATTCTCCTGAAAAGATGGAAGCCCTTATCAATCGTCAGGCATTGGTTCAAGATAGAATTGATGCTTTGGATGCTTGGGAGCTAGACACCAAATTGAGTATTGCGATGGACGCACTTCGCTGTCCTCCTGACGATCAACTTGTTTCTGAATTGTCTGGTGGAGAAAGGCGTCGTGTCGCATTATGTCGACTCCTTTTAAAGAAACCTGATGTTTTACTTCTTGATGAGCCTACAAACCACTTAGATGCCGAGTCTATCGACTGGCTCGAGCAACATCTTGAGCAATATGTTGGAACGGTTCTATGCGTAACGCACGATAGATATTTCCTTGACAATGTCGCTGGATGGATCCTTGAGTTGGACAGAGGAGAGGGCATTCCTTACAAGGGCAATTATCAGAACTGGTTAGAACAGAAAACAAAGCGGCTTTCTCAAGAAGAGAAGCATGAAAGCAAACGAAAAAAGGAGCTTGACAAAGAACTCGAGTGGATCCGTACGAGCCCGAAGGGACGTCGTGCGAAAAACAAGGCACGTATCTCAAACTATGATATTATGCTATCTGAAGGTTCAAAAGAGAAAGATACTCGCCTTCAAATACCCATTCCCAATGGTCCTCGACTTGGAAATAAAGTTTTGGAAGTTAAGGATTTACAGAAGTCCTACGGTGACAAACTCTTGATTGACAATCTGTCTTTTGAACTTCCACCTGCTGGAATTGTTGGGATCATCGGGCCTAACGGTGCGGGTAAAACCACACTCTTTAAAATGATCATGGGGGAGGAGCAGCCTGATCAAGGCTCCCTATCTCTTGGTGATACGGTTGAAATCGGGTATGTTGACCAAACCCACACAGATATAGATCCTGAAGCGACTGTTTGGGAAGTCGTGTCAGGTAAAAATGAGCACATCGAAATAGGGGGGCAGTTGGTTAACTCACGTGCGTATGTAAGTCGGTTCAACTTTAATGGTCCCGACCAACAAAAGAAATGTAAAGTGCTTTCTGGAGGAGAGCGTAATCGTCTGCATCTTGCCATGACTCTCAAAACGGAGGCGAACGTACTTCTCCTTGATGAGCCTACAAATGATATCGATGTGAACACTTTACGTGCGTTAGAAGAAGGAATACTTTCATTTGCCGGTTGTGCAGTAGTCATTTCCCACGATCGTTACTTTCTAGATAGAATCTGTACTCATATTCTAGCCTTTGAAGGGAATTCAAATGCCTACTGGTTTGAAGGAGCGTATTCGGAATACGAGGAAAACAAGAAAAAACGACTTGGCGACAATGGCCCTAAACGTATAAAGTATCGTAAATTAACCCGTGGATAGGTTTTGGATGGACGACCCTATATCGGACGTTTTGCGCCTTCACCCTCAGGCCATCTTCATTTCGGATCTTTAGTTGCTGCCGTTGCTAGTTTTTGTGACGCAAAATCAAATCAGGGAACTTGGCTTGTTCGAATTGAAAATCTAGATCCTCCACGTGAAGTCAAGGGGTCTGCTGATGATATTCTTAGAACTTTAGAAGGCTTCGGTTTGGTTTGGGACAGCACTGTTCAATACCAAAGCAATAGACATCACCTTTATGATTCTGCGCTCCAGAAACTCAAGGCCGTTGGTATGACCTTTGGATGTGCCTGCTCCAGAAAGGATCTCGCATCTGTTGGGGGGCTAGATTTCTATCCTGGCACCTGTAGAAATGGCATTCCACATGAAAAAGAAGAAAGGTCAGTCCGATTTCAGGTGTCAAAATGCAACGTAGACAATGTCAAGTGGAATGATTTGGTTCAAGGAAATCAACACGTGCTGAAGTCCTCATTGGGTGATTTTATACTCAGAAGATCGGATGGATATTTTGCCTATCATCTTGCGGTCGTCATTGATGATGCTGACCAAGGTGTTACAAATATCGTTAGAGGTGCAGATTTGATGGATTCTACCCCCAGGCATTTGCTGCTTCAAGAGGCATTGAATTTAAGTCCTCCTTTATATGCCCATATTCCATTGGTATATAACACTATGAAAGATAAACTAAGCAAGTTGACAAAAGCCTCTCCGATTCAAATAAAGGATGCACCACATCAAATTTCTGATGCACTTAAATTCTTAGGACAGTCGGATGTGGGTATTGATTTGCCTGAGAATATGTTGTCTCAAGCCATTCATCAATGGGATATGTCAAAAGTGCCTAATTCGTCAAGAACACATTGGACCTAGTCAATGATTGAATCAATAATGGTACTTGTTGTTCTCAGGTTTTTTCAATATCTGATTCGCTGCCTCTAAGGAGCGAGGGTGATACGAAATCACTTGGTTCTCAAGATATTTTTTATCGAGATGAGTGTAAATCTCAGTCGTTGTAATTTGAGCGTGCCCCAGCATTTCCTGTACAGCTCTAAGATCGGCACCAGCTTCAATAAGATGTGTTGCAAAACTGTGGCGGAATGTATGAGGACTCACGTTTTTACGTATGCCTGCTGCGATTACGCTTCGCTTAAGCATGGTGAACGCCATTTGACGCGTCATCTTTCTTCCTTGCCTGCCGAGAAACATTGTGTCCTCATGACCTGGCAATGGGATGATTGCAGAACGATAATGTGAGAGGTAATCATCAATAGAATCGCATGCTTGTCGACCTATTGGAATAATTCTTTCTTTGTTGCCTTTTCCAATAACCTTGACGACGCCGTCGATTAAATCTATCCGCGACATTTGTAGACTTATAAGTTCACTGACACGAAGTCCACAACTGTAAAGTACTTCGAGCATTGCTTTATTTCGTACTCCCTCTCTGCGACTCATGTCAACAGATGCGATGATACGGTCAATCTCATTCACAGTGAGTACATCAGGAAGTTTTCTCTGTGGTCGTGGCCCCTCGATAAGTTCGATGGGGTTCGTATCAATCACGCCTTCAATGCGTAAAAACTTACAGAAACTTCTCACACCACTCAGTTTTCTTGCTTGGCTATTTCTTGCGATTCCCTTGTCGTAAAGATTTGAAAGAAAGTGTTCAACATTTGAGAGGTTGATCTTAGACGGATTGGTTACTCCGTCTTCCTTTTCAATAATTTTTGCAAATTGTTTAATGTCACGTATGTACGCCAAGATAGAATTCTCACTAAGCCCTCTTTCTAAAGCCAAGTACTCTTCATATCCTTTAATTGCGGACTTCCAGTCTGTATGAATTGTTGCCATTATTGAATCCAATCTTGTTGTGAAATAATCAATGCTTCTCCAACCGTAATTCGCTCGCCTAAATAATAGGCGGTTACGAATGGCTCTGGGAAATTGTGAGCTTTGTTAATGCTTTCTCGCTCGTTACGCGCTAACTGATAATCTTGATATGATCCTGTCGTATACTTGACCCAGCCTTCGTGCATTTCAGTGTCTGATCTGCCGTTGAAATTGTACTTGTAGGTTATCCAAGATTCAGTAACGTCATTGTGTCCAGCCATAAGCTGTACTCTATAAGAAACCCCTTTGTCTGGAGTTAATGCGGTATTTGTACTTGTATTGTTCACTTTTTCTGTGGCGCTAATTTCTGTGATTTGGTCCACATTTAATATGGCTTCATTCGTCTCAAAATCAGCATTATGGGAGGCAATATCTTGAGAAAAACCCGAGTTTCCAAACGCATATTCAATTTTGCCTTTAATGTTCATAGTTGAAGTGTGCGAGCACCCCAAAAGTTTGTACGTCACAGTGATGGGTAAGGGTGACTTTGCATCAAACCATATGAAAGTTAAAGTTCCATTCTCTATTTGAGAAAGGGAAAGTTCTGAGTCAACAATTTCAACAATACAGTTGTTCGGTGTTTCTTCGTTTATTTTAAGGAATCCGTCAAAACCTTCACCATCAATCACAAGGTCAACTCGTGTGACACCATCACCTTCATCAGTCAGATGTCTCAGACAGGTAACGCCATCGGCTTGGCTCCCAGTTTGGTCCAAAACTGTTCTGGCTGTTAAATCGTGAATTGTTGTTTTGTCAAGATTTGCATCTATGCGTTGACCATTTTTAAGATAAGACAGGGTAGGAGCAATTTCACCTTGCTCAAAATCTATATTAGATGTGAACACAAGCTCAATATTAATTTCCTTCTCCTCCAAATTATTCCACAGGAGAGACACGGCATTTGTGTGATATGAAACCTTGCTGTTTTGACTTTTAACTACTTGGGCGTGAAGGCCTTCAGGGATCTTAAACTCTAGCTGTACGAGTCCATTAATTTCTTCAGATTGTATTCTCACAGAATACGGCGTCTCTATTCCTTGGCAAATTGTTGAAGACGCACTGACCTCATGAACAAACCCGGGGTCGTTTGTGAGCCCATACACAAGTGCAAGGCAGATTGAAAAAAATATTGAACTGATTTTAAATAACATAGAATTTACTCAAGGCTAAAGTCGTTGTTAGAATAAACGATGTCAAGAGGTTGCTATTGAAATTTATGAACACATAAGAGGGTGAAAAGTGTATAGAAAGTCTTTTGCAAAGAAAATCCCGCACTGACGTTTCAGTGCGGGACCAACTTAACCAAATTATCACTTGATGTTTAGCGCAATGCTAAACTCACTTAAATTCAAATCAAAGATATCATAAATGAATAACATACAAAGCTATATTTGGTTTTTTTATCAAATTTTTCAGGTATCATAAAATTTATACCTCAAAGAATGTGTTGCACACACATTATGCGTATCTTTGCCGTCCAATTTTGAGAGATGAAAAAAGGAATTCACCCAGAAGGGTATCGCACCGTTGTTTTTAAAGATATGAGTAATGAGTTTGCTTTTCTGAGCCGCTCTACTGCAAATACAAAAGAAACCATAAAGTGGGAGGACGGAAATGATTACCCCCTTATTAAAGTGGAGGTAAGTTCTAAGTCACACCCTTTTTATACAGGCAAGGCCCAATTTGTGGATACTGCTGGTCGAATAGATAAGTTCCGTCAGAAGTATGGCAAATTCAATAAAGATACTCAGGAGCCCAAGGATACGAAGGGGACTGAGGAAACGAAAGCGTCTTAGACTACGTTTCTGTATCAACTTTAATGAGCCTGCCTATTTAGGTGGGCTTTTTAATGCTTAAATGAATGCAAATAATTATTTGGCCAATGAAGTGTGGCTAATTATTTTAAGTCCATATCCGATGTCTCCAGATTTCTTCGGTGAATCAGAAAGTAAATTGATGTTTCTGATTCCTAAATCTCTAACTATTTGAGCACCTATTCCATAGTCTTTTGAGTCAAAGGGATGGAAGACTCCAGACTTTTTTTGTTTTTTATTGTATTTTGCATAAGCTAATAATTCTTCAGCAAATCCACCTCCTTGATGAAGTTTGTTGATGAAAACGATGGCGCCATGTCCAATTTCTTCGATTTTTGACATTGCAGCATGTAGTTGTGGCCCCTTGCCCAAATCGGACACGTGGAACACATCACCAATCATACTTGATGCATGTACTCTGACAGGCACGGCGTCTTGTGTGTCCCATGATCCTTTAATGAGCGCCAGGTGTTCAACATCGTCAGTGAGCTGCTTGTATGAGATTGCAACAAAAGGCCCAAATTCAGTGTTCAGTTTCACTTCGGCTGTTCTCTCAATAAGTGTTTCGTTTTCTAATCTATAAGAAATCAGATCTGCAATAGAAACAAGTTTCATGTTGTGTTTGTCCGCCAATTTCCTTAGCTCAGGAAGACGTGCCATTGTTCCGTTATCATTAAGTATTTCAACGATAACCCCTGCTGGTTCAAATCCTGCCAGTCTTGCAAAGTCTATGGCAGCCTCTGTGTGTCCATTTCTTCTAAGAACTCCACCAGCTTTTGCTCTAAGGGGGAAAATATGTCCAGGCTTTCCAAGCACATCAGGTTTTGTCGCTGGGTCAATGAGTGCTTTAATCGTTTTTGATCTGTCGCTTGCAGAAATGCCAGTTGTACATCCATCCCCTAGTAGATCAACAGAAACAGTAAAAGGTGTTTCATAGGCTGCGTTATTTGAAGTTACCATCAGCTCGAGGTCCAATGCATCGCATCGACTCTCTATAAGAGGTGCACAAATGAGCCCTCTACCATGGGTGGCCATGAAATTAATGATCTCAGGAGTGACATTTCGCGCCGCTGTCAGGAAGTCTCCTTCGTTCTCTCGGTCTTCATCATCAACGACAATAATTACTCCCCCAGAACGAATAATTTCAATTGCTTCAGGAATAGAATCTAAAATAGGCATTTGGCAAAGGTAGCATAGCTAAATTTGTAAAATGGTAAAACAAGTAGTTGCTTTTGGCGATCCTGTTTTAAAAGCAGAGGCCCAGGAAATTGAAAAAGGTCATAAAGATCTTGAAACGCTCATTAATGACATGTGGGAAACGATGTATAGCGCTGAAGGAGTTGGGATTGCAGCCCCTCAAGTAGGTGAGTCTATTCGGTTGTTTGTCGTAGATGGAACGCCATTTGGTGAGGATGATGAGGTGTGTCATGGTTTTAAGAGAGTCATGATCAATCCCGTCATTTTTGAGTCTTCAAGCGACCATTCTTCAATGGAAGAGGGATGTCTGTCCATTCCTGGAGTCAGAGAGAGTGTCTCTAGGCCAAACGAAATTACAGTTGAATATTTCAATGAAGATTGGGAATTGAAGGAAGAACATTTGTCGGGCATTGCAGCGCGTATCGTTCAACACGAGTACGATCATCTCGATGGAATCCTCATTACGGATCATATTACTGCTGTCAAAAGAAGGTTGTTACACGGTAAATTAAGAGATATCGGTTTGGGTAAAATCAGCGTAGCTTATAAAATGCGTTTGCCAAAAGGAAAAGTAAGATGATGTGGTTTAGAATCTCAATTTTATTTCTTCTTTTTATTGGTTGTGCAGAAGGTGGTGCAGATCAGATCAGTTCATGTGACGATTTAAAAGCACATGTTGTGTCTCTTGAACTGGAAGTTGCCAATCATGTTTCTCTTGACGCGCATGATGCAAGTCACCTGATGAAGGCATATGCAGATTTTGCGAATGCTTGCCCGACAGATTCAATTGTGGCAGAGTATCTAGTCAGAAGGGCAGATCTGTTGAGAGGGGCAGGGAAATTCCATGATGCCATACGTTTGCTGCAAAACATCCATGATGGCTATCCTACCTATGAGAACAGAGCTTTATGTGCTTTTTTAATTGCGTATTTATATGACACTGAACTGGGAGATCACGAGATGGCCGAAAAATTCTACAAGGGCGTTATTGATTTACATCCGGAATCCAATGAAGCCAAACTTGCCGCTTTGTCTTTGCGACATTTAGGGAAAACCCCAGAAGAATTAGTGCATCAATTTCAGATGGATGCAGCAGAATTAGAAAAATAATTATTAAAACATCGTCTTAAGACGTCATTGTTTTTACGCTTTTTATTGCGATGATGCATAAAAAGACAGCGCCATTTTCTTTCATAGTTAATAAGGTGTGATTAACCTCAGGTGTGATTTCGACTTTTGTATCAATTATCTCGGTATTTTTGTCTTCAAAACAAACAAATATGTCACAACGATTTCCTTCAGGTGTTCTTTTCGGTCATGAAGTTCAAGCTGTTTTTGATGATGCAAAAGCAAGAGGTTATGCTTTGCCAGCTGTCAATGTCATTGGATCAAGTTCAATTAATGCTGTTTTAGAAACTGCGGCTGAGTTGAATTCCCCGGTAATCATTCAATTTTCGAATGGTGGGGCAGTATTCAATGCTGGAAAAGGTCTCAAGATGGATGCGCATGAGAAAGCCGTTCTGGGATCAGTGGCCGGTGCACTTCATGTCCATGCGCTTGCAAAAGCATATGGCGTTCCTGTAATTCTTCATACAGATCATTGTTCAAGAAAGCTACTGCCTTGGATTGATGGCCTGATTGCTGCAAGTGAAAAGCACTTTAAGGAAACAGGCAGGCCTTTATATAGCTCGCATATGATTGACTTGAGTGAAGAACCAGTCGAAGAAAACATTCTTACTTGCAAAGAATATCTATCGAGAATATCTCCAATGGGGATGTATCTTGAAATTGAATTGGGGGTGACGGGAGGTGAGGAAGACGGAGTTGACAATACAGATATAGATAGTGCACGCTTATATACACAGCCAGAGGAAGTGTCGTTTGCCTTTGATCAACTTTCCGAAGTAAGCAATCAATTTACAGTAGCCGCTGCCTTTGGAAATGTACACGGCGTCTATAAACCGGGCAACGTAGAATTACGACCCGTGATTTTGCAAAATTGCCAAACGTATATTTCTGAGAAAAACAGTTTGGGACAAAGCCCTGTTGATTTTGTTTTCCATGGCGGAAGTGGATCGTCCATTGATGAGATAAGGGAAGCGATAGGTTACGGAGTTGTTAAAATGAATATTGACACGGACATGCAATGGGCTTTTCTTTGCGGAGTAAGGGATTATGTCGCGTCTAAATCTGATTATTTACAAGCACAAATCGGCAATCCTGAAGGGGGAGAAAAACCAAACAAAAAGTACTACGACCCCAGGGTTTGGCTAAGAGAAGGGGAGAAGACATTTGTGACGCGTTTACAAAAAGCTTTCGAAGATTTAAACTGTGTAAACAGGAATAATTAATTAATAATTAGTCTCAAGCAACCTCTTATGTTAATTTGCGTCTTGCATTCGAATCATAAATCGCCAAATTGAGTTATTTATTCGGCCAAATGTTAAATTTAATCGAGTGACTCATAACTAAAGCTAAAATACCAAACACATGAAACGTTATCTTCTCTTTGCTCTTGCAGCATTAACAACGGGCTTTGCCCAAGCAAACTTTGTAGCCCTCGAGAGTGAGGTTTATGCAGAATCTGATTATGGAACGGTGTATCGCGTTTACGCCACCTTTGACTCTCCTGACGATGAGCTTGTCGCTGTTTATGCGCTTGAAACATCTCCAATGGTATTAGATGTGACGACTTCTTTTTATCAAGATGCAGTTGGGGGAACGCTAGGTAACACAATTAACCCAGCCTTTTTTGGAGCATTCCCATCACTGGAATTTGACAGTTGGTTTACGATTGGGTCCGCAGACTCAAACGGTACCAGTGACATTCAACAGGTAGGAATGGATAGCGCTTTCGCGCTTTTTGAAGGTGGTTCTGGATTTAACCTTGATGCCTTTGTTGGCGGATCTTTTTTCCTCATACCAAATGTGTCTGCTGATGCAGAAGCTGGTACTGATGGAAGAGTGTTGATTGGTCAGTTTACGACTGACGGTGTTGTCAACCTTACTGTAAATCTTCAATGGGATGATGTTGATGCAAACACTAACAACTCTTTAGGTCAATCTATTTCTTTCCCATTTGTCGCTGTGCCTGGCTGTACAGACGCAACTGCTGAAAACTATAACCCATCTGCTACTGAAGACGATGGGTCTTGTACGTTTGCGTCAGGTTGTACAAACGCATCAGCCGACAACTATGATGCTGCTGCTGTTGAAGATGATGGGTCTTGTACTTACGGAGGAGGTCTTTTAACTGGGATTTCATATGAAACTGTTGCGATAAACCCACTTGGAACAGGACAAAATACATACAGATTATATGCCAACTTCTCTTCAGCTGATACTGAAGTTACGGCGGTGTATGGCACAGATTCAACGCCATGGTCGCTCACATCATCAGCTGAAGATGGATTCTACAACGATGAAGTCGGTGCAGACTTTGGTGGTAGTGTTAATCCTTTGTTTTATGGCGCATTCCCTAATTTAGAGTTTGATAGCTGGTTTACAATTGGCGCTCAACCCGGTGATGCTGATGGACTCAACAGTGCATTTGATGCAGCCCTTACTTCGCTTGAGGATTTTAACAATGGTGGCGCTTATGTGGTCAACACTTTTATCGGCGGTTCAATATTTGTTGTTCCAGGAGCGAATACGCAAGGCGTACCTGTTGCTGGAAAAGTATTGCTAGGTCAATTCACTACATCAGGTATTGTTGACGCCCTTGTAAATATTCAATTTCGTAACGCAGCTCAAGAAAGTATTTACGCAGAAGGTCTTACTTTAACCTTCCCTCAAGTAGGTGTTGGATGTACGGATACGACTGCTTGTAACTATGATCCAGCAGCTGAATTAGACGATGGATCTTGTGCGGTTGATGACGATTGTGGCGTTTGTGGAGGTGACAACTCATCATGTGGTGGTTGTACTGACGCATCAGCTTGTAACTATGATTCTGCTGCAATAATTGATGACGGATCTTGTGCTGTCAATGACGAATGTGGAATTTGTGGTGGAACAGGTATCCCAGCTGGAGATTGTGACTGTGACGGCAACGTTCTAGATGAATGTGGCGTTTGTGGAGGAGGCGGAATCGCTGATGGTGATTGTGATTGTGATGGAAATGTTATAGATGAATGTGGTGAATGTGGTGGAGGCGGAATCGCTGATGGCGATTGTGATTGTGATGGTAGCCAGTTAGATGTTTGTGGTATTTGTGGCGGAGACGGCACAACATGTGGCGGTTGTACTGATGCTTCAGCTTGTAACTATGATCCAGACGCTATAATTGACAGTGGCAGTTGTGCGTATGATGATCAATGTGGCGTTTGTGGTGGTGACGACTCTACGTGTGGCGGTTGTACTGATGCTTCAGCTTGTAACTATGATCCTGCAGCAATCATTGACGACGGTTCTTGTTCAACGAATGATCTTTGTGGCGTTTGTGGCGGAGATGATTCTTCATGCAGCGGTTGTCTGAATCCTGACGCAGAAAATTATGATGCATCAGCGTTGTATGATGACGGTTCATGTACATGGGGAGATGGTCTCTCTACAGGTCTTTCTTATGAGGTTGTATCTTCTGACCCACTAGGGACAGGAGCTGTGACTTACCGTCTATATGCCAATCTCACGCCTGATGCAGCTGAAGTAACAGCAGCTTATGGTACGGATACAACGCCATGGTCATTGACGTCAACTGCTGTAGATGGATTCTACAACGATGAAGTAGGTGCAGACTTTGGTGGTAGTGTTAATCCTTTGTTTTATGGCGCATTCCCTAATTTAGAGTTTGATAGCTGGTTTACAATTGGTGCGCAACCTGGAGACGATGATGGATTGAATAGTGCATTCGACGCTGAATTGACTTCTCTGGAAGACTTTAACTCTGGAGGTGACTTCGTGGTAGACACGTTCATTGGTGGATCGATATTCGTTGTTCCTGGAGCGAACGCACAAGGCGTTCCTGTAGATGGTAAGGTTCTATTGGGTCAGTTCACGACTTCGGGACAGGTTACAGCGCTTGTCAACATTCAAATTCGCGATTCAGCTGCAGAATCTCATTATGCAGAAGGCATGACACTCGTATTCCCTCTAGGCGTTGCGGGCTGTCAAGATGTGTCTGCTTGTAACTACAATCCTGATTCTACATTTGATGATGGTTCATGTGAATATCCTTCGGAGTTCTACACTTGTGATGGCTGTATCAATGATGCCGACATGGATGGTGTATGTGATGAATTAGAGGTCTTAGGATGTACAGACAATCAATCATGTAACTATAACCCTGCTGCGACAGAAGAAGATGGTTCTTGTGCTCAGGATGATGCTTGTGGTGTTTGTGGAGGGGATGACAGTTCTTGTTCAGGATGTACAAACCCTGCAGCCGACAACTATGATTCTTCGGCCCTTATTGATGATGGATCTTGTAGCATCGCGGGATGTACAAATTCCAATGCAGATAACTACAATCCAGATGCGACAACGGACGATGGTTCATGTTTGGCAACTGGATGTACTTACCCCGGTGCTGATAACTACGATGCAGCAAATACATCTTCGGATGGTAGCTGTATCTTCTCTGGATGTACTGATCCTGAAGCAGACAACTATATCGCTTATGCAAACCTTGACGATGGTTCATGTGGGCCCTGTGGTGAAGCAAATGATTGTCCATTTGATGCAAATGGTGATGGTGAGATAGGCTCTGCTGACTTACTTGATTTCTTAATTGCATATGGTCAAGCTTGTTCGGATCTATAAAGCTCCCTAGTCTTTCTAAATTCTTAAAGCGTCAATCCTTCATTGGATTGGCGCTTTTTTATTACAATTGTTCGGATTTTCCTGAAGTTTTGGATGATGCATTTTTTTAGAAATTTTGGAGCCAAAGCGCATGCGAAATCTATAATATGTTTGATTTTAAGAAGTTTAACAACACTTTTGCTTAAAGGGAAGTCCGTGACAATTTCCTAAGGTATCTTTGCCAAATGGAACCACTTGTTGAATCTAGACTGCCAACCAAGTATGGTGGATTTATAATCTTAGCCTTCAAGGCTAATGTGGAGGATATGCCTCATTTGGCATTAATTTCCGACAAATTTATTAAAGGGACTGAAAACATTGTGCCTGTAAGAGTTCACAGTGAATGTATGACCGGAGATGTTTTTGCTTCTTCAAGATGTGATTGTGGGGAGCAATTGTCTTCCTCGATGATGCATCTCCAAAAAGAAGGAGGTATATTACTATACTTGAGGCAGGAGGGAAGAGGGATTGGTTTGGTTGAGAAACTGAAGGCATACAATCTACAGGATGTAGGGCAGGATACCTATGAAGCAAATGTCAATCTTGGACACCCAGAGGATGGACGCTCCTTTGTTCCCGCAATAGAAATACTTAGGTATTTAAAGGTGAAATCGATCCAACTCCTCACAAACAACCCTGACAAAGTTGGCGCGTTTGATGACGTAGACGATATTAACGTGGTCGAGAGATTACCCCTAGAGGTAGGTTTTGATTCAGAAAACAAAGATTATCTGGAAGCGAAACGCCTTGTGAAAGGTCATTTTTTTGGGACTAATTCATAGAAATATGTGTTTCTATGAATGTTCAATTCTAAGAAATAATATGCATCCACTCCATACATATGATGGCCGCAACAGTTCCTACTGCATAACCGAGTACGGCAAGTAAAATCCCTACAGGAGCAAGCGCAGGGGAGAATGCGCTGGCGACGATAGGGGCTGATGCAGCCCCTCCTACATTTGCTTGAGAGCCAACGGCAACGAAGAAGAATGGAGCTTTGATGGCTCTTGCGACAACGACAAGCACAACGATGTGAACGAACATCCAAATGAGACCTATAATGATTGCAGATGAATAGGTCGACCAATTTTCGATGAGCGCTGCCACGTCCATTTTCATTCCGATTGTTGCGACGAGTATGTAAAGGAACAATGACCCCATCTTACTCGCACCTGCTCCTTCATATTTGCTGGCTTTTGTAAAGCTCAGCGCAACACCCAATACGGTTGCGATGACGACGATCCAAAAGAAGCCTTTTTCAAGAGAGGATAAAAATTTCACAAAGCTGTCTGGGTTGGTCGCAAGAATACCTGCAAACCAGTCATGAATGCCTACGCTCGCAGTGTCTGCTACGATATGAGAAATGGCCACACAACCAAATGCGATTCCTACCACCACCATAAGATCTGTAAAGGAAGGGATTCTCGCGATGCTGGCAGAGTATTCTTCTACTTTGGTTTTTAATTCATTGACAGCAGAACTATCTGCTTTAAGCCATTTGTCGATGGCTTCAGTTCGACTGGCGCCATATAGAAGGAAAGGCATCCATAGGTTTGCAACAAAAACATCCACGATCAGCATGATTGAGAATTGTTGATCCATGGTTTCGGAGATCTCTTTAAGGGCAGCCTGGTTTGCTCCGCCTCCTATCCAACTTCCTGCAACAGTCGATAAACCTCGCCACATCGCTTCAGGGGAGTCTCCACCAAACACCTCTGGGTTGAATTGTCCAACAGTCCAAAGGGCAATGGGGCCGCCTATCACAATGCCAATTGTTGCTGCGAAAAACATGATCAACGCTTTGGGACCCAAATTATAAATTCCTTTAAGATCAATGCTCAAGCAAAGTAAAACCAGGCTGGCTGGGAGCAAGTAGCGTGAGGCAACGAAATACAGACTGGATGATTCTCCATCTACAATGCCCAAAGAATTAAATGCTGCAGGGATAAAGTAGCACAGCAAAAGGCTCGGCACAAAAGTGAAGAATTTCTTACATTGAGGAAGACTGGCGGCATAGAAAATCCCTGCCAAGGTGACTGCAAGAAGGCCTAGAACGACAGCATCATTAGCTATTGGAAACATTGGGTAGGTATTTCGTGTTACTTGAAGGGTGTAAGCTACAAAAACTTAGAATAAAAAAAGAGCGATCTCATGAATGAGACCGCTCCTAAATTTCGGTGGTGAGCCGAACCCTATCACCTTATCATCAATGGGGTTGCACTGAATGGATTAGAAGATCCCAAATGGGCGATGTACGTGCCAGGGCTTATTGATTCGCTGATTATAAATAGTTGAATACCATCTGAATACCGAGTTCCTTGACCTTCCCAAACCAATCGGCCATCGGTGCCTATGATTTTAAGTGTGATCAAGCTTTCGGATGAACTTCTTATAAATAGTTTTCCGTTTCCGTTAGAGTAGGGGTTTGGATATAGAGTGAATAATTCACTATCTAAAATATCTATTGCGTTTGTTGTGGTGTTTCCTTCGCAATCGTAATTAGGTTCAGCATAAATGCATTCACCTGAATCTGTCGCATCAGCATCGTAGTTACATGCGCTGGTATCTTGACACCCTGGTATTTCTAATTCGTTACAGATGCCATCGTTATCAGTGTCATGTAGGCATTCTCCTTCACAGTCATAATAAACCTCAGCGTAAGTACATTCTCCAACATCTGTCG
>CAJQPF010000018.1 GCA_905480095.1 uncultured Flavobacteriales bacterium
CTCTTCCATCCCAAAAGAAAGACGATGACCATCCCAAATTACAAATCACACTCGCATTTCTGTCGCCAAGCGTTCCATTAACGCCAGAACTGAATTGATTTGGGTCTGAAAAACTGGAAGAAGGCGCATGGCAACTTCCACACGAAATAGAGTTATCTAAGGACAAGGATGTTTCCCAAAAAAGGAGTCGTCCCAAATGTATCCCTTCTTCAGTCATGGGATTATCTGCAGGGATATCCATGGGTGGGAAGAAAGGAGGAATGTCTATGGTATACGGGGTGGCTTCCCACGTCTTTTCGCCACAATCACAACCAGAAGCGATCGCAGCGAACACAAAAGCACTTGTGATCAAATATTTTGATACTGTTTTGTGAATCATGACAACAAGAACCTTCTATTTAAGCGTCCAGGATAAAGAAAAATTATCTACAAATTGGGTGGCGTTTGCAACCGGCCCCATCGCATGGCCCACAGCACTTAAATCCAGGTTGTCTTCATTTGAAGCGCCTTCAAACGCTTTGTATAAATCCAGATCAAGCGAAAACGAAATGGTTTCATCTTGGTTGAGAACGATACTTTCGTTTAAGTCCAATGTGACAGTTCGATAAAGCGCATTCGATGCAGGATGCAGGATAAAGGGAGTTTGAATCAACCCGCCTTCGTTTTCTGCCAATTTACCTTCACATTTCACAAAGAAATAACTTTCCATCATATCCCAAGTCATTCCGGCAGAGCCAGCCACACTAAGTGGGTTGTCACTCGGAAGTGAAGTATTCAATGGCATGGAGTTCATTTCAGAAGGCACACCGACATCAAACTTCACAGCGTTAAATTCATTGGAACTTCGTAGTAATTTTTTACTGAACACCCCGGATGCTGTAGCAGAATTTGTGATGAAATCTAAACGAGAGATCGAGGCAGAATTAATCCATTCCCCCGATCCATTCCGAAGTGAAATATTGCTTAAGTAACATGAAAGTTTATCAGTCCGCACATCATGTCCAATATAATCCGTGACAGTGTCTCCAATAGATAGGGTTTCTCCAGACCAAGATAATTCTGCATTTAAAACGACAACACCAGGATTTTCATCAGGATTGCAACTGCTGATTAACACCATTGTTATCGCGGTAAGGCTAATAAGAAGAAAGTTGGTTTTCATTTTGCTCTTTTTTTATAGTTATATCTCAAAGACGACAAAATTCGGAAAATGTTGCACGAAACGCGATGATTTTGCTCATAATTTGTTGTAATATTTGAAGCACAATGATCAGCCACACAAATAATTTCGAAGTTGTAAGAGCCTCAGCAGGATCTGGAAAGACATATAGATTGGTCCTGAGGTATCTTGAATGTGCGCTGAAGAGTGACGTGGCAGGTGCATTTAAAAGCATTTTGGCACTCACCTTTACGAACAAGGCTGCTGCTGAAATGAAGGGCAGGATACTCGAGGATTTAGAAAAACTGTCTGCGGGGAAAGGCGATAAAAAAGTGCATTTACTTGAGCATCTCCAGATTTCAGAAGAAAGGCTTATAAAAAGATCTGCCCATCTTCACAAAGAGATGCTTCACAGGTACAGTGATATCGCTGTCATGACAATCGATAGTTTTGTAAACCGATTGGTCCGAAGTTTTGCAAGAGATCTGGCATTGGATCAAGATTTTAGAGTAGAACTCGACTCCGACAAGATCATTGATGATGCGGTGTCTCAGCTTTTAGACAAAGTGGGCATCGAAGGAAATGAGTCATTGTCTCTTCTTTTGGAGGGTTTTGCAAATCAACAAGTAGCGGAGGATAAGGATGCCAGGGTCCGGAATCCTTTAAAAGAATTGGGGAAAGCTGTTGTTAAAGAAAATATGCGAGATGTGATTTCAGCATTCGAAGACATTTCACCCAAAGACTTTAAAGACATCAGTACATCTTTAAGAAAGGCCACTTCAGGATGTGAAACACATTTAAAAAAAGCCGTTCAAGTCGCCAACGCCGCCATTGTTGAACTCCAGATGTCAGATGACGATTTTGCCTATGGGGATGTCCCTAGAAATCTTAAAAAGTTCTCTAAAGGCAGGGTGAAGACCTTATCAAATCGAATACGAAGCCACCTCACAGAACCGGAGGCAATGCTCAAAAGCAATGCGTCTGACGAATTAATTTCAAAGGCGCAACGTCTTGGTCCATTTCTTCTGCACGTGCATGATGCAGCGCTGAAAATGCTCCCTGAAACAGTGGATGGAAAGACGTATTTATTGGCAAAAAATTTATTAAAACGGCTCGATTTAATGGGAACCCTTTCTGAGCTCCACAAGGAGATCGAAAAAGTTCAAACCGACAACAACGTCAGAACATTTGGTGCGATGCACACAATGATTTCAAAAATTGTGCGAGAAAATCCGACGCCATTTATATATGAAAGATTGGGAAGCCGATACGCCCATATCTTCATGGACGAGTTTCAAGATACATCGATCACTCAGTGGCATAATATTGTGGTTTTATATGATCACGCGTTGGCGAGCGATCAAAAGAATTTGGTCGTAGGAGATGGGAAACAAGCCATCTATCGCTGGAGGAATGGTGATTACAAACAGTTGATGGATTTGCCGGCTTTGCAAGGTGAAAATTTAGGGATTGCATTGTCTGAAGCAGAGAAGACATTAAAGGACCATTGTTTTTCCGATAGTCTAGATGACAATTGGCGGACGGGAAGTGAAATCGTTGAATGGAATAATCAATTGTTTGGCGAGATGCGGAATCACCTTCCTCCTGAGCTCAGGAAGGTTTACGACGGACTTTCTCAAACACCGAAGATGAAATTTCCAGGTGGGGTCCATTTGGAGCTCGTGTGTGGCGCCAAAGTTGAGGAAAGACGAAACAGCCATTGCGAAGCGATTGTAAAGAGAATTAGGGCATATGAATCTCAGGGTTTCGATTTGGGAGATATGACAATTCTGGTACGAACGAATCGAGAGGGTGCTCACCTTGCACAAGCGCTTCTTAAATCAGGGATTAAACCCATGACAGAAGAGTCTCTTCAATTAGGCAGGCATCCAGGTCCTATCGCTGTGGTAGCATTAATTCGTTGGATTTTAAGGCCAGATGATTATCGGAACGGCGTTGCGGTTTTGCAATGTATGTCTGCGCTCAATGGTATTGATGAGGTGTATTATTTAAATAAATATGTTCAAGTCACTGAAACGCCTTCCAAGCGTCAGGGCAAGCGGAGTCATTCGAGGGGGAAGCTAGATACAGCGGGGATGCTAAAAGAACTTTTCCCAGAACTACAAGCCATTGAAAGATCTTCGGACCCCGTGGCTACGTTTGTGGGGCATGTCTGTGAAACCGTGGGCATTACAGAAAATTATCCTGCATATGCTGAAGGCATGATTGAATTGGCGCATGAAATAGGACGAACTGATGAGAGTGGTCTTCATGGATTCTTAAGATTTTGGGATGGTAAGGGACATGCCAAAAGCGTGGTCACCATCGCCTCGAAAGATGCTGTTCAGATCATGACTGTTCACAAGGCAAAAGGTTTGGCCTTTAAGGTTGTCATTGCATTGATTACGGTGAAGAATTTCACAAAATTTAAAGGTGTAATTCCAGTCAAACTCGATGAGGCATCAGGCATGCCTTTAAAAGCGGCCATGCTCGAGAATTACGACATGTTGGATACAACAGTTGAAAGTCAAAGAATTGCAGAAGTGAATCGGGTGAAATTGGACCTGACAAATGGTGTGTATGTCGCGTTTACAAGGCCCGTAGAAAGATTAGAAATCGTTTTAGAACTTGAGAAGGAAGATTTTAATCGAAATGAAGTAAAAACAGTGGGTGAATTAATCGTTAAATCGCTTGAGATACAGAACGGATCCCTTTCCAGCGGAGACTTAACACCAGTGCCTGGATTAGCTTTGACCACTGAAGAATCAATAGATGGTTCGACAAACATCCCCTTGGAAAATTTATTTACAGGGGAATCAGCAAATCATCTTGTCACGGACAATCACATCGAAGATCATTCAACGTTTCATGATGGGCTTACGCCATCTGAATTGGGAACGGTTGTGCACAAAGTTTTAGAACAACTGAACAGCGAAGACGATTGGCCGGAAGTAAAAAAATCATTGAGTGTTGGCGTGGGAATTGGAGAGACAGACCGATTGATCATCGAGAAACGCGTGGAAAACATCTTGAATCTAGATCGCGCAAAGGTGTTCTTTGCGCCAGGACTTCATGTTGAATCCGAATGTGATTTTGTAGATATAGATGGTGGCATTTCTAGGCCTGACAGAATCGTTAGAATAGATGGGGTTTGGCATATTGTAGATTATAAATCTACCGAATCCGGCAAAAAAGAACACATAAAACAAGTAGAAGGGTATGTCGATACACTTCAAGCAATAGAGGGAGATCACGTAAAAGGTTGGCTCCTTTACACAGATCCGCTACAACTGATTTCAGTGAAATAAAGCGTATCTTCACATCATCAATATTGAATGTATGGCACCTTTTTTTCGACACACGATTTCTATACTCATTGCGATTGTACTTCAGGTTGCAATTGGTGACTCCCTTGCTTTGGCCCAAACCACCAAACAGCCGCCTGCGAAAATTAAAATGCAAAAAGGATTGCCAATCCCTGTAAATCCAGATGTTATTCAGGCCAGAGTAAAAGCTCAGGCATGTGCGCCAGCAACCGCCCTTCGTGATCTCGAGTGGAACAACGTTCGAGCACTTATCGAAAATGGGGGGACTTTATGGTATGACAGAGCCATTGACAAGGGCGCCCACTTCGTGCCCAAAGATGAGGGTGTTTCAGTCGTTTATGGAGGTGCACTTTGGCTCGGGGGTATTTCTCCTGACCAACAACTCAAGCTTGCGGCAGTGAAGTACAGGAATTCAGGAAATGATTTTTGGCCCGGCCCCCTCACAAATACAGGTGAAGCAGAAGTGGATGAATTAACATGCCAACAATACGATAATTTTTCCATCAGCTACAGAGCTGATGCCATGCGTCACAGACAGTATTTCGATGCAGTAGCTGATGAGTCGGTAGAAACGGCGTTCCCAGATGGATATTCGATACCTGCTTATTTTTATGATTATCCAGCCAACGGAAATGTGGCGCTCGGTCAGGACTTTTATCTAAGCCCATACTTAGATTACAATGGAAATGGATTGTATGACCCAGAAGCGGGTGACTATCCATGGTATGATTTTCTGCAACAGATTGATTGCAGCGAGCGAAGGCGTGAGGATGTAGTGCCTCTTTACGGAGACCAAACCTACTACTGGATTTTTAACGATAAGGGGAATGTTCACTCTGAGTCACAAGGTGAACCTATCGGTATGGAAATTCGCTCTCAAACA
>CAJQPF010000019.1 GCA_905480095.1 uncultured Flavobacteriales bacterium
AATATACTGATGTAAAATCATCTATTCTTTCTTCTGAATCTAAACGTGTGCTTCAGGCTGTAAAAATTGGCCGTTGGTTGACTGTGGTCGCGGCCGGCCAGCGGCAGCTTTGAATGATTTTTTTGCATCCCACCTCAATAAGAGGCGTTCCACGGTCGTACAAATCCTGTAAAAATCCTGTAATTTTGACCTGTAAAGGCGGGAAGCCGAAATGTTGCAACGGTCGTTTCACCAAAAATAGGCTCCTGACTGACCGGTACTCTAACCATCTCATTCTCAATGAAGCTTCAATGACCGGGTCCTAAAAATTTATTGTACGCCAAAAAGTCTATCTTGAGAAAATAAGATGTCTTTCCGGTATTAAATTAATATGCCTCATCCCCTTTTTAGAGCGAAAGGTCGAACGGGCCGGCGTTTTACAGGTCGATTTTTGATTTACAGGAAAAAATATGTCGAGGGCTGCCGGGCAATTATTTCCTGTAACTGGTTTTTGGGCCTGTAAATTTTCGCTAACCGGTGTTTTTACAGGACAGAATTACAGGATTTTTACAGGATTTGTACGACCGTGGAACGCCTCTTATGGAACGCCTCTATGTATCCTCTTGGATGTTTGAGGCGGACTGGTTTTGGGTGAGGCGGTCCCCGTCCCAGGATAGATCTTCTCTCTCTAGATATCTCTCTCCACTCTCCTCTCTCCTCTCTCTCTCAAGAGACCGAGATGATGTTAAAAGAATCACATATAATTGAATTGACAAATAGAAGTTCATGAAGTCAAAGTGAGGAATAGGAGGAGCTGTGAATTAACTACATAGAAAATGCCAACAAGGTAACATCTAGATAGAGGCGTCTGTTGCTCATCAACTTCTGGGAATAAACTTTGTCCATACATAGTGGCATGTCGCTCGTCAACTCCTAGGAATAAATTGCTCGAAATGACTCCTCGCCTTTTGTATATTCAGCAATGTTGCAGCCTTGTACGTTCCCCTTCCCCAATCACCATTCCCGTTCTGTCCAATATTGCTCACAATTACCATGATGTAGGTGTTGGCCGTGAAGGCATCAATGAATGCCGTGAATTTTGAATTGCTAACATCCATCCCCTGGAATTGTGATTGTGCCTTCCCGCAGCTCAATTTGAATTGTTTGACAATGTTGGATATTTTCTCGAATCGATGAGCATCGAATTGTGGAGTTGAGGAGGCGGTTATTTGATTAGATGCTTTGGTTGCCACTTTTTGGTTGTTTGTATTTGAAGGATTGGTTGAGAGTGTTGCATTTCCCCCCGGACTTGCAGGCGTCGGCACTCCCCCCTCAAGAGATAAATCCTGGATTGGGGGAGATGATGACATTTCCTTGTCGATGGTGGATTCATCTCTGGTGACATTATCAGTCCCTCCAGCATCTGCAACATTTCCGTCACCAGAAGCTTCATTTGCAACCTCGTTTTCTTCTCCTGATTTTAGCAGTCTCCCTCCATTGTCGGTATTATAATCTTTCTTCGCCTGCGCATGGCTAATTACCAAAAAGGTTGCCCTCTCAAATAAAACAACCTCATCGGCATCACATATGCGACAAAAATCCGACAAATGACTTTCCAGCACACCAATATTCGGAATGAGATTGGTCACAATCTCGCTCCATGCCTTGTACAGCGTTTCGTCCCAAATGCTCGTTCCGAAGCACTGGAAGTGCTGCACCCCCACGCCCACACAACTCTCCTCAATCAGACGCTTCCTATCCTCCAATATCAATTCCCGTTCCTCCTCCGCGACCAAATCCATCTTGTGAACCAGAACGAATATCCTAGCATCCGGCGAATTTTCCTCCATCGCCTCCAAAACTACCGCGAAGTGATCAAAGTCTTTCTCGGGACAGTCGCTCTCGATGTCAAACACGTAAATTAGCAACTCGACGCTGCGAAATATCGTCTCCCTATCGCGTTCGAAGTAACTCTCGTAGAACGCATCCTGGCCGCCGCAATCCCAAAGGTTGAGTACCAAGTCGCCCAGGAAGCGAACGTGGTGGTGCCCCACGTCGAGGGTGGGGCTTAGGCGCATCGTATCGCGGGCTAGGTAGTTTGCAAAAATTATGGATCGCATGGAGGTTTTGCCCGAGTGGGCCTTGCCCATTAGGAGGACTTTCTTCTTGGCCATCGTGGTGGGGATATGGAATATATTAGCGTGGAGGGGCTTGATGTTGTTGCTCTCTTGCTTTTTTAATTTTGTGCTTGAATTTTGGTCGTCCGTCCGTCGCGAAGAGCTCAAGCAAGAAGAAACGAAGTTCCCGGCCGAGCAGGCAAGTAGCATACGATAGAAGGGGAGCAACACGAGGGCAACAACGTCGCCGTTTGTTTATTCAACAAGCCGGGGGTCGGTCTGGTGGCAGCAGAGCTTTGGTTAGGTGAGTATTTATTTCGAGATGATTTCTGAGCCGTCTGGCGCCTGATAGAGGGCAATTGATGAGTGTGGGGTGTTAATGGGGTGCATTAATTACGAAACTGCCGATCAATACATCCACTGCTTTTTCTGCACACGCAAATATTATGTTGTATAATAATTTCTCTGGTTGCTCATATTATAATCATATTAACTTCTTCGTGCAGATTATTTTCAAACCAGACAATACTCCTAAATAAGCAATCTCTTTTCATAAAAATATAACCAATCAACACAACCATGCCATACGGCGACCCAAAATTCACGGTAGTCAACCCCAGCCCGGACGTCGATCTATGCCTCCGCTCCCTCCGATTTTCAGACTACCTCACCGCGGCAGGCATAAGCGGCGGATCCTGGGCGTACGGCTACATTCTCGGTAAACCCACCCGCATGGCCTGCGCGTCGACG
>CAJQPF010000020.1 GCA_905480095.1 uncultured Flavobacteriales bacterium
AGCTCAAACTCCAACAAATCAATCCTTGCATCAATCAATAAAAGCGGCATACTGACCCCGACGCCAAGCCAAACAGCCAAAGTCAATACAGCAATCTTCAGCTCAATCGCCCCATGAACCCATTGAAAAATGGACATTCCGGTCAATAGGAAAAGGAAAGAACCTATCCACAACATCCTTTGCAAATGCGCGTCAAGCACATTCAACTCGGCCTGCAATTCAGCCTCCGCCACTTGCATCGCATCCAACCGATTGACCCCGCTCAATTGGCGCTCTTGGAGGATGACGCTCACAGCTGGATAATCGATGTGTCCAAAGGCGTTGTTGGCATATTGATCCAATGCATCGGAGAGATAAACCCGCAGCTCCTCTCGGTTCTCTGGCTCATCCAAAAAGCTGACAATGCGTGCTGAAAATTCCGGAACATTCCCGCGCATTTCCGCAAATATCCCTATCAAATCGGACCCGACATTTCGGACGAAACCTAACAATCGGGTGGCGTTGTCGGCGCGGTAACTCTCCTCCAAATCCCCAATAAGCGTGTGTAAGAGGCCTTCAATTTTGTCGCGCAAATGATTGCGATCAACGGATTCAAGCTGAAAAGTCTCCACTTTCTCAGCCATAACCTCTGCGATTACGCGTTTCCACTCTTCTGGATTGAGTAGACCATGGCGAACATCCTGAAGGGTCGCCAAATCCTGCCTCAACGCTCCCTTTCTATTTTCGAGACTGACGAATTGCCAGGCCACCAATGCCGTCAAAATAAGAAGTGAACCCCAGATAGCAGTCGGCTTCATTTAGCAAAATTTTATAGCACTCCATTCGAGCTCTCCTCAGGATTTACTCAAATCGAAAATATCGCTTTCTGTTTTGAATATAGATCTGTCCAATAGGAGCCTCAGGTAACTCTCTCCCCATCAAATCATAGATTTTGTCGTCCCCTAACCCTTCCGCTTGTAACTCTTCTATTCCAACCGGACTGCTTATCCTCAACCATGATTGGGTTGTTCCATCCCACACCTGGTCAAAGCAGCAATTCAAAGTATCCATTTCACCGGTTAAAGAATCCGTAAGAACATAGTCGATGCACGTTGTCACAGTATCTACCAAGATGGAGTTGTACACTACATGCGTGCATGGCCCGCTAAAACAACTGTCCTCCATCATGTAGGCACCTACATACGTAACAGCATACAATGGAACCATCAAGGGCAAAGAGTTTCCGGTCGTCGGAATGGCGACTTCAAACTCTTCCTGTGTGCCAACCGTGTACGTAAAATCACACAATGTTTCTTGCGCTTGCATTTGCCAACCCAAACAGACCAGCAACAACATCATCCAATTTTTCATGGTAGAATTTTTTTTTGATTATAAATTTAAAGCTAGCGTTATGGGACCGAAGTCTCTTCATGTTTGGGGGTGAATCCTCACAATTGTGGCCTTTGCAATGAAAGATCTTTGGGAGAAAGTCCCATTGCGCGATCAAATAGATCCATCATCATGTCCTGCGCCTTTTCATCGGGCGGCCCTCCTTGTGCACGCTCGAAGCCGTATGGAAGAGAGGGACCGCGATCCATCAAATTGAATCGGAAAATATAGTCGTCAGGGTCTTCCGCACGCCCCGAAAACGTGCCGAATCTGAGATCATTCAACTGAAGCGATCCATCTTCTCGACGCACAGCGTTGAAGTATCCTGCACTGAACCACCGCAAAACACCCAATGTCTCATCCGTTTCCACGTCGTGGAGCTGATCATATCCTTTGCTCAGGGGATGAAATACTATCGGAACTTCATCGAAGATCGAGTGCTGTGCGAGAAAAAATTCATCTCCATCATCCACGACAACATTCCAAAGGAGGTTGTTGAAAATAGTAGGCGCTATGAAAAAACGCTGATTCATTATTCCCTGTTCTAGTAGCGCCTCTTCGACCGTCCGATGCACGTTGTGGTGGTTCACTGCGGTCAAGATCAAATACACACAACTCCATGCCAGTCCCAGACCGTTCCAAAACCTTCGGCGGGAATGGTCGCGTGCGAAGCGTGTCGCCAAAATCAAGCACACAAGAAAAGGCACCGTGTAAAGGGGATCCACCACTGAAACCGTACCCCAAGCCACGCGTTGGTTGGAAAACGGGGCAAACACCTGCGTACCATAAGTGGTGAAACAATCGAGCAAAACGTGGGTCAAAAAACCCCAAAAGAACAATAAAACCCACCCTCTCAGGTTCGCATCGGGTGCCTTCCAATTTCCTTCAAAATACCTACGCTGGCCATGTTTCCAGCCCCAGTATCCAACCAAAGGGATGTAAACAGCAATCGGCCACCAAGCGCCTGGAGCCAATATCTGGGTCAGAAAATTCACCACAAATCCAATGATGACGGCGGCTACCCCTTTGGTGCCCATCGCAACCCAGGAATGGTAACGGCTGCGGTAAAGTTGGTTCGTCACCCACCCGAATACCAACGATCCGAGCACGCAGAACAAGAAAGAATGGCTAATCCCCCGGTGAAAGGCGAGGTTGTCCAGCTCGCTGAGGAAGTATTTGCCGAGCACATCCATGTCGGGAATCGTGCCTGCCACAGCTCCCCAGATCATGGCCCGATTGCCAAGCCGACGCCCCAAAACCGCCTCGCCAACGGCTGCCCCCAACACAATTTGCGATAGTGAATCCATGACGATCAATCAAAAGGCCTCGCCTATGTAGAAATACACACCGCTTCCTTCTCCCGTAAATGCCACATCAAGGCGGGTGAAAATATCTTTGTCCGGGAAAATCAAGAACCGGAGGCCCGCGCCACCCGCAGGCAAGAAATGCTCCCAAGCAAAGCCATGGTCGTCACCAAAGACTTGGCCGGCGGACAGGAACAAGCTCGCACCGATCCGCTTGGAGAAAGAGAATGGCAAGATGCGGTATTCCACTTGACCGGAGAGCAAATTTCGGTCTCTGTATCTTCCGAGGTAGTAACCGCGCATCAGACTTTCACCGCCCATGAGGGAGAGCATGTTAAACGGCGCAGAACCCTCGGTAAATTGCCCATAAAGCTGTGCAGCCAGGACGGTGTTTTCCCGAACGGATCTATAAATTCGATTATCGACGATGTAAGTGGTGAAGTCACTCCCGTCGCCGATGCCATAGCGGAGGAAGGCCCACTCGCTGTATAACCCCTTCCTTGGATTCATCGCGTTATGGATGTTGTCGTAGAGTACGCCCAGTCCAACTCCGAGATTATTCGATCCGTCCGTGCCAATGACGGGCGGTATAAAATCGTCCGTTGCATTCACATATTCGACTCGATTCAATCGCTGGTAGTCCAATTCCAATCCGACGTACAACGACGGCAACGTCTCCCTCAGCACGCGTTCTCTGAGTAAAATGTACTGCCCGTCGATGACGCTCTGTACTTCCGAAGGACTCTCCCGACCTATGCCGTAATAAAACAAAGGGAACCTTTGGTACCGGGCTCGACCATACAAGAACCATTCATTCTGATCCGTGTAAATCGCATGATACAACCAAAATCCGTACTGATTTTCGAGGGTGTAGAAGGTGAAGGACTTCATTTCACTCAACCGATTGGACAGGTCTCGCTTCGCAGAATACACGTACAAACTGGATATCCCGAGCTCCAAACTGGTTTCAGGCGTGTAGGCCAGGGTTGGATAACTGATAAATTTAGCGTCAACCGGATCCGCACTCTTACCAAGAACTTTGCCGATGTAGTTTCTCAGAAAACCGCTCGGTTCAGGTACTTCCTGCGCCTCGACCGAGGACAGCCCCCCTCCGTGAAGAAGAAGAAATACCGCCGCAACCTTGGTAAGGATGTTCAACATGGAGGCTAAGATAAGCTCAACATTCGTCTGCGAACGCCGTGCAAACTGTCATTCCTTTGAAGGCAGATGCCTCGACAATCATTGGAATTTGAACAAGTCATACAAAACGTTCCCTAATCATGCCTTCAGTCATGATCTCGGAATAATCCAAAGGAGGACCTAATTTTAATTAAAAGGGAATCAGCCAGCTGCTGATTCCCTTTTTTTCTCGACGTTCGAATTTTACAAGCTGATCGAATGCGACAAAGCATGAATTTCTCGCTTCTTAAGCATGCGATTACGGCGTTTCAGTGAAGGATTTGCAATATCATGACTCATTGAAACACGTCTCTTCATAATTTAAGACAAGAAGCCTTTTCTTGGTCCATCAACAGAAACAGTAATGAAAATTTATTTACCGCTCATCTTCCTCTTTTCCGTGGAGTTATCCGCTCAAAACGTGTTGCTTTCAGAAGATTTTGAGTCCGATGCGTTTCCCGAAAATTGGACACAACAGACTGCCGCCTCTGACGGAGGATGGGTCTTGGGTACCGCAATGAGCCTCGAAAGTGAGTGGTGGAGTATCGCTCCTCATGGCAATATCATCGCAACAAACGACGATGCTTGTGATTGCGATAAGAGTGAAGATTATTTAATCCTCCCGGAGCTGGACTTCACTGCAGTTGAAAATGCCATTTTAGAATTCCAAGCCTATTATGACGGGGCAACTTTTGAGGGGGACACTGAAGTTGCAACCATAGAATATTCATTGGATGGTGGAGTAAACTGGACGGTTCACGAAACAATCGAAGGGACAGAAGATGGAGCGTGGAGTGCGCACTCCATTGGTTTAGGAACATTGATTGGAAATTCAAGTGTTTTAATCGCTTTTCGCTACAACGATGACTTTGGTTGGATGTTTGGCTGGGCAATTGATGACGTATCCGTGTATGAGCCGACGGGATTGGATGCAGCCATGACATCGCTTACGATCCCATTGAACACAGATGTTCCTGCCGATATAGCTGTGGAAGGAATTGTCAGCAACCTCGGAGCTGTTCCCATTGTTTCCTTTGATATTACATGGACAGATGGGAATGAGGACCATGTTCAGGCATTTTCCGACTTGTCCTTATTGTCGGGTATGTCCATGCCTTTTTCCCATGAAGATGTCTTCAGCATGACCGAATCTGGAAGCGCTCAGCTCACCGTAACGGTCTCCAATGTCAACGGGGTTGAAGATGATGTGGCATCAAACAACACGCTCGTTCATTCAATCTCAGCTCTTGAATATGGCACACTCCTCGATGGCGGAATGAATCGGGAATACATCTATTACCACCCAGGTGATGCGCCTGAAAACTGTCCTTTGGTGTTTGTTTGCCACGGGTATTCAGGAAGTGCTCAGGGAATTATGGATTATTCGGAATTCAACGCACTCGCCGACGAATACGGTTTTGCAGTGTGTTACCCGCAAGGAATTCAGGATTCGTGGGGCAATACTTTTTGGAATGTGGGATACGACTTTCAAAATAACGAGACAGTAGATGATGTAGCCTATGTGATTCATCTGTCGGAACACTTGGCGGCTTCACATTCAATCGACCCAGAACTCCTGTTTTGCACAGGTATGTCAAACGGGGGTGACTTCAGCTATCTCTTGGCTTGTGAGGCTTCCAATTATTTTCGAGCTGTAGCACCTGTTGCAGGTATGATTATGCAAGATATCATGGATGCTTGCAACCCGCCTGAAGAGGTGTCCATACTCGAGATTCATGGAACACAGGACAATGTCACCTACTTCGATGGAGATCCAAACAACCAAGACAATTGGGGAGCTTATCCCAGTATACCAGCTACCATGAGTTTCTTCACAGACTTATTTGGCCTCCAACTCGAAGATTCTTTTGATTTTGAGAATATCAATACAGGAGATGGTAGTACTGTAACCGCAGATAAATACGGTGCTCCTGGAAGTTGCACCCAAGTGTGGCTCTATACAGTGAATGGAGGAGGTCACGACTGGCCTGGGGCATATGGTAACATGGACATCGATTCCAGTCGGGAAGCGTGGTTGTTTTTTCAGGAAATCTGCGATTCTTCAACAGATATTGAACAGCTTGAAGCTACTCATGACCGTCAGTTAGTCGAAATACTGGATTTGCTCGGTCGGAAAGCGGGCCCAAAACAAGGCGAAGTGCGGCTGTACATCTATTCAGATGGTTCGGTCGAAAAACAAGTCAACTTCGACTGACCAACAGGTGCTATTCAGGAATCTTGATGCAGCCCATGTGGATTGATGTCAAGCATTGGGATGACAGGGCAAAGCATGTGAAGCTGCTCAGGGGCAACCAGGAGCTTTTTGTATGTTAGCAATTGCCGATAATTCAAGAACTCTACTAAAATGGAAAAAGAAAAAATAACCGTTGCAAGAAACTATGATAGCAGCTCGCACCATGGTGAGGGTATCGTGCATCACGGTGTTGAAGTCTCCATAGGCCGTTTAACAAGCGATAAATCAGACCAATTGAAATCATTACTTCAAAATGAAGGTCTGTTTGAAGATAGCATGTACAGTGGGAATACTTTTTACGGCTCAGCTTTCTTGACTGAACTAATGGATGTCAATCAATTTTACCACAAACATGGCATGATTACGTATGAAAGCGAACTGTCTGAGGATATTAAAGGATTGTCAACTGATAACTGGAGTTTTGATGGCGGTTGCAATAAAAAGGCTTCCTCTTGGGTAGTTTTTGATGGGGAGGATCGGGGTTTGAAGCAAGAGGTTCAAAAATTAGATGACGCTACCGGGGAATGGGTCACGACATTGGAGGATTCTACTCCAACACGAAGCACTCTTAAAATACCAAAAGAAGGTCTTTCTGTAGTTAGCGTGAGGTCAGAGGACTTGTATTTCTATGCTGAAGGAGATTTTGCTATTGCTAATAAAAGTATTAATACAGAATACTCTGATGATCCTCGATTTTACGTGCATACTGGTATTGACACGATTTGGTTTGGCTCAGATTTTGGTGATTTTGACATTCTACATTCTGTTTTTATTGATGGAGAAGAAGTCGTTCGAAACTTCGAAAAAGAAGAAGTTGGCGGCAGGCTTTATTACTCTTCGCATCTTTTATACAAAGACGGAATTCCGGTTGCCTGGTTAGCAACGAACAATCAGCCTCATTTCTTCCCATTTCAAGATGCGAGAGAAGAGTGGTTTTCTAGTCTGCCTTGTATCAGCCCATACCTTAAAGAAAATGACCCAGTGGCTTATGAAACTGCAGTTAAAAGTCTACTGAGTATGCTGTCCGAGAAAATCAGATAGAACGTGCCATTGACCAAAGAACAAGTGCCGTGTTTGTGGTTCTATTTCTCGAAACTCCAAATCATCGAACGTGAACGAGACAGAGGAGCTGTCAGTTTCGGCTCTATTCTCCGCGCCGCCTAGTACAGACGCCATGGGCAAAGATTTCAGAGAAACAAATGGTTAAGTCTGATTTTAGGTGGTTTGTTGTATCTAAAATTCACCAAATGGTTTTTTAGTAAGTCATTTACTTTTAGGGTTGTCGTCTTCTTGATTGCTTTGGCAATTAGTCACATTTGTTTAAAGACAGGTGTGCGCCTCTAAAGGCATCGCTCTATAGATCGAGACTGGCCTCCGGTGGGACAGCCAATCTCATTGAATCAATTGCAATAATCCTTTTTCATTTCTTCAAATTCCTCATCGAATGTTATGTTATTATCAATATCGTTTATTGAATATGCACATTCCTTTTTTGAATTTAAGAAATAGATAGTTTTATTTTCATCTCCATAAGACTCGGATTCCAAAAACAATTCTGTACCATCATTAGAAGTTATAAATTCAAATGACTGATAGCCCCAATCGGACATACAACCATATGTATTCCCCTTGAGATTCAATGTTACATTTCCACTTAATTCATTTAGATCAGCATTTACATTGCACTGTTCTAATTCTTGCCAAAAGACTAATCTCACCATTCCTTCTTGTACGACTGGGGTAGAATCAATCTCTTCATAACAAACCTCAATACTAAGGGCAGAATCAGCTTCGAAACCATATTCATCATATACATAAAGTAACTGAGCACTTTCTTGCAATTTATTATTAATTAATTCTTTTAATTTTATTGATGTCAAATTGTCTAGATCTTCTTTTTCCAGATCATGAGTGCAAATCATTATTTCTTTTATTCCTTTAATTTGGGCCATTATATATTTGTTTTTATGAGTCTAAAATACTCAAAAAAAATATTTCTAATAATAAGAAATTATTCTTAGAAAGAAAAAGTGGAGCCGGGGGCTTTTTGAACCCCTTTCTCAAAGCCCTAATTTGCTTAATTCTACAGGGACTACCAAGCCTCGTCCATGCGTTTGTCCATGTTTGCAAATTCCAGTCAATGCAAGATCAAAAGATTTGTGTTGCCGTGCTCCTTGTTTGATGTCAAATAGCTGGCACTCGTCGGTTCAGAACTCTCTCACGTTTTTGAATCAGACTGCTTCAAACGTGCGTCACCGGCATATTGGGTCTTCAAAAGGAGGCGGTCATTAAATAATCTGACCCGCTCCGTAGCCTAATTTCAAGAGCTCTCTTGCGAGTTCCAATCGTCCAAAGAATTCACACTGAGTATAGCCGGCGGAAGTGAGCGAAGTTTTGCACATCAATCAGGAGGAGAAGCGGGGCCGGAAGCCCGAAAAATTTGAGGTGGATTTATACATATCCGATATGGCCTCTTGAGCTCAATGGCCAGCCCCGTGAATCCTTCCCTGGGCGCAATTCTCGCCCCCTCTCGTGGTTGTTTAATGAGCCCTAAGGTGAAGATTTTGATGAGTTTGATGATGGGTTTAGGGTTTGCCAATCGGATATAAAATTGTCATGGTCATTATGGATGAAGGCAATTTCAAGTGGTTTTTTGCGTGTTAATCTTAAATGCCCACGTGATGAAATATTTTAAAGAGAAAAATAAACATGCCAAAGGAATGCGCAGTTCATCGGTGTTGATCTGCATCCTCAGGCCACATATGTTCAGGCAAAATCTGAAATCTAAAGTGTTGATGATGGCATTGTCTTTATTTATTTTGTTTTTTTCGTTTGAAAATTTGGCAATATCTCAAGTCATAAAAGTTAGTTTTCAAGAACAACTCGGATTTGCTTACGTAGAATCAGAGTCACTAATTGAACAATGGAAAAACGATGAATTGATTTTAGATAAGTATACTCAAGGTTACGATGTAGGTGAAGGTCGAATTATTTTTACTTTTGATTTTAATGATATGACTGTCACAGTAATTGACATCATCAACGGAGAGTATAAGTTTTACGGTGAGTTCGATATTATCGATGTTATCAGTCCATGGGATTCAGAAACTGAACACTTCTCATGTGTCGCTGATACCCATCTCGGAGATTACTTCTTTGAGATTAATACTTTTGAAACGGACGAAAGGTGTCTTTTAATGAGTTACGAGAATGTATACCACGAACCATATCGGTACATACCCCAATTAGATTGGGATGTGTATAATATCGGTGTAGTGAGTACTAACCGTGGTGAGTTTAAAATTGAAGAGATAACGGACGAACCGAAAGGAACCGGTGGCGAATGGTTGGCACAGATGGAACAAATGCGACTTGATCGCGAAGAGTAATTGAAGAATCGACCAAAAACAAAGGAAGAAATTCAGAAAGAAAAAGACAGGTAATGATATTACTGGAGTTTCAGGAACGTTAGCCAATGGATTGTGTATGTATTCTGCAAGACAAATCCAAAGAAGGGTTTAGACCTCAAAGGTGGGGTGTACTCTGGAGTGGAAGAGGCTGCCACGAGCAGAAAGATGCGCACAATTTTTTTCATGGTTCAAGATTGTCTTCCTTGAAGTATTCCCGGATGATCTCCAGGCATGCTTCCCTGCCCTTGGTAATCACTGCCTGGTATCCCCTGGCTTCCAGGTCCTGCTTCCACTTCTTCTGATCCTTGGTGGCTGAACCCTGCTCGGTGAATGCAAGAATGGCAAATCGGGCTGACGCGCCAATTCGAGTTTATCCTTCTTTCTGAAGGAGCCGAACCCGCTCAACCCAGATTTGGTTAATTAAGCCTTAGTGAATATCCATACACAGCCCAACTGTAAGCATCTGGTCGGAGCCAAATGAAAGTTGTCTAAACGTCGGGTTGAATTCTCTACCTGACTTCTCAAGGCTAAAGCCTAACTCCGCCATGCCTTGTTTCGTTTTCAGTGGAATGCCGAATCTTAAATATCCATGGGTAGGAAAAACACGAAACCCAACTGAAAGGTTGGCGTTGGATTCTCCGGATAACCCAACTCCAACTTTTCCTGTAACCAGGGTGGGCAAAGCCACGCCGTAACCGTATTCGAGGAAAAGTTTGGAATCCGCCTTCTGCCTTCGATGCACGAT
>CAJQPF010000021.1 GCA_905480095.1 uncultured Flavobacteriales bacterium
CACATGCAGACATTGTAAGGGCAAGTTTTGCAGGCGTTGGAAATGATCACCGTTTGGGTGCACAAGAAGCACCTCCTGCAATCATTTCTGCTTTCATAGGGACTCAGTTAAGTCAACTGCTCGATGATTTAGAGGTGAACATCAAGCACGGTAAATTAACGCCTGCTGACAAAACAGCACTCAAGTTAGAAATAGGCAGGATTCCAGAAGCTTTGCTCGACAATACGGATCGAAACAGGACCTCGCCATTCGCTTTTACGGGGAATAAATTTGAGTTAAGAGCGGTGGGTTCTTCGGCCAATTGTGCGTTGCCGATGACTGTCTTAAATACGATTGTAGCGGATCAGCTTGAGAAGTTTAAAGTGTCAGTTGATCAAAGAATACACAAAGGTGTCGGAAAAGACGAGGCCATCTTAAAAGAGCTACAAGTACTTATTACACAGAGTAAAAACATTCGATTTGAAGGCAATGGCTATGGAGATGAATGGTTAAAAGAAGCGAAGAAGCGAGGCTTGTCTAATTTAAAAACAACACCCGAAGCGTTAACTGTTTGGGGGCGGAAAGAAGTCATCGATCTATTTGATCAAATGAAAGTTCTTCATCCTGCAGAGATGGAAGCAAGGCAAGAAGTAGAGTATGAAAAATATGTGATGCATCGTCAGATTGAAGCGAACATATTAATTGATATGGCGCGCAACACGATCCTTCCAGCTGCGATTTCATACCAAAACTTTCTTCTCGAAAATATCATAGGGGTGGAGGAAGTTTTCGGTAAAAAAGGCAACAAGATGACCGTTCCTCAGCGAGACATACTTGAAAAAACCTCGAATCTGGTCAACGATCTGTATCAGACTTTGTCAACGCTGAAAGAAAATAAAGTTGAAGTCAATGGTAGAAAAAATCCGCATAAAATTGCAGATGGATATGGTCAAGTAATTATGCCTCTCATAGAAGAGCTTGGTGACACATGCACGCAGCTTGAGGGATTGATAGACAACGAGTTATGGCCTCTTCCGAAATTCCATGAGTTGTTGTTTACGCGTTGATTTTTCAGCTTTTAAGATGGCAGTTGACATTGAGTTGTTATGGTATTGTCAAAATTCTCGCAATTCAATGCTCCTTTTTCAGTACTTTCGAACCTTAGAAATCATAGAATAAATTAGAATGCAAAGTTACCTGCAAGTAATGATCACACGTTTTGTTGTGTCTTTTGTCTTTTTATTTGGCGCTTTGAGCGGAAACTTCGCTCAAGAGCTACATGAAGAAGCTGATATCGCTTTTAACAGACGTGGTTATTTTGAAGCGTCAAGTGACTACGTCGCTGCCTACGCAAAAGTAAAATCAGATTTGATGTTGAAAGCATATTGTGCTTTCCAAGCTGGAGAATGTTTTCGTTTGATGCACGACCCACGTGGTGCCACGGAGTGGTATGACAAAGCATTGGGTTTGCGTTACGCAAAAACGAATCCAAGAATTTATCTTCTTTATGGTGATGCACTTCGTGACCAAGAAGATTATTACACCGCGATGGAGTGGTACGAAAAGTTTGGTGAGAATGGTGACAGATCTCTCGCAGACGATAGAATTGAAGCGGCAGACATTGCTGCAATTGCGATGGAAGAGCCTCCGAGTCGTTTTATTGTGGAGCCGATGATCATTGTGAATTCACCATCCTATGATTTTGCGCCCGTTTATGCTTCAAAGAAATCGAATGTCCTCGTGTTTGCATCTTCAAGGTTGGGGTCTACAGGATCTGGTGAAGATCCGATTACAGGAGAAAGATATATGGATTTGTTCACGACAACCCAAGATAAGAAAGGAGATTGGAAAACACCTGAACCACTTTCTAATCTATGCTCAGATGACAACGAAGGTTCGGCTTCTTTTGACAAGCGTTTTAAGACCATATACTTCACAAGATGTGTCGATCAGGATGGTTCAAACCTCGCATGTGACATTTATTATGCACCGGTTGTAGGAAACAATTTTGGGGCTTCTCAGCCACTCTTTCTTGTGGACAGAGAACAAGATGACTCTACTCAAATAGGCCATCCAGCTTTGTCATTAGATGACAATTACATGGTTTTTGCTTCTGATTTGCCGGGTGGCTTTGGCGGGAAAGATTTATGGTTTTCGGCATACAATGATGACAATGATACATGGGGGTTGCCTCAGAATCTCGGTGCATCAATCAATACCGCTGGAGACGAAATGTTTCCATCTTTTAGAGCCAATGGTGCACTGTATTTCTCATCGAATGGCCACGGTGGCTTAGGTGGGTTTGATCTGTGTTTTGCAGACGAACGTGAGGGAGTGATGGCTTTCTCTGATGTTGATGTCTTGCCATATCCACTGAATTCTTCAAACGATGAGCTGGGTATTATTTTTAAAGGCCAAACCAACACGGGTATTTTCTCATCAAATCGCAATGGTGGTAAAGGGCAGGATGATCTTTATGAATTCAGACTCCCACCGATGGAATTTTGTTACAGAGCGTATGTATATGACTACGACACTGGTATGCCAGTAAGCGGAGCGTCTATTACATTGGAAAGTTCTGAAGGAAAGATTTCTTCTGAAACATCAAATGAGGATGGTTCACTTGAGCTTTGTGATGGAGAAATTGAAGAGGGTGTCTCTTATGATGTTGATGTGAAAAACGAAGGCTTTATTGGTACTGGAGATAGATTCTCAAGTATCGGACTTACCGAGTCAACCACTTTTGCTCGAGAATACTTTTTAAAAGAAATTGTATTAGAAAAAGAGTACGATATGCCTCTCGTACTTTATCCAACTGCAAGTGCTGAGTTGTTAATTAATGACGAAGTTAATTCTGCAGATTCACTTGAATTTCTTTTGGATCTTCTCGTGCGTAATGAGAATTTGGTCATCCAACTTGAAGCCCACACGGACAGTCGTGGTACAGGATCTTCAAACAAGAAACTCAGCCAAAAGCGTGCTGAAACTTGTGTTAACTTCTTGTTAGATAAAGGCATATCTGGCGACAGACTTGTTCCTTTCGGACATGGTGAAGACATGCTCATCATTGATGACGCTCAGATTGCCAAACTCCCTGCTTCTGAAAGAGAAGCCGCACACCAGGTAAATAGACGTACTGTATTTAGAATCATACGTTTTGATTACGTTCCAACTGAGGAGTAACGAATAAACTTTACAATTGACAGACGCAAGTAGGTACGCAGCACGCGGAGTAAGCGCAGGGAAAGAAGATGTTCATGCAGCAATTAAAAACGTAGATAAGGGATTGTTCCCTCAAGCGTTTTGCAAAATCATTCCTGATTATTTAACGGGCAGTCTCGAACATTGCGTCATTATGCATGCAGATGGTGCGGGGACCAAATCTGCTTTGGCCTATATGTATTGGAAGGAAACTGGAGATATCTCTGTGTGGAAAGGGATTGCACAAGATGCTTTAATTATGAATGTTGATGACTTAATCTGCGTAGGGGCTACGGGTCCTATGCTTTTGTCGTCAACAATCGGAAGGAACAAACATCTCATACCTGGAGAAGTGATCTCAGCAATCATTCAAGGCACAGAAGAGCTTCTGGTTGATCTCAGAAAAGAAGGCGTTGAGATTATCTCAACTGGCGGAGAGACGGCTGATGTGGGAGACCTGGTCCGAACGATTATTGTGGACTCTACTGTGGTTGCTCGAATGAGAAGAGATCAGGTCATTGACAACGCAAACATCGTTCCTGGAGATGTCGTTGTAGGCCTCTCAAGTTCAGGACAGGCGTCCTACGAGACCCAATTCAATGGTGGTATGGGGAGCAATGGTCTTACGTCTGCACGTCACGATGTTTTTGATAAAACTTTGTTAGAACGTTTTCCTGAAAGCTATGATCCTGGGACTGATTCAAAATACATATATACGGGAGATTGTGGTCTCACAGATTCCATTGAAGGTGTTCCGCTTGATGCTGGAAAGTTGGTACTTTCTCCTACGCGAACTTACGCACCGATTGTAAAAAAATTTTTGACAGATTGGCGTGACAGTGTTCACGGAATGGTTCATTGTTCGGGAGGCGCACAAACAAAAGTCTTACACTTTGTAAATAATGTCCACGTCATCAAGGACAATTTGTTTCCTACGCCAGTTTTATTCAAGAAAATACAAGCGGCCTCAGGAACGTCTTGGGAAGAGATGTACAAAGTGTTCAATATGGGGCACAGACTTGAAGTGTACACTTCTGAAGAGGCAGCCAAGGCATTGATTTCTATCGCTGCAGATTTTGGAGTTGATGCCAAAATTATCGGTCGTTGTGAGCCATGTTCGCATGGCACTGTGACGGTGTCTGGAGAACATGGGACTTATAAGTATTCTAATTAATCATGATAGATTTGCTCGCAAAACTGGAGGCGATTAGCGACAGATTTCGAGAGGTCGAAAAATCAATTGGTGACCCTGATTTAATTGCCAACAACAATGCATACCGCGATGCGATGCGTGAGTACAAAAGATTGGAGCCCATCGCTGAACACACCAACTTGTTTCGTGCTGTTTGGGATGACCTCACTCAAGCAAAAGAATGGGCGAAATCGGATGATGCCGATTACCGAGAAATGGGGAGTGAAGAGATTCCTAAATTGCAAGCAAAACTCGAAGAAATTGTATTGACTTCAAGAGAGATGCTGCTGCCACGTGACGAAGCCGATGACCGAGATGTTGTTCTAGAGGTCAGAGCTGGCACAGGGGGTGATGAAGCTGCGATTTTTGCTGGTGAGCTGGTTAGAATGTATTTGCGCCATGTAGAATCTAAAGGGTGGAAACATACGTTTGTTTCATCTTCTGAAGGCACTGTGGGGGGTGTTAAGGAAGCGGTCATTAATCTGAGTGGAGAGGGTGTTTATGGATGGTTGAAATTTGAAAGTGGCGTCCATAGGGTCCAAAGAGTGCCTGCAACAGAATCTCAAGGAAGGGTCCATACTTCAGCTGCAACTGTCGTCATTCTTCCTGTTGCTGAGGAAGTTGATGTTGAATTGAAAGTGTCTGATTTGAGACGTGATACCTATAGAGCGAGTGGGGCGGGAGGTCAGCACGTGAATAAAACAGAAAGTGCTGTGCGCTTAACACACCTCCCTACAGGTCTTGTTGTCGAATGTCAAGATGGGCGCTCTCAACATAAGAATCTAGAGCACGCAATGCAGGTGATGCGGACACGTCTTTTTGAACAAGAACGCCAGAAACAAGATGCCGAACGCTCTGAAAACAGAAAGGTTCTGGTGTCATCAGGAGACCGTAGTGCAAAAATCAGAACCTATAATTTCCCTCAAGGAAGAGTCACGGATCATCGGATTGGCTTTACGTCTCATGCGCTCCCTTCTATTTTAGCGGGTGACTTAACGGAGGTCATTGAAGCGTTGCATCTCGCAGAAAAAGCAGAACTCTTAAAGAATTTATAAAGACGTAAAACAACCAAGTTTTGGCACGGATAAGAACACTAAATAATCGCTCTAAACTCTACGAAGCGATACTGGCGAAAAAATCTTACTTATGTGTAGGGCTTGATCCCGACCCCAATCTTATTCCAGATTGCTTTGGCTCAGGAATTGAAGCGGTTGAAGCTTTCTGTAGGTCTATTATCAACTGTACGCATCATGTCGCTGTTGCATATAAGCCAAACCTTGCTTTTTTCGAACCCTACGGTGCAGATGGTTTTTCTGCGCTTGAGAGAATCATTCAAGCGATACCCGGTGATTGTCTCGTGATCGCAGATGCCAAGCGTGGTGACATTGGCAATACTTCTCGCAAGTACGCTACAGCCATGTTTGATACTTTGGGATCAGATGCAGTGACTGTCGCACCCTACATGGGGGAGGATTCTGTGAGGCCATTCACTGACCGTAAGGATAGATGGACCATTCTCCTTGCCCTCACATCCAATCCTGGCGCCGACGATTTTGAGTTCCATGGTTCACCTCCATTGTTTGAGAAAGTTTTGACCAAAGCATCCGATTGGGGTACGCCTGACAACCTGATGTTTGTTGTGGGAGCAACAAGACCAGACGTTTTGTCCCGTGTAAGAGCCCTCGTGCCAGATTCATTTCTGCTTGTACCTGGAGTGGGTGCGCAAGGAGGCGATCTCAACGCTGTGGCTTCTGCAGGTCTTAATGCGCAATGTGGCCTTCTTGTGAACTCTTCACGTGGAATATTGTACGCATCAAAGTCCCCCAAGACCAGGTCAGATTGTTCAAGCGCATCGCGAGTTGAAGCTGAAAAACTTGCTTCCAAGATGGCCATCACTCTGGGATTGTAAATCAAATCACCACGTGTGCAAAACCTCTGCAAAAAGCTTAGGCAGATTAAAGTGGAATACGTAGTTTAGGGCGTGCTTTTTAAATTCAAAACTTTCAAGAGACTTTACCTTGCCTTAAGCGCGGTAACCATCGTAGTCTTTCTGGGCAGTTTGGGCTATGTTTATATCGTGGGTGGCTACACCTGGATTGAGGCCTTCTACATGACGGTTATTACAATCTCTACGGTTGGTTTTCGAGAAGTACATGAACTAAGTCCTGGAGGGATGCTTTTTACTTCCTTCCTGATTATTTCAAGTATTAGTGCTTTTGCCTATTCAATTTCTGTGCTTACGACGTATTTTGTCGACGGGGAATATCGAAACACATTTAAAGTTGCTAGATTGAAGAAAGATATGGATAAATTAGAAAACCATGTGATTGTATGTGGTTACGGTAGAGTTGGAGAAATGGCCGTTTCTGAACTCCAGGATCACGCCACAACTGTAGTTGTCATTGAAAAGGACGAGGCGCGTTCTGAAATCTTACGTACAGAAGGGTTTTTTGTTATTTCTGGTGATGCAACAAGAGACGAAAATCTCCAGAAAGCGGGTATTATGAAGGCAAAGGCATTAATTGCGACGATGCCAGTGGACGCGCACAATCTTTACGTTATTCTGTCCTCACGAGAGTTAAATAACAAACTGCTTTTAATTAGCCGAGCGTCTCAAATGAATTCAGTGCACAAGCTGAAAGTGGCCGGTGCAGACAATGTCATCATGCCAGACAAAGTCGGTGGTGCCCATATGGCTTCACTTGTTGCGATGCCTGACGTCGTTGAATTTTTAGATCACATCAGTATACAGGGCGGCGACTCTATCAATTTAGAAGAGATCTCGATGGATCAATTGCCGATTGAAATGAATTCATCCACATTAGGCGATCTGGTTAAGCATGATAAACTAGGGATTAATATCGTGGGCTTGAAGCGAGCTAACGGTGAATATGAAATTAATCCAGGACCTTCCACTGTGCTCGATGGCGCTTGTAAGCTTTTTGTACTTGGGAATGCTGAGCAAATCAGATCATTTAACAGTATACTTAAATATACGCATCCATATCCTTGATACGCTTCAAAGCCTTAACTTTCTCACAATTAAAATAATTATTCTAAACGTATGTCTTTATTAAAAACCCTATTCCTCGGCCTGATTGCATTAATATCACCTGTTGTATCAATCGCACAAAGTGGATCTATAGATAGTGTTATTGATCAATACATGGGCCCCATTACTCAGACTGTCGAGGATGTGATTTTTTTCACAATCCCAGTGGGCTTTGGGATTCAAGTCCCATTTGTCTTGATTTGGTTGTTATTCGGGGCAATATTCTTTACGTTTTATTTTAATTTCATTTCCATTCGGGGCTTTAAACATGCCCTAGATGTCGTCAGAGGGAAATTTGACAATCCCAATAAAAAGGAAAAGGGAGAGGTAAGTCACTTTCAAGCTTTGACTGCTGCACTCTCAGGCACAGTAGGTGTTGGAAACATCGCCGGAGTTGCTATTGCGGTGTCTATAGGTGGACCTGGCGCCACATTCTGGATGATTGTCGCCGGTTTGTTAGGGATGAGTGCCAAGTTTGTAGAATGTACCTTGGGAACCAAGTATCGCATTGAAAATGCAGATGGTTCTGTCTCAGGTGGGCCTGCTTATTATTTGAGCAGAGGGCTTGCAAAAAAAGGCGAGGGCTTTAGTCAACTTGGTAAAGTGCTTGCGATCATGTTTTCTGTCGCGTGTATCGGTGGTTCGCTAGGTGGAGGTAACATGGTTCAAATCAATCAGGCGACGAAACAACTTATTCATGCCACTGGTGGCGTAGATTCTTTTTTCTATGGTCAATCTTGGATTTTTGGAACACTCATGGCCGTTTTGGTCGGTGTCATTATTATTGGAGGGATTAAGAGTATTGCAAAGGTTACTGACAAAGTTGTTCCTCTGATGGTCGGTGTATATGTGTTGAGTGCGTTGGTTGTATTGGGGGTTAACTTCTCACAAATTCCTAATGCCTTCGGACAGATATTTAGTGGTGCATTTAGCTCATCGGCCATGTATGGCGGTATTATTGGCGTTATGATTCAAGGTTTCAAACGTGCGGCTTTCTCTAACGAGGCAGGTATTGGTTCAGCCTCTATTGCACATTCAGCGGCGAAGACCGAGGAGCCTGTCTCTGAAGGTATGGTGAGTCTGTTGGAGCCGTTTATTGATACGGTTGTTATCTGTACCATGACAGCTCTGGTCATCGTTATTTCAGGTTATGGAGGAGACGGCGCAGCGGAGGCTTTTAAACTCGCAGATTCTGGAGAATTAAAAGCCATTGAGTTGACATCTTCTGCATTCAGTCAAACAATCTCATGGTTTCCTATCGTACTGTCGATATCAGTCATCCTGTTTGCGCTTTCCACGATGTTAAGTTGGAGTTATTATGGCCTTAAATCGTGGACTTATATCTTCGGAGAATCCAAAGTTGCAGACATCAGCTATAAGGTCTTATTCTGTGCTTTTGTCGTCATCGGTTCTGCCATTTCTGCAAAAAGTGTTTTCGGGTTTGGAGACGCTATGATTTTTGCCATGTGTTTCCCTAACGTCTTAGGACTGTATCTCCTTGCCCCAGAGGTGAAGTCAGATCTGAAAGACTACTTGAAACGGGTGAGGTCTGGTGAAATCGTTCAATACAAAAAATAAAACAGATTCGTTATCTCGCCGTGACGATGCCTTTCATTTAACGTCTATAATCATTGTTATTTTATTGTCCTTGCTTGCTTGGGGCGTTGAATCAATGAGGTCTTCATCACAAAGAGTTGATGTTTCAGAATTCCTTGAGTTGCTGTACACATGGCCTGTCGGGGATCGTTCGAATGCCTCCTCACCATCATTGTCAAACGAGACAAATGACCAAGCCTCAAGCGTGCCTTCTTATTCTAGACCGTATTCTAAACCGAAGCCATCCTACAATTCAAATGCGCTCTATGCGCCAGTGGATACTCCTGAGCCTCTTTCTCTCAATATTAATGACATAGACAGTATTTCATTAGAAAGTTTGCCTGTATTTGGTCCTGTCCTCTCTGGGAGAACCGTAAAATATAGAAATTTGCTTGGCGGTTTCGTGGATGTGGGTCAGCTTCAGGAGGTGTATGGATTTAGTGATGAATCTTATCATGATGTATCAGGATGGTTTAAAGTCGATTCAAAAGAAGTGACTCAGATTTGTATTGATACGGCTTCCTGGTCACAAATGCGTAAACATCCATATTTAGGTTTTGAAGGAGCGAGAATGATTGAGAGATATAGAAGGCATCATGAAATTAAAACAATTGATGATTTCAGAAAAATGCCTTTAGTGAATGACAGTACATGGAATATTTGGTTGCCTTACATAAAGGTTGTCACAATAAATGATCATTTATAGCTATTCAGACATTTATCTAACGACATTTGTAGAATGAATTTTAATTTGACAGCCGATCAATTAATGATAAAGGAGACGGTGAGTGAATTTGCGCGTCGTCGAATTTTACCAAATCGTATGATTTGGGACGAATCACAGATATTTCCCGTTGATGTTTTTCGAGAAATGGGAGAGATAGGTCTCATGGGAATGCTTGTGCCTGAAGAATATGGAGGAGCTGGGTTAGGATATATAGAGTACAAGATTGCACTCGAAGAAATTTCTCGTGTGTGCGGATCTGTCGGTCTCAGTATGGCGGCCCACAACAGTTTATGTACTGGTCACATCATGCAGTTTGGAACTGAAGAACAAAAAAAGAAATACTTGCCTAAGCTTGCTTCAGCAGAATGGATCGGAGCATGGGGGTTAACAGAAGCGAATACAGGTTCAGATGCATTGAGAATGCAATGTGTTGCAGAAAAGGAAGGCGAGTACTGGGTGATCAATGGCACAAAGAATTTTATCACTCACGGTACGAGTGGTGATGTCGCTGTTGTGTTGGTTCGTACTGGAGATCTTTTGGACAGTCACGGAATTACGACATTTGTGGTGGAACGTTCTACTCCAGGGTTTTCTGGAGGTAAAAAAGAAAACAAACTTGGCATGCGATGTAGTGAGACTTCGGAAATGGTTTTCGATAACTGCAGGGTGCATGAATCTCAAATACTTGGTGAAGTTGGAGAAGGGTTTATACAAGCGATGAAAGTGCTTGATGGTGGGCGAATAAGTATTGGTGCGATGAGCCTAGGCATTGCTCAGGGAGCTTATGATACTGCGTTATCATATTCAAAAGAAAGAAAACAATTTGGTCAGGCGATATCAAGGTTCCAAGCCATTGCATTCAAATTAGCAGATATGGCAGTGGCCATTGAGATCTCAGACTTGTTGTTGCTGAAAGCTTGTGCATTAAAGAATGCCGGCAAGTCCTGCTCTTTGGCCAGTGCCATGGCAAAGTATGAATCAAGCGAAGTCGCGGTAAAGGTTTCAACGGAGGCTGTTCAAATTCTGGGTGGTTATGGTTATACCAAAGATTTTCCTGCTGAAAAGTATTACAGAGATTCTAAGTTGTGTACCATAGGAGAGGGGACTTCTGAAATTCAGAAATTAGTAATTGCAAGAGAATTGGTTCGGTAAATAGTTTAATCTATCTTTGCACCTCAATTTTTTGATTATGCTCAGTATTCCAGTAAAAGAAAACGACAACATTGAACGTTGTTTAAAGCGATTTAAGAAGAAATTCGATCGCACTAAAAAGATGAAGGAACTAAGGACTCGTCGTGAGTTTGTCAAGCCTAGCCTCATCAACCGTGAGGCTCGCAAGAAAGCGGTCTACAAAAATCTTAAGTCTGTCACTCCAGATTAACTGAATTAACACACTGTCTTAGTGTGTAATAATTATATTTTCGACGAATCACTTGTTTTTGTCGATAAAAATAGCGAGATTGCAACGCCTTCTCGCTATTTTTATGTTCAGACATTTTCGCCTTGAAACAAACCACTACCACATTAGCTGATTTTCTTGACTTTCTTCAAAAGGAAAAGCGCGGGTCTGAACATACCCTGAGATGCTATCGTTCTGATCTAAATCAGATTATTAGGTACATGACTGATCATTATGACGAGGATGACTTGTGTAATATTAAAGGTGATTGGGTAAGGTCTTGGGTGGTTGAGATGATGAAACAAGGTAAAGCGCCTCGAACCATCCACAGAAAAGTTTCTGCTTATCGGACATTTTCTAAATATGCCAGAAGAAAAGGGATTATGGATTCTAATCCTGTAGAATCGGTCATTCTTCCCAAATTACAAACACGCCTTCCAGAAGTAGTTACTGAATATGCAATGAGAGATCTCTTCAACGAGGATCTCTTTGCAGAAGACTGGAAAGGAAGAAGGGATCGTTCGATGATGGCGCTCCTCTATGAAACGGGTATTCGGTTAAGTGAGTTGATAGGGTTGCGTGTTTCTGATGTAGATGGAAGTAGAAAGACATTGAAGGTTCTTGGTAAAGGATCAAAGGAAAGACTTCTTCCACTGATGCCTCATACTTTAGAGAGTATCATGATGCACGTCATGGATAGACCTGTTGGTGGTGAAGAGTTGTTTGTGACTGATGCGGGTAAATCTCTTTACCCATCATTTGTTTATCGTCGTGTTAATTATTACCTTGGTGAAGTGAGTACGCTGCAGAAATGTAGTCCTCACGTTTTACGACACACCTTTGCTACTCATTTATTGAATCGCGGTGCAGAACTTGCAGCTGTTAAAGAATTACTAGGTCATGCTAGTCTTGCTTCAACTCAAATTTACACGCATCATACGACAGCAAAGTTGAAGGAGTTTCACCGTGCGAGCCCTTTGGATAAACGTCCAAAATAATGCACTTAACAATTTACGTTCACCATGCAGGTGCAAATCAATTCCATTCACTTTGACGCTGATAAGGCGTTATTAGCTTTTATCGAAGCAAAAATTCAAAAGCTTACAACTTTTAATAACTCAATTATTTCTGGCGAAGTTTTTTTACGCATTGAGAAAAGCAATGACAGAGAGAATAAACTTGTTGAGATTAAACTTCACTTGCCAGGAAAAGATCTTTTTGCGAAGCGCAACTCAACAACTTTTGAAGGTGCGACTGACGAAGTAACAGAGGCATTAAGAAGACAGATTTTAAAGCAACATGCTTGAGTGATTTTTAAAGAAATTATATTGATATAATTTTAGGCACAACTATTGCTTGTTTGGACCAAATTATATCGTACATTTGCCCTCCTGAAATTCAGGAGGGTTTTTTTGTGTTTTGTTCTTTGCTTTATTGCCGGTGTAGCTCAGTGGCCAGAGCAGTTGATTTGTAATCAACTGGCCGGGGGTTCGAATCCCTCCACCGGCTCACCAATAAAATATCCTGTACATTATTCATGTTACAGAATGTTTTGGGGGTACGCCGGAGTTGGAGAGCCGGGGCAGACTGTAACTCTGTTGTCTTAGACTGAATAGGTTCGATTCCTATTACCCCCACATTTTCACAAGCATTAAACTGTTTGAGGAAATTACCAAGCGGAAGTAGCTCAGTTGGTAGAGCATCAGCCTTCCAAGCTGAATGTCGCGAGTTCGAACCTCGTCTTCCGCTCGATTCAAGCCGATGTAGCTCAGGGGTAGAGCGCGTCCTTGGTAAGGACGAGGTCATGGGTTCAATTCCCATCATTGGCTCATATCATTAAAGAGAAATAGAAATTAATAATAATATATAAATCATAAAAACGTTGAGATTATGGCAAAAGAAAAATTTGACCGATCAAAACCACACGTTAACATTGGCACAATTGGCCACGTTGACCACGGAAAGACTACTTTAACAGCTGCGATCACTAAGGTGATGGCTGATGCTGGGTATAGCGAGGCTAGCTCGTTTGACCAAATTGACAACGCACCTGAGGAAAAGGAGCGTGGAATTACGATTAACTCTTCACACGTTGAGTATTCAACAGCAGCGCGTCACTATGCTCACGTTGATTGTCCAGGTCACGCTGACTATGTGAAGAATATGGTAACTGGTGCTGCCCAAATGGACGGTGCTATTCTTGTTGTTGCTGCAACTGATGGCCCAATGCCTCAGACTCGTGAGCACATTCTACTTGGACGCCAAGTTGGTATCCCACGTATTGTTGTATTCATGAACAAAGCGGACATGGTAGACGACGAAGAATTGCTTGAATTGGTTGAGATGGAAGTTCGTGAACTTCTTTCTTTCTATGACTATGATGGCGACAACTCTCCTGTAATTACTGGTTCTGCTCTTGGTGGTCTTAATGGCGACGCGAAGTGGGTAGATTCTATTAAGGAGTTAATGACTGCTGTTGACGCATGGATTGAAATTCCGCCACGTGACAACGAAAAGCCGTTCCTTATGTCTATTGAGGATGTTTTCACAATCACTGGTCGTGGAACAGTTGCAACCGGACGAATTGAAACGGGTATCATTAATACAGGTGATGAAGTTGATATTATCGGTATGCAAGATGAAAAAGTCAAGTCTACAATCACTGGAGTTGAGATGTTCCGTAAGATTTTAGATAGAGGTGAAGCTGGAGACAACGTTGGTCTTTTACTTCGTGGTATCGATAAGTCTGACATTAAGCGTGGTATGGTTATAGCACGTCCTGGAACGATCACTCCACACAAAAAGTTTAAGGCAGAGGTCTACATTCTTAAGAAAGAAGAGGGTGGACGTCATACACCATTCCACAACAAGTACCGTCCTCAGTTCTACTTCAGAACAACTGACGTTACTGGTGAGATCTCTCTAGAAGCTGGTCGCGAAATGGTAATGCCAGGTGACAACGTTACGATCGATGTAGATTTAATCGCTTCTGTTGCTATGGACAAGGGTCTACGTTTTGCTATCCGTGAGGGTGGAAGAACTGTAGGTGCTGGTCAGGTTACTGAAATAGTCGGTTAATTTATGAGGGTTCTCCTCTATACAAATCTTCGAGAAGAAGGTGCCTTTTTAAGGTGCCTTCTTCCCGTATTTACGGGCGTAGCTCAATTGGCAGAGTAGTGGTCTCCAAAACCATTGGTTGTAGGTTCGAGTCCTACCGCCCGTGCAAATAAAGAAACAATGTCTCAAATAACGAATTATATTAAAGAGTCCTACAGTGAGCTTGTAACCAAGGTTACTTGGCCTACTTGGAAAGAACTTCAGGAGTCTTCAGTTCTGGTATTTGTTGCATCCTTACTTATTGCGGGTGTAGTATTTGTGATGGACTGGGCATTTGGAGTAAATACATCAGACTCTATCTGGAAAGGTGTTGTTGGTACTATTTATGATTTATTCTAGAACGATTTGGAAACGATGAGTGAAATAGAGAAAAAGTGGTATGTAGTTCGGGCCGTTAGTGGTC
>CAJQPF010000022.1 GCA_905480095.1 uncultured Flavobacteriales bacterium
TGTGCAGGTGACATGGGATTTACAGCGGCCATCACCTACGATTTCGAGGTGTGGAGTGCAGCACAAGAAATGTGGCTTGAAGTGAGTTCTGTATCGGGGTTTGAAACGTTTCAGGCAAACAGGCTGAAGTGTCGATTTAAAGATACAGATGGCAAAAACCAACTCGTTCATACCTTGAATGGCTCTGCGTTGGCACTTCCAAGAATTGTCGCAGCCCTTCTAGAAAATCATCAAGATGCTGACGGCGTGAAGATCCCTCAAGCCTTGGTCCCTTATTTGGGATTTGATCGAATATAAAACTTGAATGAAGAACCACCGCCTCTTTCACCTTTTCCTGATTTCTGTTGCATCATCACTCATGTTGATGCAGATGGGATGTGGTGAAAACAAAACCCAAGTAGAGTTGCTTAAGGCGCTAGAAAGTGTGGCGAGTATCTCTAAAGAATTAGATCAAATCCCTTTGGATTCTATCGCAAATGTTAAGGAAAGGCTGAGTTCGGCGAAAGATGATGTTCGATGGTTAGGTCTAGATAGCAATGTGGTTTTCGTGAAAGCAGATGTCAAGGTGATTGAAGGGTTGTCAAAAGCAAGTCGATTTTTAAAAGATGCCTCGAGTAGATATAAAGGGCTGACGAATGAGACAGAGCGTTGTAAAAAACAACTTGATGGCTTACGAGAAATAATCGAATCAGGCGCAAACAGAGATGCTCTGGGAGACACAATAGATGACACATATATAAAGACGAATGCGCGTTTTGAAATTGAAGCCGTTGCGACGCTTGGAGAATTGGTAGATGAAACAACACGGCTAATAAGGTTGGGGCTTGAAGCAGATTCTGCTGGCTGGGGAGCCATTGACAGCTTGCTCGTGGCAAAAAAAGGGGAATGGGCCCGTGGAGTGTCCGAAAATGAAACAGAGATAGAATTATGAAACATGCAAAGAGAATCATCTACGGCCTGTTTTTATTAACTACAGGACTGTCATTTTCTTCTGCCGATGTTTCAGCCCAAACCGATTTAGAACTCGCTGAGTTCTATTATAACGAAGGGAGTTACGAGCAAGCGCAACTCTACCTCGTTGAGATATATAAGCGCAACAAAACAAACGCTGTTTACCAAATGTATTATCAATCGCTCCTCGCAATGGACGATTTTGAGGGTGCCGAATCGCTTGTGAAGAAGCGTCTTAAACGTATGCACAAGAACAGCAAGAGTACAGCATACGTTGATTTGGGGTCTTTGTACCTCAATTTTGACAAAACCGATTTGGCGCGCAAAGCGTTCGACAGTGCGCTCGAACTACTCCAACCAGGAAAGAATCAAGCTGTGAGGCTAGCAAATGCATTCATCAAGCTTGACGAACTTGATATGGCTTACATGACTTATCGCAAGGCGCAAGATCTGGGGACGACTGACTTTCATTACCAATTCGCGAATCTCCAAGGAATGCGAAGAGATTATCAAGGAATGGTTGAGAGTTTTTTAGAACTTCTGCATAAAACACCCACCTACTTAAGAACTGTTCAAAACAGCCTAAATAGAAATCTCCGCCTACAGACAGAACCTGAAAATGGAGAGATGGTAAGAACTGAGCTTCTTAAAGCAGCCCAGAGATATCCTGAGGACACGATCTTTCCAGAAATGCTGGTGTGGTATTTTACACAAGAAAAAGATTTTTCATCCGCATTTATTCACGCGAGATCTTTGGACTTAAGACGAAAGGGAATAGGTTTAAACATCATGGAGTTGGGGAACACGGCAGCTGCAAACGACGACCTAGAAACGGCCTTAGATTGTTATGGCTATGTTGCAGCAAAAGGAATTGATTCTCCCTATTTCTTCACCGCCAGGAATGAAATGTTACAAGTCCGTTTCCATGCGCTCACAAAAGAAACCCCACCAAATTTTGATGGATTAACCGCGTTAGAAGCGGATTATGCTGCAAGCATCAGGGATCTTGGGGTGAAGTCTGAAACATCAATCATGTTGAAAAACCAAGCACACATCCTTGCGTTCTTTCTTGACAGAGGAGATGAGGGCATGGCCATCATGGAAGAGGTTTTGAGCATCTCCGGTCTCAATAAGAGAGTGGCTGCCGTTTGTAAATTGGAACTCGGAGATATTTATGTTTTTGAAAACCTGGTGTGGGATGCTTCCCTCCTATTCTCTCAAGTCATACTCGACTTTAAAGATGATCCTTTGGGGCACGAAGCAAAATACAGAAATGCGCGAATCAGTTATTACACTGGTGATTTTGCTTGGGCCCAAACCCAACTCAACGCGCTTAAAGCATCCACATCCAAACTCATCAGTAACGACGCGATCAACTTGAGTCTTCTGATTACCGATAATTTTAATTTAGATACAATCTTTGAACCGATGGAGATGTATGCCAGGGCAGATCTCCTGATGATGCAGAGAAGATATGATGAGGCTGTTTCGACATTAGACACGTTAACTGAGAATTGGCCTGGTCACGCATTAGAAGATGAGATTTTAATGCTAAAAGGAGACCTTGCGCTTCAAAATGGTGAGGTAGAAAGTGCCTTGACGTATTATCAAGAAGTGGCAGATTTGCATTTCGATGACATCACTGGTGATGATGCGCTGTATAATCTAGCGGTGATTTATGATGTCAAACTGAACGATTTGGTCAAAGCGGAAGCATTGTATGAACAATTGATTTTCGAGTTTTCCGGATCACTTCATGTGATAGAAGCCCGAAAGCGATATCGGGAACTTAAAGGAGAAGAGGCGGGAAGTCTCGAAGGTTTTGAAAGTCCATTGGAAGAATCAATCTCCAAGCCATGATACTCTACAACATTACCATTTCTGTAAATGCTGAATCGGCTCCGGAATGGCTCGAATACATGGTCAACGATCATATACCGTCTGTCATGGCAACAGGCCATTTCCGCGATTATAAATTGTGTCGTGTGGAAGGCGAAGCGGAAGGCGGGAAGACTTTTGCTGTACAGTATGTCGCTCATTCCCTCGCTTCATTTAATACATACCAAAAGGAATGCGCACCAGACCTTCAGGCCGATTTTATAAAAAAATGGGGGACCAAAGCTGTCGCGTTCCGAACAATATTACCCTTAATTCACGAAGGGTGGGCTGAGAATGTCGAGACAGACGAAGCATGATTAAACCAAAAAAATATCTGGGTCAACACTTCCTGGTTGGACCGGGAATAGCACATCGTATTGCGGGGTCTGTGACGTGTCACAGAGAATGTCATTCTGTATTAGAAGTCGGTCCTGGAACGGGCGCTTTGACAATTCCACTTTTGGATAGAGGAGACCTTGATCTTCATGTCGTAGAATTGGACGAGGAAAGTGTAGAATATTTGATCACCGAAGAATTGCTTCCATCAAATAGAGTTCATGGCGTAGATCTTTTACGTTGGAATCCTGATCTTGCATTTCCTGATGGGGCACCTTTTATAGTTGCAGGAAATTTTCCTTACAATATCTCCTCTCAGATCCTATTTCAAGTCTTAGATTGGAGAGAGAGAGTTCCCGAAGTTGTGGGGATGTTCCAAAAAGAAGTGGCACAAAGAATTGCCGAGGGCCCCGGTTCCCGAACGTATGGCATTTTAAGTGTGCTGCTCCAAACCTATTACGACATCGATTACCTCTTTACCGTAGATGAAGACGCATTCGATCCGCCTCCAAGAGTGAAAAGTGGTGTAATCCGTCTCAGACGTAATGATCTGATTGACCCCGGGTGTTCGTTCCCGCATTTAAAAAGAGTGGTAAAAGGAGCGTTCAACCAAAGACGTAAAACCCTCAGAAATGCATTGATAAGCGCTGGGTTTCCGGAAGAAATGATTCCTGAGGAATTCTTGAAAAAACGCGCTGAACAACTCAGCCCCAAAGATTTCCACAGACTATCTGTGGCACTTATACCCCGCTAAACCTTGCTGACTTAACTTTGCAAAGGATGGGTGACGAATGGGTTAGGAAACTTGAACAAGTACTTTAGATGAGTAAGACCATAACACTGGGGGAATTTATCATGGACAGGCAGGCCGCATTTCCGTTTGTGTCTGGTCAATTGACGCGTCTACTTACTGACATTGGAGTCGCATCAAAAATTGTCAATCACCAAGTGAACAGAGCCGGTTTGGCGGGAATACTCGGGGAATCAGGATCCGTAAATATCCAAGATGAAGCACAGCAGAAACTGGATGTTTTTGCAGATCAAACCTTTATGAGAATTCTCTCGGTTGGAGGGTCCGTCGCTGGAATTGGATCTGAAGAACAGGAAGATCCTATTCTTTGCGGAGACGAAGGGAAAACTGGAAAATATATCGTGCTTATCGATCCTTTAGATGGAAGCTCCAACGTCGATGTAAACGTAAGCATTGGAACTATTTTCAGCATTCAACGTCGCAAAACCCCGATGGGGGAACCCTTAACTGAGCAAGACTTTCTACAAGCAGGAACACATCAAATTGCCTCAGGCTATATTTTGTATGGTTCTTCTACAATGCTTGTGTACACCACCGGAACTGGTGTCAATGGATTTACGCTTGATCCAGCTGTCGGAGAATTTTTTCTTTCTCATCCTGCGATGACATTTCCAGAAAAAGGTCGAATTTATTCTGTGAATGATGCTTTACTTGACAAATGTTCAGAACCCACGCGCATTTTTGTGGAGGGGTGTCGCCAAACACGAGGCGCAAGGTTTAGGGCAAGGTACATTGGGTCTTTGGTGGCCGATTTTCATCGCAACCTCATACATGGTGGCATTTATCTCTACCCGTCCCTCATTAAAAAGCCAAACGGTAAGCTTAGACTGCTCTACGAATGTGCACCACTTGCATTTATTGCTGAGCAGGCAGGTGGAATGGCGCTCGATGATGACGGGAGGGTCATGGACCGCATCCCCACAGAATTGCATCAGAGGTCGCCTTACTACGTCGGAAATAAAAACCTCGTTCAGGCCTTTATGGCCAGTCAGCTCGCTGAGAAAAATCCAGCCATGAACACTGTCCCTCAGCGAGAAAACTAGGCTTATCTTTATCGTCCTTGAAAAGCGCGATGAGACCCGACGATTTATTGAATTTCTACCGCAGAGATCCGCGGACAGGGGAACTTATGCGTGCCCTCGAAAACAAGGGGTCGAAAGTTGAACTGAAAGGTGTCGTCGGCTCTTCCCTAGCATTGGTGGCCGCAGGTATTCTAGAACGGGAGTCTGAAAACAAATTGGCAGGAGTCGGCGCGCTCAACCACCACATTTTCGTGCTAGAAGACAAAGAACATGCGGCCTATTTCATGAATGATTTGGCGCAAATACTTGTTGTAAATCCGCGTCCGATATTTCTTTTCCCCAGATCGGCACGCGTGCCATATCAAGAGGAAGTTACAGAAAATGCAAATGTCTCAATGCGGGCTGAAGTGTTGAACGAAATTAATGGCGGCCGTGAGGGATGTGTCGTCGTCAGTTATCCTGGAGCGCTGAGCGAAAAGGTCATCACCCAGAAAGAATTGAGTGCACAAACCTTTGGGTTAGCCCTGGGAGATCATTTCACGTTGGACTTCTTGGATGAGGTTTTTCTTGAGTACGGATTTGAGAAAGTGGATTTTGTATATGAACCGGGACAATATGCAATGAGGGGAGGAATCGTAGATGTCTTCAGTTTTTCATTTGATCATCCATACAGGATAGAGTTCTTCGGTGAAGAAATCGAGAGCATTCGTAAATTCGATCCAGTCTCGCAGCTTAGTGTAAATAAACTCACGCGCGCAACGATTGTTCCAAATGTGGGAAACAAAACACTCCACAAACACAATGAGGCGTTCTTCAGCTTTATTCCATCAAATTCTGTGGTATGGATGACAGATGTGAAAAGCTGTGAATTGGGATTAAAAAAAGAACTCGAAAAAGCCACTGCACACTTCGAAAGGTTGGTGGGCGAGACGAAGAGAACACCTCCCGAGGTTCTCTACCTCGACCCGGATGTTTTTGTGGGGCTCATCCAAGATTTCTCTGTGGTAGAATTTGACGGTGGGACTACTTTTACAGACCGCTTGACCATCGGGTATGGAATGACCGAGCAGCCCGTGTTTAACAAGCATTTCGACATGATCGCCACGAATCTGATTGCGAACAACAGGAACGGATACGTGAATGTGATCGTCTCAGGTCAAGCGACACAATTGGAACGTCTGCACGACATCTTCTCCGACAGACAGGATGAGAATGGAGAGAAAAGTCCAGATGTTCCCTATACGGCGATTCCCATGGAGCTCAGCCAGGGGTTTGTGGATAAAGACCTTAAAGTTTTGGTCTATACCGATCACCAACTGTTTGACAGGTATCACAGGTTTAGACTGAAGGACGGATTTAGAAAAAGCAAAGAAGCACTTACCATTAAAGAGATGATGGCTTTGGAGGTGGGTGATTTTGTGGTGCATATCGATCACGGTATTGGCGCGTTTTCTGGGCTACATAAGATTGAAGTCAATGGGAAAGAACAGGAAGCAATCAGGCTTTCATACAAAGGAGGCGATGTCCTCTATGTGAGTATTCATTCGCTACATCGCATCTCAAAATTCACTTCAAAAGAAGGAACAAAGCCATCGGTGAATAAACTGGGTACAGCTACTTGGTCGAAAACAAAAGCAAAAACAAAGAGACGAGTCAAGCAAATCGCTTACGATCTTCTGAATCTGTATGCCCAACGAAAAGCGTCAGAGGGTTTTGCCTTTACACCAGACACCTACATGCAGCACGAGTTGGAGGCCAGTTTTATGTTTGAAGATACCCCAGACCAAAACGCCGCGACAAAAGCCGTGAAAGAGGATATGGAAAAGGTTGTTCCTATGGATAGGCTTATTTGTGGAGATGTGGGGTTTGGGAAGACTGAGGTCGCAATACGCGCAGCATTTAAAGCAGCCACGGATGGAAAACAAGTCGCGATACTTGTGCCTACGACCATTCTGTCGATGCAACACGCAAGAAGTTTTGCACGTCGACTTAAAGATTTTCCGGTGACAGTCGACTATGTCAATCGATTTAAAACGGGGAAGGCCCTGAGTGAAACCCTCGCAAAAGTGGAGTCTGGGGACGTTGATATTTTAATCGGCACACATGCGCTTGTGGGGAAACGGATTAAGTTTAAGGACCTCGGTCTACTGATTGTTGATGAGGAGCAGAAGTTTGGTGTGGGCGTCAAGGATAAACTGAAAACGATGCGTGCCAACGTTGATACACTCACGTTGACCGCGACACCCATTCCGAGAACACTTCAGTTTTCACTTATGGGGGCGAGAGATTTGAGTATCATCCGCACCGCACCGCCGAACAGACATCCCGTTGAAACGATCGTTACTTCCTTCAATGAAGCGTTGGTTCGTGACGCCATAAGTTATGAGGTGAGTCGGGGAGGACAGGTCTATTTCGTTCACAACCGCGTCCAAAACATCAAAGATGTGGCGGGGATTATTCAGCGCCTATGTCCGGATGTCCGAATAGGCATCGGTCATGGACAGATGGAAGGCAAGCAGCTCGAAGAAGTGATGGCGCGCTTCATCGAAGGGGGGTACGATGTTTTGGTGGCAACAACGATTATCGAAAGCGGAATAGACATTAGCAATGCAAACACCATACTGATCAACGATGCACATAAGTTTGGCCTCAGTGACCTTCATCAACTTCGAGGAAGAGTAGGACGGTCAAATCGAAAAGCATTTTGCTATCTCATGGCACCACCTTTAAGCTCGTTGCCTTCGGAGTCTCGAAAGCGATTGCAGGCACTTGAGCAGTTTAGTGACTTGGGGAGTGGCGTCCAAATCGCCATGCGAGATCTGGATATACGTGGCGCCGGAGACTTGCTAGGGGCGGAACAAAGTGGGTTTATTTCTGACATTGGGTTTGAAATGTACCAACGCATTTTGGCCGATGCTGTGAAGGAGCTGAAGGAAGAGAAGTTTAATGAACTCTTTGAAGAAGAAAGAAGAGAAACGGGAAAGTATGTGGAGGAAACCATCTTAGAAACAGATTTCTCCATTTTAATTCCTGACCACTATGTGAGTGATATCCCAGAGCGTATATCTCTGTACAGAGAGCTCGATGGACTGGACACTGAACTTGATTTGGCAGTCTATAAGGATAAGCTTGAGGATCGATTTGGTCCGCTGCCCGAAGAAACTGAAGAACTCCTCATTACAATGCGATTGAGATGGGTGTCTCGCATCCTGGGAATGGAAAAGGTCATTCTGAAGTCTGGAAAATTAATCGCCGCATTTGTGAGTGAAGAAGACAGTCCCTATTTCCAGGGCCCCATGTTTGCACGCGTGCTCAACTATCTTAAAAACAACTCCCGAAATGCAAGTATGTACCAACGCAATGGCGCACTTCGACTGAAAATAGAAAACATCAATTCCATACGCCTGGCCCTCGGAATTTTTGAAGACATGGCTGGCATGAGTGCTGCAGAGGCCGCAGATATGACAAGCGGAAGGAAAGCTGCAGAAAACGCACTAAATAGCGCTAAAGACGACAAAAACACGAAAAAAAGCACTTAAAATGACAAAAAGCGCAACTTTTCACACACTAGACGACTTCCTGGAAGGGCAGGTTTTTGTGATCGACAAGCCTTTGGAATGGACGAGCTTCGATGTGGTGAACAAAGTCCGCGGAACGATTCGTCACACCTTTGATATTCGAAAAATCAAGGTCGGACACGCAGGCACACTAGATCCACTTGCATCAGGTGTATTAATCATTTGTACAGGCCGAAAAACAAAGACGATAGACCTTATACAGGCCGGAGAAAAAACCTATACTGGGACAATTCGGCTCGGGGTGACCACACCCTCTTTCGATGCGGAGACAGAGGTCGACAACTGGGGAAAAGCATCTGACATTAAGGCACTAGATCTGGCATCTATCTCCCGTATGGCAACGCAAAATCTCATCGGCAATTTGGAACAAATGCCGCCACAATTTTCGGCAAAGAAGGTGGATGGCGTGACCGCATATAAAGCTGCGAGAAAGGGTAAAACTGTCGCACTTCAACCCAAAGCAGTAACAGTTGTTTCTTTTGACATCCATTCTTTCACCCACGAGAAAATAAAAGATGTCAACGGCAATTCACATCCAGTGGTTGATGTGGCGTTTGAAGTGGTTTGCTCAAAAGGAACATACATAAGAGCACTCGCAAGAGATCTTGGCGAACACTTGAAAGTGGGTGGAACGTTGACGTCTTTAAGACGTACAAAAAGCGGGAACTATGATGTTGAAAATGCGTGGGATTTAAATGAATTGCTTGAAACTGTCAAGTCTTGTGCACCTGCTTCAAAAAATGAGTGAAAACACTTGACTTACATACTGTTTTTCATTAGTTTCGCGCGCCGACAATCAAGCGTCTCAAAAACCCCACTCCCATGGCTGCTCAACGTATGAAACTTTCGCATTTTCGATTCGACCTTCCGGAAGATCAAATTGCACAATATCCGTTAGAAAATCGTGACGACAGCCGCATGATGATCGTGGATAAAAAGACAGGTAAGTTTGAACATAAGATGTTCAAGGACATTATCGATATGTACGACGAGGGCGATGTCTTTGTTGCAAACGACACCAAGGTTTTCCCTGCTCGTTTATATGGAAACAAGGAGAAGACAGGAGCGGTAATAGAGGTGTTTTTACTTCGTGAATTAAACGAGGAAAGCAGACTTTGGGATGTCCTCGTGGATCCTGCACGTAAAATTCGAATCGGAAACAAACTTTATTTCGGTGACAACGATGAACTCGTTGCTGAAGTCATCGACAACACCACATCACGTGGCCGTACACTTCGCTTCTTGTTTGAAGGAACGTCCGCGGAGTTTATGGCAAAAATCGTCTCATTGGGCGAGACTCCTCTGCCCCGCTACATTGATCGTGGAACAGAGGACATTGACATCGAACGGTTTCAAACCATTTATGCCAAAACTGAAGGCGCAGTAGCTGCCCCTACCGCTGGGCTTCATTTCTCAAAGCAGCTTTTGAAGCGTTTAGAAATTAAGGGCATCGACATGTCATTTATCACGCTGCATATCGGTTTAGGTACATTTAGAGAGGTGCAAGTTGAAGACATTACGAAACACAAAGTCGACAGCGAGCAATTGATTATCGGCAACGATTGTGTCAATCGCGTGAACCAAGCAAAGAAAGAAGGCCGTCGCATATGCGCGATTGGAACGACTGCAATGCGCGCGATGGAAACGTCTGTAAGTACCACAAAGACCCTGAAACCATTTAAAGGATGGACAAATAAATTCATCTATCCGAAATACGACTTCAGTGTGGCAGACAGTTTGCTCACAAACTTTCACACACCGCAATCGACTCTCCTTATGCTTCAATCTGCATTCACAGGCCACGAGCTTATAATGGAGGCGTACAATGAGGCCATCAAAGAAGGTTACCGTTTCTATGCATATGGTGATGCACTTCTGATTAAGTAACCTGATTGGGGTTATCTTTGTCCCATGAAAAAATTCCTTTTTAGTTTTCTTGCCTCCGCACTATTTGTTGTGTCTGGCCATAGCCAAACATTAAATATCGGAGACCCTGCCCCCTCTGCATCATACAAAATGATGAACATCGACGGATCTCAATTGTCGATCAATGACATTAAAGGTGAAAATGGTGCACTCATTATTTTCACATGCAATTCGTGCCCATTCGTCGTGGGTCGAGGTGAAACCACGGAGGGTTGGGAAGGTCGATACAATGGCATGACAGCATTGGCTTCTGAAAATGGAATTGGGACGTTGCTTGTGAATTCAAATTCTGCAAGAAGAGAGGATAGCGACAGCTTTATGAAAATGAAAAGTCACGCGATGGAAATGGAATATCTGGCGCCATACGTACTTGACGAAGAAAGCAAACTCGCAAATAATTTTTCCGCACGTACAACACCTCACGTCTTCCTTTTTAATGGAGACATGGAACTTATCTATGTCGGGTCTATTGACGACAATGTAGATCGCGCTGAGGAAGTGGAGGAGCACTTCTTAAAGGATGCAATCACGCGCTCGGCAGCAGGCAAGCGCATCAAAACCGCATCCACCAAAGCCGTGGGTTGCTCGATCAAAAGAGCGAAGAGCTAAACCTCACTCAGGTATTGTATGATTTATAGGGGGATGTTTCCGTGCTTTTTGCGCGGTGTATTTCGAACCTTGTTCTTGAGCATGTCGAAGGCCCTAATGAGCTTCTCTCGCGTGTCTGAAGGTGTAATCACCTCGTCTACATATCCTCTTGATGCTGCGTTATAAGGGTGGGCAAAGAGCTCCGCATACTCGGCTTCTTTCTCCGCAAGTTTGGCTTCGGGATCTGCGGCCGAAGAAATCTCCTTTCGGAATATAATCTCCGCCGCACCTTTGGCGCCCATCACCGCAATCTCGG
>CAJQPF010000023.1 GCA_905480095.1 uncultured Flavobacteriales bacterium
CAAAACAAAAGCGCCGTTCTCACGGCGATGCCAATGTGTTCAATCCGTTTCATGTTTCGTGGCCTGTGATTCAAATGTACACCATGATTTGGGAGTCACATTCCGAAATAACCTCAGCTGTCGTTTGCCTCAAGTTAAAGGTGCGCATTTACCGCGCACTTTGAAACGGCTAGAGGCGCTGTTCCTCCTCGACCAGGCCAATTAGACCGTGCCAATTAGACCGCGCCAAAACCCAACATGCATGAAACAATAGAAGAATAATGAGGGCTTCATGCTCAGGGGCGTATGAAAAAAAAAAGATGCGCGCCCTCTTTTTTCAGTGAGAATTATTCCACCTTAGAACTATGATATGCCGTCCAGCCATAATTCCTCCTCACTATTCTTCGGTTGCGATAGGGGCAAGCCATTTTCTCAAGGTATTGATGCTATTTCTTCTCGTCACTTCTTGCACGGAAATCTTGTGCGGTCAGACCTCCCCCCTTCAGCGGGAGGCACAGAAAACCTTAAAGAAGGTTGATGCGCTGAGCAAGAGCGTCTTTGTAGCTTCCGCCAACCGGAATCTCTTTTTCCATTCCAGCTATGGTGATCATGGAATACTTAATGCTTTCAATGGCCTCGATGTTTACGATGTAACTTCGATGAACGCGCATGAAGTCCGGCCCCCCAAGTTTTGTTTCGACATCCTTCATGGTGGAGTGAATCGTGTAGCTTTCATTGGTGGTGTGAACCACGACATAATCCTTCAATGCTTCTACAAACAACAAGTCGCTGTTCTTGACACGAATCAAGCGGCTTCGATTTTTCACAAAAATGATATCCGTGTCGTCTTTGTGTTCGGCCAGGCTCCTCAAAAAATCCGTCTCCTGACGCATTTCCTGCTCCTTTCCGTGCTTGTGAAGCGCCATTTCCACAGCCGTTTGAATGTCCACATCCTTGAACGGCTTCAAAATGTACCCGTGTGGCTCCGCTAATTTCGCGTCGTTCAAGGTGTTCTCGTCTGCGTATGCCGTCAAAAAGACAACCGGAATATCGATGTTCCGCTTAATTTCTTCTGCTGCCGCAATGCCGTTCATGTCGCCTTTGATCATGATGTCCATCAACGCCAAGTCAGGCTTGTGCTTCATCGCCATGGAGATCGCGTCTTCCCCGTTATCAGCTGAGGCTACTACGTTATAACCCAGGTTTCCAAGGCAGCGTTCAATGTCTTTTCGAACGATGCTTTCATCTTCTGTTACGAGAATATTTATTGGCATATCAAGTGGTTTCTTTCGGTTCCGTCTAGTCGGTCAATGGGGTAAATCTAACCAAAAATGAAGCCCCACCGTTGGAATCTAACGTCTTATCGCTCTGTTTGTTATCCACAACGAGCACTCCGTCCAATTGGTCGGTAAGCGCTTGAACCAAATACACCCCGAGGCTGTCGTTCGTTTCGATGTCAAACTCTTCTGGCAACCCCACTCCATTATCCGCCACCTCAATCTCCAGTTCTTCGCCCTTTTTTTCAACACGTAAGAATACTTTACCTGTTTCTCTGCCTTTGAATGCGTATTTTAAACAGTTGGAAACGAGCTCATTAACAATTAAACCGCAAGGGATTGCTTGCTTCAGGTTGATGTGGATGTCGTCCAGCTGACTTATCAATTCCACACGAGCCGAAATCTTGGAGTAGCTGTGAATTAAGTTTTGAGTCAACCGCTCCAAATAATCGGCAAAACCAATGGAGCTGAAGTCTGAGTTTTGGTAAAGGCTTTCGTGGATAAAGCTCATGGTCGATATCCTGTTTTGGCTTTCTTCCAAAACGTCCAACATCTTGGGGTCGTCTACAAACCGTCGCTGCAGGTTGAGCATGCTTGAGATAACCTGTAAATTATTCTTCACTCGGTGGTGGACTTCCTGAAGTAAGATTTCTTTCTCCTTTAGCGCCTCACGGATTTGATTGTCTATCTCTTTTCGCTCTGTGATGTCATAAGCAATGCAGCTCAACTCCTGCGCTCCCTCTTCAAATAAAACCGGATTAACAAACAACTGATACCATACAACCTCACCTGTTTTGGTGACCATCGGTAGCTCAAATTGCTGTTGGGTGCCTTGAGCAGCTCGGGCGAAGAGGTTCAGTTGTCCTTGGTAAAATTCATTGTTTGTGAATTCCTTCAGCGTCTCAATGATGGGGGTACCAACCGATGTATCAAACCCAAACTGTTCCGCGAGGATGTTTTTGAGGTTCTGGTTCACGGTGGTGACCCGAAGTTTTTTGTCGATGGTGAACATCAACAGGTAGCGCGTGGAGTTGAAAATAGACTCCAATTTGGCCGACTTCTCCTTTGCGTCGCGCTGATAAGCCCGGACCTCTGATACGTTTAAATAAATGCAGCGCAGGCCAATCAAACTCCCTTGTTCATTCGTCTGCATTGACCCGCCGCCCAACATCTTTAATGTTGAACCGTTTTTATGCATAAAGTTCAATTCGTTGCTTGAGCCCGCTAACCAGTCTGTCCAATCCTCCTTGGTTTTGTTCGCTGGAGCTTGAATCAAGTCTTGAATCAGCACCTTTTTTAGCTCTTTGGATGAATACCCCAGTGATTCAAAGAAAGACGGATTGGCATACTCTACGCCTCCCATTGCATTAACCTGAAAAACCAGGTCGGTTGCATTCTCAAGGATATCGCGGTAACGCTCGTCACTCCTTCTTAGTTCTTGTTCTGCAAAACGAATGTCGGTTACATCCCTTCCAACGAGCACAAAACCCGCGCCTTCTCCTTCATTGTTTTGAAGAGACGCAATGGATATGAGCATTTGAAAAACCTCTCCTGTCGATCGTTTGCCTGCTATTTCTCCCGCGTAGTAACCTTGTTGTTCCAAATCCGAAACGATGCCATTGAGATCCTTTGGGTCGTGCAAAAAATCCACAGCGGTCATCGTCTTCACGTCTTCGACCGTCATGCCAAACTCAACCGAAGCTGCATGATTGAATTGAACAATTTTCCCTTTGACATCAAGCGCAACAATCATATCAATAGAACTCTCGATGATGGACCTGTTGAAGCGCTCAGCGCCTTCGAGTTGTTTTTGCGTCTCTTTGTGTTGTAAAATCTCCTCTTTGAGCAAAATATTCGACTCCTCTGCTGATGTCCTCTTCAATTGTTCGCTCACCAGCTGCATCTGAGTCGATAAGTCATTGATTGTGATTTGCACAGCTGGTTGATTATCGAAAAAAGACAAAACCATTTGCAAACCCACTTCCTTTACCTCGTTGTTCTCTCGGTTCACTTGCACCTCGAGGTACATGGGTTTTTCTCCATTGAGAATGCGGGCAATGTCCTCTTCAATTGGTGAGCGATCCGAAGGAGTAAAAAACTGGATAACCTCTTGGTTGAACACCTCTTCTTCCTCCATGCCTAATATTTCCAATCCCGCCTGATTCGCATACCTAACCCGGCCATCCACCACCAAAAACAACCCAAAAGGATTCGTTTCAACAAGCAACCTAAACCGTTCTTTGGTTCTCAATAAGTCGGTTGCAATTTTTCTTTTTTCGGTTATATCCAAAAGTGCCAGTGTCTTGAAGTCTGCCTCCTTATCAATCACCGAAATCTTACCTTCTACCACAAGGTTCTGCCCCTTTCGATTCATAAATTCAAACTCCACCACTTCTCCTAAGCGGGCATTCATGCGCTTCCAATTGCGCGCTCCCAGCTCGCTTTCCCACCTTATCTCTGTGATTTCTTGTGGATTATTAACGCCCATTACCATCCACATCTGTCCATTTGAATCCACCGCTTGATTTTTGTGAATCAACGCTAAACCTTCAATGGTTCCATTTGCTAAACCTGCATAGAGAAGCTTATTGTAACTCAACGCCGAGGTTAATTCATCTGTGTTGCGTTGATCTTTAAATACAGCATAATAACATCCGTTCAAATGCCCAGAATGAACAGTATACTCTGTTTCGTTGGCCGATGAATCCCATGCAAAAGGTTGGTTGCCTGCGATTGAATTGATGACTTCCCACACTTCTTTTGCCTGCTCAATTTCACCAGAGGAAAACGTGCGCCTGCCCGCCTCGTTCACATAAATCACCACTCCATGCTCATCAAATACCAAAACAGTATCCAGGCAAACATTGGTCCAATTCACTATTTGGGGATCAAGTTCCATGACTTAAAGACGAAGTTAATCGTCAGACTGCTCGGTTTTTCGTGAGTTTGTTTCCTTGAGTCGCTGACCGTCAATGCGCACGAGTTTGCCTTGTTTATAATCCAAGGTTTGACGTAAGGTTTGATTGGGTCCATAAAGCAACCACTTTCCATCCTTTGTTCCCATATCATACCGTTCAATTTGAACCATTGAACCTTGATCATTCTTGTATACGTGTTTTCCTACTGGAAGCCCCAATTCATAAGACCCTGTAAATTGACGTTCACCGTTGGGGTGCTCATGAACCCATTCACCGTTTCGTTCATCGTCTAAATACACTCCTTTTTCAAGGTGATTGTTTACGTTCATCATCCAGGGTCCTTGTTTTAAACCAAAGTCATACGTGCCTTCGACAATCAATTCTCCACTGGAGTTCCATTCACGGAAAAGGCCGCTCGCCTTTCCGTTGCGGTACGACTCATCCCTGTGAATCGAACCATCGAGATAATACCATGTCCAATTTCCATTGTACAACCCATTCGTATATCGACCCTCTTGAACCAATTCGCCTGAAATCGCATAAAATTTCCACTGCCCTTCGCGCTTTCCATTTGAAAATGCGCCTTCCGATTTTAATTCGCCCGAAGAATAAAATTGCCTCCAAAAACCAATCCGTTGACCTTGGGCATTTGTAATGCCGTCTCCGATTTTCACACCTGCTTCATAAAGTGCCCCAGATATGATCATTCCTTCCTCATCGTATTCAGAAAAAACACCCACTCTCTTCTCCGATTCATACGTTGCGCGTGAAGCAATCACACCGTTTTTATGCCGTGTTGTTCGAACATCAATTTCTACCGTCTCCTCCGCATCTGAAACAACTACTCCATCGAGGTATTTTTCTACTCGATCCAACTGACCCCATTGATCATAAAATCGAAATAATCCATTTCGCTTTCCATCTTTCCAAACACCTTGCTCCAATAAAACACCTGAGTCGGACCACTCCATCCACACGCCTGTTTTTTCGCCTCTGGAGTCATTTCGATTGATTTTTTCTATCCCCCTTAAGTATCCTTTTTTATAATCCAATAAGGAAATCACCCGTCCATCTGCACTAAATTCTCTTCCTTTACCATCCTCTAAGTCAACACGATAAGGAATTGATTTTCTCTTTTGTCCTGATTCATCGTATTGATGTGTCCATCCTGATCGTTTGTTTTCTTTGAACTGGATTTCTTCTTTCACCTGTCCATTCAAAAAATACGTTCGTTCCCATCCTGATTTTTGATTTGCTTCATATTCAACAGTTCGCAGTTTGATGCCTGTAGAATCAGAAAATACCCACAATCCGTGCAACAAGAAATCTTTTCGTGCACCCACGCTTTTGATCATTCCATTCGGAAAATATGATGTCCATGTACCTTCTGGTTTTCCATTGATTAAGCATCCCTCACTGGCTTTTTGTCCAGATGGAAAGGTATACTCCGTCCATTCACAATTCACGGGTATTTCTTGAGCTGAGGCAAAAGATGTAATCAACACATACAATAGTAGTATTCTTATATTCTTAGAAAAGAAAACTATCGTAATAGGCTTGTTCATTGTGTGTAAAAGGAAATGCAAGGAAGGTTGGTATTTTCAGTTCTTCACAGATTCGGTTAGGTTGCAAACAGGCATTTTGAAAAAGGAACATTGATATTCAAGGCTTAAAGATGGTTTTAAACATCCAGTGAATGAATGAAGAACCTAATAATTTATTAGAATCTCTATGGTCGATAAACTCTTTAAATGAATGCATAAAATCGAGTAGAAATTCATAGCTAAAAATTAGGAAATCAGATGGGGTAGTTGACTTAGACGATAAATTGTAAAATGAAAGAGAAGTTGTTTTGGAGTTGTTCACCATGGAATTCTGCTATTAACCATGAGCTTGTTAATTAACTTGCCGCAAAAACAGACACGATGCGCATATCAATTGGAGGAGATCACGCAGGGCCGGCATTAAAAAAGGCGCTGTCGAGTTACTTAGAATCGGAGGGTCATACTTTAGTGAACAGAGGGACTGATTCAACGGATAGCGTTGATTACCCCGATCATGCACATGCGGTAGCGAAAGATGTAGAATCTCAGAACGTTGATTTTGGAATTTTAATTTGTGGTTCAGCCAACGGCGTTGCAATGTCAGCCAATAAGCACCAGGATGTAAGGGCTGGTTTAGCTTGGAATTCAGAAGTAGCGAGGCTGGTGAAACAACATAACAACGCGAATATTTTGTGCATTCCAGCAAGGTTTGTGTCAGAAGCGGAAGGTTTGGAAATTTTAAAAGCATACATGATGCAATCTTTCGAGGGCGGTCGGCACGAAAGGAGGGTCAATAAAATTGCGTGCGCTGTAATGGGGTTGGGTTTCTTTCTTTTTTCTTTTAATCAGGGAGCAGCGCAGGATATCGTGAACCCGGAACCTTATGCCGCTTCCATTTCTGCTTTGGATTTAGAGAACCATTTAATGGTCCTGGCAAGTGATGCTTTTGAAGGACGAGAGACGGGTGAGCGAGGAGCAGAAAAGGCTGCAGGTTACATAGAAAGCCATTTTAAATCGGTGGGAATTGCGCCATTCGATGGAGAGGGTTATTTCCAACCGGTGGAGCTGGTTCGGTCGCAAATTAAAGGGGGTTCCGCTGATGTAAGCGGGAATCAGTTGACGTTTTTGGAAGACTACCTCTTTTATCCTGGACTGAAAGAAGAAGGGATGAAAGGTGTTGAAATGGTTGCGGTTTCAAACGCAATGGACTTGGAAACGTTTGATGTAGAGGGAAAAGCGGTCGTGATTCAGGCAAGTTCGGAAGGAGGGGAAACCCGATGGCAAACGGGATTGAATGACATGCGAACGGCGGCATCGGAGCAAGGAGCGGCAGCTGTAATTGTTGTTGGCGATGATTTATCCGTGGTGCGCAGTAGGATGAAGCCTTGGTTGCTTCGAAAATCTTTGCGTTTGAACAGGGAAGATCAACCAGAGGAGAGGGAAGGTACTAGAATCGCAACCTTCATGGTACAGGCGGACGCAACCGATGGTTGGTGGTCGGGGTCAGACGTGAGATCCTGGAAGAAATGGTCGAAAAAAACAAAAAAAGGACAAACCATTGCTCCAACAGTGCTTCCAAATGCGACCTGGAGTTTTGAATTGTCAGCGGTTAAAGAGGATGTGGTTTCGCAAAACGTGCTGGGGTATATCCCTGGCCGAGATTCCTTGCTGAGAGAAGAACTCATTGTAATAACAGCCCATTATGATCACGTCGGGATCATTGACGGTGAAATTCACAATGGAGCAGACGATGATGGATCCGGTACTGTAACGGTGTTGGAGTTGGCTGAGGCCTTCATGAAGGCTGTGGATGCCGGAGAAGGGCCGCTGAGGAGTGTGTTGCTGATGACGGTAGTGGGTGAAGAAAAAGGGTTGTTGGGGAGTGAGTGGTATACAGACCATCCGATATGGCCTTTAGAGAACACGGTGGCAAACCTCAACATTGACATGATAGGCCGCGTGGACGAGGCTCACGCGGATGAAGAGCGTTATGTGTATTTGATTGGCTCAGATAAGCTGTCGAGCGAACTTCATGAGATCAGTGAAACAGCGAATTCAACACACACCAACCTAGCGTTAGACTATACGTTCAATGCCCCCGATGATCCGAACCGATTTTACTACCGATCAGATCACTACAATTTTGCGAAGAACAACATTCCTGTGATTTTCTACTTCAGCGGCGTGCATGAGGATTATCACCGCCCCGGTGATGACCCTGAGAAAATACTGTATGATAAAACAGCTGAAATTGGCAAACTTGTGTTTTACACTGCTTGGGAACTGGCCAATCAAGACAAACGAATACAAGTGGACCGCGTCAACGATTTTCTAGAGAAGTAAGGGGGGCTAGATGACGTGTGAATGCGGAAACTTCGTCTGCATAAAGCGTTCCTGTGGCGGGGCCATTGAATCCAGAGTGCACATAGACAGTGCCGTCGCTGTGTATGAACAGCGTTGTCGGAAAGCTGATGATCTGGTCCAGGAACGGAAAGGCGTCAGCGGCGATCTGTTTACTTGCTTGCCCCCCTAAATACACATCCCATTCCATGCCCATCTCGCGTTGAAACGATTCAATGCGTTTGTGTGCGGCCAAGGGTGAATCTGGCCGCTCAAAAGCAACGGAGACCATGTCGTTTCCTAGAGGTTTTACCACCTCCCTCAGTAGGCGGACCTCGTCCATGCAATTAGGGCACCAAGAACCGAGGACATCGACCACCAGCGGCAATTCACCCGTTGGCACAAGAGGCACCTGGCTTACCTCTCCCGCTCGATCAATTACCCTCACAATCAAAGAGTCGAGGGGTACCGTCAGCATGCGAATGGACTCAGTTTCTGGCCACGGATTTGCCGCCCTACCCTGCCATGCGACGTGGTAGTGGT
>CAJQPF010000024.1 GCA_905480095.1 uncultured Flavobacteriales bacterium
AAAGTCGGTGATAAAATAATCCAAGTTATCCCACAGACATCAACTACCAGAATAGATGGGATAGAGGCAACAATTATAGAAGTCAAGGAAGATGGGATCATTGTTGAGTTTTTCCATCCCTACGATAAAAAGATAGTCCAGCAGTTTTGGACCAACTCTCACAAAGTAAGACTACTAGAGGAAAGCGAATGAAAGTTAAAATCATAAAAAATAATGATGAGCACTTGATTACTATCCCCGAAGAGGTTATCGAAATGCTTGGCTGGAAAGAAGAAACCACTTTGAAGATTGAGGTGGGAAGAGACTTTGAATTAAATGCGACAACAATAGTGATCACGAAAAAAGGCTAACTATTTATAGCTGGAGAACAAAATGAAAAAAGTTATAACAGAATGGAAGGAATTCCTAACAGAAAGCTCAATTAGTCGCACCTACGAGCACATCCTCAATCACGACACTGGGTTTATGACAGCGTTCCGAGACAACACCAAGGATAGAACCAAGTGTATGCCCGATCACAGCAACACTATGGAAAACTATGAGCGCAACCGCCAGCTAAAGGCTGTTCTACTCAACAAGGGCTATGGTGTAACAGATGTTGATGGAACTTATGTCGAAGACTTTGGAACAGACGCAGCTAAAGAGGTCAAGGAAGACTCGTTCTTCGTTGTGAATCTTAAAAATGATCCAAACTTCAAAGACACCATAACTGGTCTCGGCGAGCATTTTTGTCAGGATTCCGTTTTGTTTGTTCCTCGCGGTGGCGAGCAATCTTACCTTATTGGAACAAACGACGCTGACTTTCCTGGCTACGGCAACGAAGAAGAGACAGGCGAGTTCCTTGGCGGAAAAGAAGGTGAGTTTATGACCCGTGTTGGTAAGTCAAAGAGACCAATTCGTTTTGCCGAGGGTCTTGAGACCAAAGCAAGAATGCAGAACAACACTAAGTTTCTTATCTCACGCCTCGCCAAGCAGGTTCTACAGGAGATGAAGGGGGATAGTTGAATCCTTACTACGACGAAATCGTAGTTGGCTCTTCTCTCCGTGCCCTCCTGTTTGCTGCCCTCAACGATTTCCCTGTGTTCTTCACGACACCAGAGAAGCCGTTTGAGTTTGATTATTTTGACCCGTCTATTGACTTGTCTAGTTGGGGTCTTCACAATCAACCTCAACTCTGGACTACGCCCGATGGAGAGAGAACTACGGGACAATCCAAGATTGCCTTGTGGGAGCACCTTCTCTTCGTTCTCGGATTGAAGGGGCTTGCTCCTTTCTCTGATCTATGTAGTTCGATCCGCATTCACGAAAATGAATTGACGGGACACTCCGACTATGCTAAACTGAGAACCATAGAGTTCGGTGTGTGTTATTACTTTGATGAGCACGCAACTTACAATCTGCTTCCTTGCGAGAACACACCAAAAAATTACTATGTTTATGATAGGTTTGCCTTCATAAGAGGCGGTAAACACCATCTTGATTTGATAGAAGATGAAGACTACTTTTGTAACCAAATCTGGTTTTACATTTCTCCCAGAGTTGATGGTAATAGACCGCTCAAAGACGCCTGTGTGCTCTCAATTTTATCAGACGACCAGATAGACGACTTTGATTTTTCAGAGACCATAGTGAGGCTTACAATGCTTCAAAAGATGAAAGATTTAGGACTAAGAGGACCAAAAAATGGACACCAAACAGACGGCTCCCAGAGATACAGGAGTTTCAAGACACAAGCGCTTAATCGTACAAAATTCCTTACATCTCCTCCGCTATGGATGGAGACAGATTCGATCAAAGTTCCGAAGATTACGGAAGCGGATCTGGTTAAGGATCTGGGGCAAGTAGCGAGAACACAAAAAAGAATTCTGGAAACATTATGGCTAAACACCTAGCAGGCATCATCCCATTGGCGAACTTTGACGACAACTACAAGTTGCCTTATGATTCGTTTATGCTTCCTATTGAAAACGACTTCACTCTTATCCAGAAGTCTGTGTTTGAGTGTGCCCTGGCTGGTTGTTCTACGATCTGGATCGTAGCCAACGACGATCTAGCCCCGATGGTCAAGAAGCACATTGGCGAGTGGGTCTATGATCCCGTTTACTTCTGGGACGACTACATAAACAATCACATCGTCCAGCGTAGAACACACATTCCTATTTACTATGTGCCTATCCTTCCAAAAGATAGGGACAAGCGCGATAGTTATGGTTGGTCTGCTCTATTTGGGATGCATTCTGCTTGGTATACTTCTTACAGGATCTCCAAGTGGGTCATCCCAAAGAAATACTTTGTGTCGTTTCCACACAACGCCTACGATTACTGGTCATTGCGAGAACAAAGAAAGAAGCTTTCCAACACCACTAAGAACTTCTTCTTTACTAGCGAGGGCAAGACAATAAAGGATAATTTACCAATCCCCTTCACTATGAGAGGAGAAGACTTTATCCAGTGCCGCAGGGAGGTCAACAAACTTACAACCCGAGACCATTATCCACTGGGTCCTAACGAGACTTGGCGTGACTTGAAGAAGATGCCGAAGGAAGAACGCTGGTCAGCACAGCATTTTGACCTCGCGACAATCTTTGACAAGGTGACCGAGGAAGACTGCTTCCGCAAAGAACTCGACTGGTTCTACGATCTCAGAGAGTGGGATGGCTACCGCACCTACCTCGCGTCAGATAATGTCGTGGGATCGCCCAACTGGCGCTTGACAAAACCGCACCAACTGAATAGATTATGTGTAGACGAGGAGGAAGAGTAATGAGAGTCGGCGATCTGGTAAAACACAGAGACTATCCTTGGTGCTTTGGCGTAGTTCTCTCTTATGATGAGTTCGGGACTAACACCATCAGGTGGCTAACCACCGACACCCCCACGAGAAGAGGTGCGATTAGTAAACACAACTATCGGATTCTCAAACTGCTAT
>CAJQPF010000025.1 GCA_905480095.1 uncultured Flavobacteriales bacterium
TAGATGATGTCCCTGAAGTTGCTCTTTCTGCCCTTCAGACATCTTCTTGGAGATGTCTCGTCAGAGGAGGGAGTAAATGGACAGCTGAAACAGCTTCAATTGTAACAGATGGTTTAACGCTTCATGCTTCACCTATTGACCCTGCTGCTGGGTTGATAAGGGAAGATGGAGGGTCGTTTCAACTGACATTCACTTGGACGGGCGCGCTTTCGTTTGCAGATGTTCTTGAGAAGCTTGGTCGGATGCCCCTTCCCCCATACATGCAACGCGATTCGGACGTCAATGATGCAGATGATTACCAAACCGTTTTTGCGCGTCTCCCAGGCAGTGTCGCTGCGCCTACTGCTGGGTTGCATTATGACGACCATTTGCTCACGAAACTTGCAGATCAAGATCTCGCGCTTAGTCGATTAACACTTCATGTTGGGGCGGGGACATTTAGGCCACTGTCCGAGGGTGACATCTCTCATCACACGATGCATGCAGAACGATGTATTGTGACACGTGAAATACTTGAAAATCTTGCTTCAACTCGTAAAAGAGTCGCCACAGGAACGACCACACTGAGAACACTTGAGAGTTTGTTTTGGATGGCTGTTGTGCATATGGAAACAGGTGAGTTTCCGGAAACACTCGGTCAATGGACTCCCTATAACGAAGATCATTCACAAAGTAGAGAGGTGGTTTTTACTTCTTACGAAGCGTCTATGAGATACCTCCTCAATAACGCCCCACTTGATTCACCTTGGGATTTTAAAACCCAAATCATGATTAGGCCAGGGTATAAAATCCAATCAGTGATAGGGCTTGTGACAAATTTTCATCAACCGGGCAGTACGCTTCTATGCCTTATCGCAGCATTTTCAGGCAAGCCTTGGAGAGATGTGTACGCAGAAGCCATTGAGAACAAGTACCGATTCCTCAGTTATGGAGATGGATGTCTCTTTGAACGCTAGTAGGCGTTGTTGTTCCTTCGGCTTTTTTAATTCCTATTATCGATCACGTCAGACCCATCACGGATCGCATTCTTGATAGATAGAGAAAATCCGTTAAGCGCTTTAGTGACCAGCGCACTTTGTTCAGTTAAGAAGTCAGTTTTCTCAGCGGCCTCAGTGATTTTTGAAGGCGCAATAACCCAAACACCGTGGTTGCCAATAATCGGGTTTGACATTTCACCAGCTGGGATAGAAAAAGCCAATCCTGCAACTTCAGGCTCAGCTGACGCACCACTTCCTGCGATGGTAGCTGATTTAATGTTGACATTGAGCGCAGTCTTTACAGTTGAACCTGCAGCTTTAGCCACTTCATCTAAATTACCGCCTGTCATAAGTCGTGCATAATACTCGCCTTTTGCTTTTTTAATCGCCCCTGCTCTCATCTTCTCTTCTACGGCGTCAAAATCCGGTGTGCCTTTTTCTCTTGAGGAATTAAGGATTGCAACAATGTAGTTGTTGTCGATCAGCATGGGTTGGCTGATTTCGCCAACTTCAGAATTGTATGCCCAATTGACAAGTTCAGTGACGTTTGTCATCCCAGCGATTGACGTCGAGGTTCTTCTCATATCAACAGCTTCGCTGACAGTATATCCGGCTTCTTTTGCAGCGCTTTCTAAAGTCTCTCTGTCAGAAGATTCAATGGCAAATTCATTGGCGTCCGAGTAGGCGTCACGCCTTGTTTTGTCAGATGCATCAAGTAGTCGAGTGATTTTTGCAACTTCTACTTCTTCCACTTTTTTACGTCGATCGAGAACTTCAATCACATGAACACCGTAGCTCGTTTCAACAGATCCAATTGAGCCCACAGGCTTGTTAAAGCTAAAGTCATTAAATGGTTTTACCATTCTATTCTGCGGAAAAAACTCATAAACGCCACCGTTCGATTTCGAGCCGGGGTCATCAGAGAATCTCGTTGCAAAATCTGTAAAGTCTGCACCATTTTTCAAAAGCCTCACCAAGCTGTCAGCTTTAGAATTAAGGGCCGCCATTTCATTGGCATCTTTCACATCTTTCGCTTGTAATAGGATATGTCTGACAGAAGCAGCTGTATCGGGCACCATAGATCTACCGAGAATGTTTGCAACAGTAAGCACATTTCCTTTTTGATAAGGCCCTACGATTGTGCCAATTTCAATGTCAAAAAATGTTGACTCATTCACGTCAGTTTCAACGTCAGCAAGGCGGATGGTGCTGACAACTTCATTGCCGGTGCCATTTGTTGTTGCAAATTCAACAGCATCATCGGCCAAATCCCATGCTGTAGCAATGCCTTCAAGTTCGGCCGTAATGTTATCGACATCTCCCGAAGACGCGCCAACTGGAATCTTTACGATTGTAATATCACGACCTTGTATTTGTTGAAACTTTTTTTCATCTTTATGGTCGTTGAAGTATAACTGTACATCTCTATCGCTCACATTCACAACACTGTCCGCGATTGTCGTAAATAATTTGACAACATATTTAAATTCTGCCTTACGTTCTGTACTCAAGTAATCGTACTTGCCTTCGAGTGCATTTGAATATGCTCCAGCTTGAGCCAATGCTTCAAATTTCTCTTTTTTACGTTTTGCCACAATGACACTCTTGTACTTGAGGAAATTCGCCTTTCCTTGAGGCGTTGAAAGCATATTTTGAAAATTCTGTACCCATGTGCGTTTGTTATCTCCATTGCTATAAAAAGCACTAGAAACATATGGAGACACAAGATCGCCAAAAAGCATTTCCTGGTACTCTTTGTCACTTACGGTTAATCCAATATCTGAGTATTCATCACTCATATACTTTGACGTCGTCATGTCTTCCCAAACCTCGTTAGGGAGCTGCTCCCCTGAAAAACCCAATCCTCTTCTCTGTTGAACAGCAACTTGATACTCTGTGCTTGTTATTCCAGCGCCGTTTACACTTCCAACCTCAGTGGATGCGCCTTGGCCCATGAGCGCTAGTACAGCATCAAAAGGGACTAAGAAACCAAGCATACCTATTCCTAGGAACACCATCAACAAACCTTGTCGGTTGCGAATATTTTCAATCATTGCCATGGTAAAGACGTTTTAAATGTCAGGTGCGCGAAGATAAGAAATTATTCCGCATCATAATAACATGAGATGAACCAGGATTATTTTAGACCCCTTGACCTCTTTTATTTCTACGTTTATATCGTTAATTTTCAACTGATCCCCCTTTTTTGGTATTGCTGCAAGTCGATGTAGAATAAGGCCTCCCAGCGTTTCGTAAGCATCTTCTTCGGGCATATTGAACCCCAGCTTTTCGTTCAGGTATTCGACATCATGTCTCGCGGAAAGTATCCAGGATTTGTCATCAATTTGTTCTTCAATCAGAATTTCTACGTCGTGTTCATCCTCTATTTCGCCTAATAACTCTTCCACAATGTCTTCCATCGTAAGAATACCGGCCGTACCACCAAACTCATCTAAAACAACAGCCAGGTGGCGCTTCCTGACCATGAATTGCTTTAACAAAATGTCACCAGTCATCGGTTCAGGAATGAAAAAAGTGGGCAGCACAACTTCTTTAAGTGATTGTGGTGATTTGAAAAGATCTTTCACATGTATGTACCCAATGATATTGTCAATGTCATTTTCGTAGACGACTATTTTCGACAATCCAGTATCTGAAAAAATTGTTTTTATTTCGTTAATGGTTGTCATGGTTGAAACCGAAACCACTTCATTTCTGGGAACGAGGCAATCTCTCGCTTGCACCTGGTTAAGTTTTAGCGCATTTTGAAGCATCACCAACTCGTGTTCAAGATCTTGTTCTGGAATCATATTGTCACTTACAGATTCTAAAAAATGATTTAAATCAGTGGACCCTAACCCCCTTGTTACGGACTCTAAGCGGCCTGTCGTAAATGGAAACAAGAAGATCTTACTGAGCCCGATGATGACCCATGCTGGAATCGCCAATACCGTGTTAATCATAAGAAGCGGCACACTTAATCTCTTCAGCCATTGCGCAGGGTTTCGAAGAAAGAGTGATTTAGGGATGAATTCAGCAGTGACAATGACCACTAAAGTTGTGACAAGTGTTTGGATTGCAAGCGCAAACATAGGTGAAGGTGCTGAAAGCCAATCGCTGGAGTTGAAAATCTGTTGGCTTATTAATGCGCCTGATTCCATCCCGCAGATCACGAGCGCAATATTGTTGCCCACCAGCATCACCGCGATGAACAGTTGGGGACGCTTAAAAAAGGAAGACGCCAGTTGTCCTCTCCATCCTTGTTTTGCATTGAGCTCAATTTGTAACCGGTTCGCAGAAGCAAAGGCAATCTCCATTCCTGAAAAGAATGCAGAAGCGGCCAAAGAGGCAAGAATTATAAAGATTGAACTGGAGGGGTCGGGGTCCATGTGTTTGTTTGATTAATTACGCGACTTGTTAGAATCCATGTCCTTCTGAAGGCGTTTGCGAAACCCTCGCCTCACAAAATACCACAGCCATGCAAGCGCAGGGACAAGTGGAAGCATTTGGTTGTTCTCCCAACCTTCATTAAAGATTATCCATAAAGATACACCCGTGACAATGATTGAAGATGCAAGCCAAAATTTTTCTGCTGCACGTGTGACTTGTAAGACTCGTTTAGGCTCCATGTCACTAAGGTAAGTTAAATGACCCTGTGGGGTCAAGAATTCGGTAATGTTCAAATCTACTGTCTGCCTCTAATCCTTTGCCGTGAAGTGTGCCTGTTGACGTATGAATACTCACAGGACGATCTGTATGTACTTTGTCAGAATCGTGAGACCAAACAAGGTATTCAGTATTCAATCGTTCTCCTTCGAGATTCACTAATTCCACACCATCTAGTGCGATTAAATGCCCAGAATTGGGGTCGTAGTTGCCTCGTCCACCACTTAAAACCGCTTGATGATTAGACTTGTCGCCACCGATAAATAAACGAAAACCTGCACTCACATCCCAGATTTCGGTATCGTCACTGCGCTCCAACCTCCCAGCCTCCAAAATGTTTTTCACCTCCCCTTTTTCAGAATAAACAAACTCCCCACTTGTAATGACCTGAGTGGAAATATCCTCCATTTCTGAAATGGATTCCGTGAGCGTGTCATCACTCGTGACGCATCCCATGTAGAATATTGAAAAGATCAGATGTAAATAGATTGAAAATCCGGATGGTGTTTTCATTAACGAACCCTAATATTTGTCGTCATGCCTGAACAAGGGCATCCAGAAACCTGCTTCACTGTAAATGACGTTCCGGCTTGAAGACCTAGCGTGAAAACCTCATCAATTGTTGGGAATTGCTTGGACATTTTACTCATCCTCGCATTTGCTTTTTCTGCCAACTCTGGATTCATCCTCTTTGCTCTCGAGTAATAATCATGCGCGACCCAATAAACGGATCTTTTTCCTAAAGCGCCGTCGTTACAAGCACTCGAGGCTCCTGCGATGGCATCTCCAATAAGCATATATGCATCTGCGTTATTTGGGTCTAGTGCGATGACTTGATTGGCATAACGCTTTGCGGTGCCAGATCGTTTTAAAGCACTTGCGATTTGTCCTGTTTTCAAAAGGTAAGCCATCTGATTTGGACAACTGTCACAACGAGATATAGCTTCCTCCATATACTTAAAGCTGTCCGTTAGTTTCGATTGCTTTGCATATCCCATACCGATCGCGAAAGCAGCTTCATGACTGGGCTCAAATTCATATACAGCGGTAGCTACAGGAAGGAATAAGTCATTCTCAGTACATTCTCTGTTTGTGAGAATCCGCAACACCTTTTTCTTTAGCTCGAAATTTTCAGGATCGGCATCTATGCTTGCTTGAAGCACCTCCACCATCTCGTCACATTTTGCAATGGCAACAAACGTCTTCTCAATGTTTTCTTTTGCCTTTGTATATCCCTTGATGTTTCTGCTATTTTCAGCAGCCTCAGCATTTGCGATTGCCTCGTTGCAATAGTCCATTAACATGAGGTAATCCGTTAACATTTTAATCTTCTTTGCAGTTCCAGCCTCCTTGTCAATTTTGTTGACTTTTTTCATCGCGTAGAACGAGGTGACATAGTACCCACTTAGCACTGACGCAGAACTCATGGCTCCGAGACAATCGACACTTTCTTTAAACATCTCGAAAGCAACTTGAATGGAGTCCTTATTAAAGCTATAATAATCGGACGCTTTGCGACCTAAAATGTGGCAACGGTTGTTTGGCTTTTTCTTCGTTGATGGAAAAAGTTCCATTCTCGTATCGTAAACCCACATCAAGCTATCTTCAAGAATCGCCTTGCGTTCTAAATCCCCTGCTGCTTTGGCCTCTTTTATCTCATACTTAATAAACGTACTTCCGTTTGTGTACAATGATTCCTGCACTTGTGGCGGGCAAACCGCGCATGCCTTCTCCCACTGATCATAAGCTTCAGAGTAGTTTTTCTGAGTTTTATAACTTTTATAGACGCTTAGCGCTTCTTTGCAAAGGATTTGTTTGTCCTCGGTATCCCCATATTTCAAATCATTCTGAGCGAAAAAATTTAGGGGAATGACGAACGATATTAAAAGAAAGAGTTGTGTGTTGGTATTCATCATTTTATTAATCATAGAGTTTTGGTGTAAGCCAAAGATTTTTAAAAAATGGAGCGAGTGTCACTCCAACTTGAATTTTTAATAAAGATTCTTCTAGGGTACCTTCTAAAACTGTGCCATTCTCTGAATCAAGGCCCCGATGTCCCATTTCTACACCGAAGTGTAAGCGACTTGTAGAGCGACTTCCTTCTAGAGGAATAGTCATTCCGGCAGATGCGCGCCATGCTGACAATTGGCTTCCATTGTATGCGACGGGGTAAGCGTCTAAAGCGAACCCAGCTTTATAAGATGCGCCCCCTGAACCAGGCACGATAGTGACCCCTAAAGAAGTACGTGAGGCCTTTGCCCAAGTTGCATCTCCATCAAGAATATTTATATCAAAAGAATCGGCAATAGACGCCCAATCTTCTTGCATATACTCTCCAGAAATCAGGAATCGACTACCGTTCGCGTGTTCATAAACGAGGGCGCCACCCGCTGAGAATTTTGCTGGGATCCGTCCCTCAGCATCCAATTCGTTGATGTATGAAGCTGTGTCTATCACAGTCTCTATGCTGCTCAGTAATTGAACGTTTTCTACGCTTTTCTCGTAATCGGTATATAACGAGGATCCCGGGGAATATGTCGCGCCGACATATAAAGTCGCAGATCCTTTGAAATTTCGATTTTCATCATATTTGGCCCACAGCAATTGGTAAGCCTGAGCACCAAAGAGCCCACCCACAGATCGATGTCTCATGGATGTCCTCGTTCTGTTATCTAGATAGGTTAAATCTTCAATATCTAATCGCCCTGTTGACGTGACTTCCCCAAATAACATGGAGACTTGAGCGCCAAGAAAAAGCGCGCGATTGGCCACAAGTACACTGTCTAACTTGCCCGCCGGAATCCATTTCTTGACCTTAAAACCATGAGATATTCCCAGATAGCTTTTGGCCGTTCCGCCTGCGCCTGAATACGTTTCGACAATATTCCCAATGTTGTTATTCAAGGAATCGTTAAATGATCTAGATACACTATATCCTTTCGCTGAATAAGGCGTAATTCCCATCATATAAGCTGTCTTTCCACCTGGCTTTTTAACGACCAAGGATATTGAACCAAGAGAGCCACTGTTTACCGTCGCTGTTGAGTCACCTTCTGTCATATTCGCATTTGTACCATGAAGAGATGTTTGCAAAAGCGTTGTTACACTACCCGCTGCTGAAGCTGGCTGATCGGGATTGATGACATACCCATCTAAAATAGGTGCGCTCACCCCACCCATCATCAATTGAGGCGAAGACAGGGTGGGTATCGCAAGCCCCATGCCGAACCTTGACCATGGTGATGTTTCTGTTTCTTGACCTAAAATTTGAGTAGATGTTGAAGAACACACAATGAATGCGAGTATAAAAAACAACTTGATACGAATCAATTTCAACATGGTGTCAATATTAAATTTTCGATAAAAGTTGTAGGTGACGAAATATTGCATAATACCCTTTGAGGGTTAAATTAGAATCCGCGAATCTCGGCATTACTCGGCCGAGTTCCAAAAGTGAACTGTCTCCTCCTGTCAGTATTACCCCAACGACCTCTTCATCTCCACTTTGCTCATTTAAGACCTGCCATCGGCCAATGATTTCAGCAGAAATCCCGTCTGCCGCGCCCTTTATCATGGCTTCTTGCGTTGTTTTTCCAATGGTTTCTCCTTTAAACGGTTGCGACCTCACCCATGCCTCTTTCTCTACTCCAGGAAGTGCTGCTGTTCCTTCCTTCATGGCGTTTATTCGCATCGACAACCCGGGTGAAATGCTTCCTCCCAAGTGGCGTCCATCTCGCATAACATCAGTCGTTACACAAGTCCCCACATCCACAATCATCCAGACTTTGCTTTGTTCGAGCCCCTGAATCAATCCTGATTGAACCGCAAAGGCGTTGGCCACACGATCTGTACCCAGAGAGCCAGGGTTTTCGACTTCCGTTTCAAGTGGATGGGGATCTCCATGTTTTATTTCAGTGACGTCGACCTTCGAACGTTTGCGCAGCATGTCTGCGATTTCAGTATCCCAATCACCACTTCCAGCTAAAAATACACCATCGACTTGGCCTTGAGGCAGATGCTCAAGACATAACGCTTCTCCAGGATTTAAATGTGTGGTATCAACAATTTCGCCATCTAGGAACACCCCGATTTTCCATCTTGAGTTCCCCTTTTCCACAATCCACACAACGGTTCCGCTTGTCCTTACTCCCATGTCACAGTTCTCATAAAATGTTCTACATCTGAGATCAATCGCGCGATGACTGGAGCTGTGCTATCTGGATTTGGTTTGTTGTCAAAGTACAAGGATCCGCGCAAGAAGTGCTGTGTGCTATCTGTGACAAAAAATTGAATGGGAGTGGCGACAGGCCCTTCCAAGTGGTAAAGCACACCTCTTGCACCGCCTTTTGTGTGTTCATTAACAACACGAATACGACGGATTCCATTTGCTTTGTGGTCGTGGCTAAACACGAGGTCTTGCGCATCTTTAATTAAGACATCGAGGTTGTTGTCTAACATCAGCTCAGTGCAGTGAAGCCTGGCATTAAAAGTGGGGAAACGAACATTGTACCAGCACACATCCCTCTGCGATGATTTCACCTCTTCTACAAGGCTGTATACGGGGATTTCAAATTCATTCCCACATAATCCGTCGCTTTTTTTGAAATCTATTTGAGGCAATTCAATTCTGAAATACCCTTCTGGTCTCGGTATTGCCGGAGAGCTGCAACTTAAGCATCCAACCAATATAAATACAGCACAAATAAAAGGCAGATCTTTCATCATGATTATATCTCAGTGCTGTCCGTTCCAGATTCCTCATCTTGTTCAGGCGGGGGTAGAATGATCTTCACCCGATCGATACGTTTGTGATCTCCAGCATCTACAAAAAGAGTGACATTGTTAAACACAATAAATTCTCCAATTTTAGGAATGTTACCGGCTTGTTCAGTAACAAATCCACCGATTGTGTCGCTTTCCCCTTTTGATTCTTCCCACGCCTGTTCATCTAAATTCAGGATTCTATAGAAATCAATAAGCGCTGTTTTACCCTCCATTAAAAAGGTGAGGTCATCCAGTCTGGAGTAAGCCACCTCTTCGGCATCAAACTCATCTGTGATATCTCCGACGATTTCCTCCAAGACGTCTTCTAAGGTGATAACCCCGCTTGTGCCGCCATATTCATCTACAACTAAAGCCATATGAACTTTTCTTCCCTGAAATTCACGAAGTAGGTCGTCAATTTTCATGTTTTCAGGGATGAAAAATGGCGCGCGAAGCAAGGTGTTCCAGACAGCGCTCTCTGTACTTAACAAAGGAATCAAATCCTTGACATGTAAAACGCCGACCACATCATCTACGGTTCCTTTGTGGATGGGTATTCTAGAAAAGCCACTTGCGATTACTGCCGCTTTAACAACATCCCATGACTCCTCCATACTAAAGGCTGTGATGTCTGTTCGGGGAGTCATGACCTGTTTGGCGTCTTTGTCGCCAAATTTCACAATCCGCTCTAAAATTTCTTTTTCGTCTGTACTTCGATTCTCGTTGTCAGTTAGAACAAGGGCGTTCTCAAGATCTTTTGCGGATAGATCTTGTACAGGGCTTTTGATGTTCTTGTCCAGGGCGTGACCGATTGCCACAAGTGGCTTCCAAAATGGAAAAAGTAGTTTTTGGCACACAAGGAGTAAGCCTGAAGTAAACCGTGCGACTTTCACATTGTGAGCTGTTGCAAAAAGCTTAGGGATGACCTCTCCAAATAGAACCAACAATAAGGTTACGCCAGCAATGTGAATGACAATTCCCAGCCAATAAGGGAGTGATTCAATTGGAAATAATTGCTGAGCGGTCACAGTCGCAATCAAGACGATTGCCACGTTAATCAGGTTATTTAAGACAAGTATTGTGGCGAGTAAATGTCTGGGACCTTCTAAGGTGTTGGGTTTCCTAAGAAGTGAAAGGACATTCACTGAGGCGATTCTCTCATCTCCTTCTAAGTCTTCTAGGTCTGTTGGTTTAAGTGAGAAAAAGGCAACTTCAGACGCAGAAATTAGCGCGCTACACATCAACAGTACCAAAATGAGTCCTGTCGCTAAATAAGGGTTAAGAAATACCAAAATGTCTGGGTCCACTGGTTGTAATTTGGTCAGAACGGCAAATCTCCACCTTTTATTTCCTCACCCATTTCAGAAGAAATAGACGGCTCAACCGCTTGCTTTACTTCAGTGGTTTTAGAAACAAAAGACTCAGGTGAGTCGGAAACTTTCTTGTCAAGCATTTGCATGACATCAGCGACAATCTCGGTAGAATACCTTGTTATACCTTGCTTGTCATCCCATTTCCGGGTCTTCAGTTTACCTTCAATGTAAACTTTGGATCCTTTTCTGAGGTATTTTTCAGAAGTTTCGGCCAAACCGCGCCACAATACAATATTATGCCATTCAGTTTGTGTGATTCGCTCACCAGAATTTTTATCCTTGTAGGTCTCAGAGGTAGCTACTGAGAAAGAACAAACTGCTATACTGTTAGGTGTGTAGCGCATTTCTGGGTCTCGGCCAAGGTTGCCGACTAAGATTACTTTATTGATTCCTGCCATGTTAGCGAAGGTATGTATTCTTCACGAATTAGAACATTTTTTTACAACTTTTGATAGAAACTTGCTTCGGCGTTTCGTTTTCAATTGAATAGATGTATTTTTGCACCCCAATTGATGGGAACTTTGCATAATTATTTGCAGAGCATTATTAGTCAAGCAACTACATTAAAAAATGACAAAAGCGGATATTGTAAGTCAAATTGCAGATAAGACAGGTATGGAGAAGCACGATGTGCAGGTAACAGTTGAGGCATTTATGCGTACAGTACGTGACAATGTTGAAGGTGGAGAAAATGTTTATTTACGTGGTTTTGGTAGCTTTATTGTAAAAACAAGAGCAGCAAAGACCGGTAGAAATATCCTTGCAAAGAAATCAATCCGTATCCCAGCTCATAACATCCCTTCATTCAAACCTGCAAAGGAATTTATGGAGAACGTTAAAACCAAAGTTGCGGTTTAACTCATTTCATGAGTTTTAGTTGAATAAAAATATTAGACTCAAAGTCAACATCAGTGTGGTGTTTGACCCAAACGAATAAAATTAGTTATCATGCCAAGCGGAAAAAAGCGCAAGCGTCATAAGATGGCCACCCACAAAAGGAAGAAGCGTCTTCGTAAGAATCGTCACAAGAAGAAGAAATAAGTGACATCTCTAAGCTGTTTTTCAGCTTTGAGATGTATGTTTCTTTACTGCCTAGGTTTTGCTAGGTAATAATTTACGTGCCTTGAAATCAGAACTAATAATCAATTCAACCTCCAAAGGAGTTGAATTAGCGATCCTTGAAGAAGGCAAGCTCGTTGAGCTACATCGTGATCCAGGTGAGACTTCCTACAGAGTAGGTGATATTTACTTAGGTCGTGTGAGGAAAGTGATGCCTAATTTGAATGCCGGTTTTATCGACGTTGGATATGACAGAGATGCTTTTCTTCATCACAGCGACCTAGGTGTTCAATATAAGACTCAGCAGAAATGGACGAAACGCGTCATGACAGGAAAGTTGCCTGTAAGCGATATCGAAAAGTTTAAGCTGGAACCTAAAATTGAAAAGCGGGGGGCTATGAAGGACTATGTGAGTTCTTCTCAACTCGTCCTGGTTCAAGTGACAAAAGAACCCATCAGTTCAAAAGGGCCACGTCTCTCAGCAGAAATTACCCTTCCAGGGAGGTTTCTTGTTCTCGTACCTTTCTCTGACAAAGTCAGTCTTTCTTCGCGAATTAAAGGCGAGACCGAGAGAAAGAGACTCAAGAGTTTGATTCAAAGTATTAGGCCTCCAGGGTTTGGTATCATTGTGAGAACAGTTGCTCAGGAGAAGGGGTCAGCAGATTTACATAGTGATTTGTCGGATTTAATCAAACGATGGGGAGAGCTGTTTGAAAATCTCAAACGCGCCAAACCAGGCAAAAGAATTCTTGGGGAGCTCAATAAGACGAACACAGTACTTAGAGATGTTCTCAGACCTGAGTGTGAGTTGATTCGTGTCAATGATGAAAAACTTGCGGATGAGGTAAAAACCTATTTAAACAGCATTGGATCCGATCAAGCCGACAGTGTCAAGTTTATTAAGGACAAGGATCTCTTTAATTCACTTTCTATTTACCGTCAGATTAAAGCCACTTTCGGGATTAAAGTCAGTCTACAGAGTGGTGCGTATCTTATCATTGAGCAAACCGAGGCGATGTTTGTCATTGATGTGAACAGTGGAGGGCGAAAGAAGGGCGCGTCTACTCAGGAAGAGAATGCACTCCAGACGAATATAGAATGTGTAGATGAAATCGCACGGTTACTTCGCCTAAGAGATATCGGGGGGATTATTGCCATTGATTTCATTGATATGGCAAAACGAGAGCATAATAAACTGCTCACTGACACCATGAAAGCGGCGATGAAGGGTGACAAGGCGAAGCACAATATCGCATCACCAAGTAAGTTTGGGGTGATGGAACTTACGCGACAAAGAGTTCGTGATGTTGCGAATGTCCAAACACAAGACCGTTGTCCTTCTTGTAATGGCTCAGGCAATATTCAGGCAGCCATCTTGGTGACTGATACAATTAAGTCTAGCTTAAAGTATTTTTCAAAAGGTGAAGGTCATAAAAAAATTACGATTTTACTTCATCCGATTCTTGAAGCCTACTTAGTCCATGGTGAACCCATCAAGCTTTTTAAAGGATGGTATGGATCTTCAGTTAGAATTAAGTGGGAAAAGGAATTGGGTATTTCAATCGAGTTAGAAAGCAATTCTTCGATGGAAATTTTAGAATACCATCTATACACAGACAAAGGAGAAGAGCTCGTCGTAGCTTAATGATTCATCACTCTGTAGTTAAAATGTCTTTTGGATAACAGAGAAAGGATTTTACAACTGGACGAGTTAGGTGTGTCAGGGAAAGGTGATCGTTCGCTTCTGCAAAATCTAAAACAGATCCATCCTTGTACTTGATTAGGATGCCATTTGGCGTGTAAGCTTGGTTCTGGATTGTGTCATTTGAGACAAAGTAAGATGCTTCATCTGTCGTTAATCCCCATGCATCTGAAATCGTTTTGATGCGTTCATTCACTTCACGATCTGTGAAGGGTTGAGGTCTGAGTTCTATGCGAAACAGTTGCCTGTCGAGGAGTCGCGCGCTTAATTTGGATAGAACTTTGTCGTCGTGATAACGCCACGCTTTCATGGCACAATAGATATCGGAGTCGTCGAGGTCACAAAAACAATCGAGGACTTTCGGGTTTGACATGAAAGATTGGATGTCGTAATCGTTTTGTAAAAAACGTAACAGTGACGGAGAGGCAAATAACTCCACCTTGTTTTTGGTGAGAAATTTGGCTCTGCGTAAAATTAAAGTGAGCATATGTTCTGCACTAATTACCGTTCTGTGTAAATACACTTGCCAATACATTAAGCGGCGAGCTACAATAAATTTTTCGATGCTATAAATGCCTTTTTCTTCAACAACGAGCTTGTCGTTCACAACCGACAGCATCTTGATGATCCGCTCTGAACCCACTTTCCCTTCTGTCACACCAGAGTAAAAGCTGTCTCGCGCCAAATAATCAAGTCGGTCCATATCTAGCTGTGAGGACACGAGTTGGTGAAGGAATTTTTTCTTGTATTGGTTTTTAAAAATCTGAATTGCCAAATCGAGCTTGCCATGAAAGTCAACGTTCAGGCGATCCATAATGATGGAGCTGATATCTTCGTGCTGTATTTCATTCACAATGCTGTGCTCTAAGGCGTGGCTGAAAGGTCCATGACCTACATCGTGAAGTAATATCGCAAAACAAACTGCCTCATCCTCTTCAGGCGTTATTTCCACTCCCTTAGACCTAAGGCTATCAATCGCTTCCTGCATGAGGAACATACTTCCCACTGCATGATGAAACCTGTTATGAACAGCGCCTGGATATACCAAATGACTCAGACCCAATTGACTTATTCGCCTTAAACGTTGCACAAATGGATGGTCTAATATGTCCAAAGTAAATGCATGGCGAAGTGTAACGAAACCATAAATGGGGTCGTTTAGGATTTTATGACGATTTGTCTTAGACATAATTGTTGACATGAATCTGGTATACGAAACGCAAATTACGTACGTTGATGTTTCTTTGCGCAAGATACTTAAGCACATGACGAGACAACCACATATACTTTGGGCAGATGATGAAATCGATATGCTCAAACCTCATATCCTTTTTTTGGAAGGGAAGGGGTACTCTGTAACACCAGTAAATAGTGGTGTAGAGGCACTTGATAAGGTGGGGGAGGCCTTATTTGATTTGGTCTTCCTAGATGAGAATATGCCAGGGATAAATGGTATAGAGACACTTCAAAGAATCAAGAAAATGAGGCCTCATCTGCCGGTTATCATGATTACAAAGAGTGAGGAGGAGCATATTATGGAGGAAGCAATAGGATCTAAGATTAGTGATTATTTGATTAAACCAGTGAATCCTAATCAAATTTTACTTGCGGTAAAGAAGTGTCTTGACGGCAAAAGGTTGTTAAGTGAAAAGGTGATGACTGACTATCAGCGTGAATTCCGTGAGCTCGGCATGAAAATGGCAGGTCGGATGGAAGCTGATGATTGGTATGAAGTTTACAGTCGACTGACCCATTCGACGCTGGAGCTTGAGAAGTCGGATGATGACAGTATGCAAGAGGTATTAAGTATGCAGTTTGAGGATGCAAATAGGCAATTCGGTAAATTCATTGAAAGTAATTATGAAAGCTGGGTGCAGCAAGGAGATGGAAGTGGTCAGGGAGATGTGCCATTGTTGTCACATCGGGTGCTTCCACATTATTTGCCGGAAGCCATTAAGACAGCCGGTGGTAGACAGGTGTTTTTGGTGGTGATAGATAATTTGAGACTGGATCAATGGCGTGCCATTGAGCCGATGTTAAAGAATATCTTTTCTATCGTTCGAGACGACAAATACATGAGTATTCTGCCTACAGCAACCCAATATGCGAGGAACGCATTGTTTGCGGGTATGATGCCTGCAGATATTAAGCGTTTACATCCCGATTATTGGATTACAGAAGAAGATGAAGGCTCGAAAAACAAGCACGAGGCAGAATTGCTCAAATCATTGTTAGATAGACTTGGCATTGAAGGCAAGACGAGTTATCACAAGGTTACAAACCTGGCAGCAGGAAGAAAGCTCGCCGATCAATTCCATGAAACAAAGGGAGAGACTTTAACGACCGTGGTCTATAATTTTGTAGATATGCTAAGTCACGCAAGAACCGATATGGAGGTGATTAAGGAACTTGCAGATGATGAAGCAGCATACAGATCATTGACATTAACATGGTTTGAGCACAGTGCATTGAAAGAGCTTTTAGATAAAATGGCCGCGGTCAACGGCAGAGTCATTGTCACAACGGATCATGGAACAGTCAGAGTGAACAATGACATTAAGGTTCGAGGGGACAGAAGTACGAATAGTAACCTTAGGTATAAAGTAGGTAAAAACCTGGGGTATGAGAAAAAGGAAGTTTTTGCTGCAGTTGATCCAGAGAAGTTTGGTCTCCCTAAAAACCATGTAAGTACAGGCTATGTATTTGCACGTGAGAGAGACTTTTTTGTGTATCCAAACAATTATCATCAGTTTGTAAAATATTTTAAGGATACATTTCAGCATGGTGGTGTGAGTTTAGAAGAGGTCATTGTCCCTTTTGCGATTTTAGATGCCAAGTAAGAAAAATGAGAGAAGGAGCAAGCTTAGAGCTTATATTAGAGATTGAGGCTTACGCGTTAAACGACTTGGATGATGTCGCAAGACAGCTTTTATTGAAGTTGCCCGACAACGGGGTGATTGCACTCCACGGAGAAATGGGAGTTGGAAAAACCTCGCTGGTGAAGACATTATGTAGAATGATGGGTGTGGTGGATGAAGTCGCAAGTCCGACCTACGGATTGGTGAACGTCTACGAAATACCCGGAGAAGATCAAGCGTCCAGCAGAACGATCCATCACATTGACTTGTATCGATTGAAAGATGAAGAAGAGGCTCAAGAGGCGGGGGTGTTCGAGGCTTTTGAGCAGCAAGGCCTATCGTTTGTGGAGTGGCCAGAACGCATTTCCCGTGCTTTGCCTGATCATGTTTTGTTGTTAAAAATTGAGGAATTAATGTCTGAAAATTCAGAGGAGACCTTCAACACCAAAAGAAAACTAACTTTACGACGTCAAATACGCAGTTAGGCGCAAAGAAATCGTTAATTTCACCAAGATATGGATACAGGACGAAAAGCCATTAAAGCATTAGCTAAAGAAGCGGCCCTATTGCCGCAAGAGGAACTGCTCCAAGTAAAGGCGGGTCAGGAAAGATTTACAATTGGCATTCCAAAAGAAACAAGCCTCCAAGAAAAGAGAGTGGCATTGGTGCCTGAAGCCGTAGCGCTACTCGTCGCTCATGGTCATGAAGTATTGGTTGAATCTGAAGCGGGAATGTTGTCTCATTTTACGGATATCGACTACAGTGAGTCAGGTGCAAGAATTATTTATGATAGAAAGCAGGTCTTTCAGGCTGGTTTGGTCTTAAAGGTTGAGCCACCTTCTGTTGAGGAAGTGGGTATGATGTCTCGCGGATCAACGCTTGTAAGTGCGCTTCAGCTAAGCGTTCAGAGTGAAAATTTACTTGAAGAGTTAAGTAAAAAGAAGATTACAGCAATTGCTTGGGATTATTTAAAGAATAAAAACGGACTTTTTCCTATGGTGCGTGCGATGGGTGAAATCGCTGGAAATGTGTCAATTCTCATTGCCGGGGCCTTGCTTTCAGGAGAGAAAAGCCGTGGTACTCTGCTGGGAGGCATTAGTGGCGTCAGGCCATGCGAAGTCGTCATATTGGGCGCTGGTACTGTGGGTGAGTTTGCTGCAAGAGCAGCGATGGGTTTGGGTGCACATGTGAAGATCTTTGATGACAGACAGCATCGGTTGGTTCGTGTTCAACAGAGTTTGGGGGCCAGGGTGTGGACGTCAACGATACAGCCTTCGGTGTTAAATCAAGCGTTAAAAACAGCAGATGTTGCGATCGGGGCGTTGCGAGGAGAAAGCCAAAGAACTCCTGTAGTTGTAAGTGAACCCATGGTAAGCTCGATGAAAGAAGGTGCTGTCATTATCGATGTGAGTATTGACAAAGGTGGATGCTTTGAAACATCGCGGATGACCAGCCACGAAAACCCCACTTTTGTTCAGCATGACGTCATTCACTACTGTGTTCCTAACATCGCTTCAAGCGTATCTGGAACAGCAAGTCAGGCACTAAGTAACATCCTCGCACCATTCATTTTAGGCGTCGTCTCTGATGGAGGTCTTGTTCCTTCTATTAGAAGCTCAAATATTGTGAAGTCAGGCATTTACATGTATAAAGGAGTGATTACACATCAAGGGATCGCTGAAGAACGAGGTCTTTCTTATAAAGAATTAGATCTTCTCCTTGCGGCGTATTGATCCATCAGTTTGTGTCTGACATCACGGGTGAGAATGATTTTATTTTCCGCCCACAACTTTTCTTATCTCGTGAAGTTTCATGAGTGCATCTAGCGGGGTAAGGTTGTCAATGTCGATATCTAACAATTGATCACGAACACCCTCAAGTGCAGGGTCGTCCAGTTGAAAAAAGCTCATCTGCACGCCATCTTCAGATTGTGTATTTGAAGAACCCGGAAGCTTCACGGGGTCGACTGTGGGGCCTGTCTGCGTTTCGGATCTGTCTCGCTTGTGTTCTTCTAATTTCACAAGGACTTCTTCTGCTCGGCGAACAAGGCTTCGCGGCATGCCTGCAAGTTTTGCCACATTAATTCCGAAACTGTGATTTGAACCTCCAGCGACAAGCTTTCTGAGAAATACGATCTTTCCGCCAACTTCTCGAACACTTACGTTGTAATTTCTTATCCTAGGAAAGATGGCTTGCATCTCATTGAGTTCGTGGTAGTGCGTTGCAAATAATGTGAGAGGTCTTAATTTATCTGCCCCATGTAGATACTCCGCAATGGCCCATGCGATGCTTACACCGTCGTATGTGCTTGTGCCTCGTCCGATCTCATCAAGAAGAACCAAACTCCGATCTGTGACATTGTTAAGTATCGATGCGGTTTCGTTCATCTCCACCATAAACGTAGATTCTCCACTTGAGATATTGTCAGAGGCACCGACGCGCGTAAAGATGCGGTCTAGTATCCCGAGTTCCGCACTTCTTGCTGGAACGAAACTGCCACATTGCGCCATCAGAGAGATAAGTGCTGTTTGTCTGAGGAGCGCACTTTTACCAGCCATATTTGGCCCGGTAATCATTAATATTTGCGCGTTTTCTGGATTGAGCGTAAGGTCGTTTGCCACGTACGATTCGCCCAAAGGAAGTTGCCGTTCAATCACTGGATGACGACCTCCAACGATGCTAATGCCATGCGATTCCTTCATTCTCGGTCGTGTATATCCGAAATCTGTAGCCACTTCTGCAAAACTGACCAGCACATCTGTTGCTCCTATGGCCCTGGCGTTTGTGATTAATTCAGTGGTGTTTTTTACAGTCTCTGATACAAGAGATTCATACAGGCGTTGCTCCATATACAGCGCCTTGTCTTTTGCGTCTAGAATACGTGTTTCCAGTTCTTTAAGCTCTTCTGTAATATACCTTTCAGCTTGGGTCAGGGTTTGCTTCCTGATCCATGCTTCAGGCACTTTATCCTTATGTGCATGCCTGACTTCCAGATAGTATCCGAAAACATTGTTAAAGCCTATCTTGAGGGAACTTATTCCTGTGATCCCTGTTTCCCGGATACGGATCGCTTCAAGTGCTTTGTCACTTTCAAAGGCCAAACTTCTAATTTCATCAAGTCCTGCATCAACGCCTGCTTTGATTACCGCCCCTTTGCCGACTTGTGGTGGTGCATCATCTTCTAATTCCTCGGTCAGTCTTTTTAGCAGGACATCACAAGGTGAAAGACGCTCCAATGTTGGAATTAGGGCCTCCTCCCCAGCCGTCACTTCTGCAATCATGAGTACCGCTTCAAGTCCGCGTCGAACTTGGACGAGTTCCCGTGGATTAATTCGGGCAGAACTGGCTTTTGAAGCCAGGCGCTCCAAATCTCCAACGCCAGATAGTATTTTCTTCAATTGACTCTGCAGTTGTTCGTCCTCAGATAAAACTGAAACAGCATTCTGTCTCAATTGAATTTCCTCAATATCCGTAAGGGGCATCACCAACCATCTCCTCATCATTCGCGCACCCATAGGCGTCGATGTTCGATCAATGTTGTCAGCGAGTGACTGTCCATCGGGGTGAGTGGGGTAGAGAAGCTCCAGATTCCTTACCGTAAATCGATCAAGCCACATCCCATCTTGCTCCCTCAACCTTTTCACCCCTTGAAGATGCCCAAGTTTTGTGTGATGTGTAAATTCCAAATACTGAAGAATGACGCCTGCGGCAATCTTTGCTAAAGGTGCATCATCTAGTCCAAAGCCTTTCAGTGAGGTCGTTCCAAACTGACCATGTAGTTTTTCGGTCGCAAATTCCTCGGAAAAGACCCAATCATCGAGTTTAGAGATTGGCGTATCATCTCCGAATAAGGATTTTAAATCATTTTCATATTGTTTTTGGCATACCCACTCCTTTGGATTAAGACTCTTCAACAGCCTATCAATCCAATCAGAATCCCCCTCTGCCGCCATAAATTCGCCTGTTGAGATATCGAGAAATGCGATCCCACACCCTTTTCTAGTCCAGTGTATCGCTGCCAGATAATGGTTCTCGCTAGATGTGAGGACCTGATCGTGCATGACAACACCTGGCGTCACCAATTCTGTCACACCTCTCTTCACAAGCCCCTTTGCCTGCTTAGGATCTTCAAGTTGATCACAAACGGCAACCTTCAACCCAGAGCGAACTAATTTAGGAAGATAATTGTCTAAAGAATGATGAGGAAACCCTGCGAGTTCGATCTCCGAAGCACTTCCACTTCCACGTTTGGTCAAAATAATATTGAGGACACGGGCAGTCACAACGGCATCTTCTCCGAAGGTTTCGTAAAAATCTCCTACACGAAAAAGCAAAATGGTATCCGGATGTTTTTCCTTAATCCGATTGTATTGCTTCATCAAAGGTGTAACCTTACCTGCCACGTCTTCTTTTGTTTAGAATAGTAGTGACCAAATTAGAAAGGAATCTCCCCTACAACACCTCTGTTTGTATAATGATTGTTCACAAGTGACAAACAATTGGCGGGTATCTATGCCACTTTTAATTCTTGAGATGCAATATTCCCCTTGTGACCTTCGCAGTATTTTCTGTCTACGACGAGTTCTTTCACATCGCTACTTGGAAGTTCATACATATCGTCTGTAAGAACCGTCTCAAGGATTCCTCTCAATCCACGTGCCCCAAGCTTAAATTTTAACGCTTGTTCAACGATCCAATCTAAGGCGTCCGCTTTAAATTTTAATTCAATATTATCTAGACTGAATAGATGTATGTACTGCTTGATAATCGCATTCTTGGGCTCAGTGAGGATGCGCCTCAACGCTTGCCCATCTAGGGTATTTAAGTGAGTGAGTACAGGGAATCTACCTACAAGCTCAGGAATTAAACCGAAACTTCTTAAGTCTGAAGGCGCTATGTGAGAAAGAATGTTCTCACCTTTATTTTCTGCACCTTTGCTCTTGAATCCAATTGTAGATCTGCTGATACGACGTTCTATGTGATTCTCAATTCCTGAAAAGGCGCCTCCACAAATAAAGAGAATGTTCTGGGTGTTGACTGTAATCAGCTTTTGTTCTGGGTGCTTTCGACCTCCTTGCGGGGGGACATGTACATCTGTTCCTTCAAGCAGTTTCAGTAAAGCTTGTTGAACGCCCTCTCCACTTACATCTCTCGTGATTGATGCATTGTCACTCTTTCGAGCAATTTTATCGATTTCATCGATAAAGATGATCCCTCTCTCAGCCGATTCAACATCAAAGTCTGCAGTTTGTAGAAGTCTTGACAGCACACTTTCTACATCTTCACCAACATAGCCCGCTTCTGTCAAAACAGTAGCGTCTGCGATACAAAATGGAACATCTAGCATCCGAGCTATTGTTTTTGCCAGCAGTGTTTTTCCAGTTCCTGTCTCGCCGACAAGAATGACATTTGACTTGTCAAGTTCCACTTCGCAATCATCTGTCGGGGGATTGAGAAGGCGTTTGTAATGGTTATATACTGCAACTGAAAGTGTTCTTTTTGCCTTTTCCTGTCCAATGACATACTCATCGATGTGTGCGTTTATCTCGACGGGTTTCTTGAGCTTTAACTCGAGCTTTTCGACCACATTCTTGTCACTTTCGTCCTGAACAATTGTATCGGCTTCCTTCACACAACTTTCACAGATATGCCCTGAAATTCCTGCAATCAGGATTTCTACATTCTCTTTTTCCCTTCCGCAAAAGGAACAAACAGCGTCTATTTCTTTTGCCATCTCACTCTCAGATTTTTCTCATAAATGATCTTATTGACGACTCAGTACTTCATCAATCATTCCATAATTCTTAGCTTCTTCAGCCGTCATCCAGTAATCTCTGTCACTGTCCTTCCAAACATCGTCGTATTTCTTGCCGCTGTGTTTCGCGATAATTTCGTAAAGCTCTTTTTTAAGCTTTTGAATTTCACGTGCTGTAATTTCTATGTCAGATGCCTGTCCTCTTGCACCACCTAAGGGTTGGTGGATCATGATGCGACTGTGCTTCAGACCGGTACGTTTGCCAGCTGCACCACCGCACAGAAGAACCGCGCCCATAGACGCAGCCATGCCAGTGCATATCGTTGCAATGTCAGGACGGATGTACTGCATTGTATCGTAAATCCCCAAACCAGCGTAGACACTTCCGCCTGGGGAGTTAATGTAAATTTGAATGTCTTTTTTCGGGTCGGTTGACTCGAGAAACAACAGTTGCGCTTGAATAATGTTGGCGATGTAATCATCCACACCCGTTCCCATAAAAATGATTCGATCTGCCATTAAACGAGAGAAGACGTCCACTTCACGAAATGGCATTGCTCTCTCCTCAATAACTGTACGGGTCATATTCTCAGGGCCGTATGCAGACGATATGAAATCCCCAACAGTGTGGCTACTTAATCCCTGATCTTTGACGGCAAACTTTAAAAATTCTTTACGATTGTTCATGGTGCTTGATAATATGTCTGCAATTTAGTCTTCAACACTTGATTTAAGACACATGTTTTCCTCGGATATTCACAAACGATAGATTGTAATCTATCGTTGAATACCTACATAAATTATTTAACAGCTGCGGCAAGTTCAGAGAACTTTTCATAAGACACCGACTTGTCCTTAATGCTGACTTGCGTTTTTAGATAATCCACGACCTTTCGTTCGATAATGACATCTGCAATCTTTCTTCTCTCGTCTTCTTTTGCAAGAACGCCTTTCGCCACTTGGTCCATCGCTTCTTCATCTAAAGGCATGCCATACTGAGCATACTGAGCGCCGACGAATTTACGCGCCTCAGACTCCAGTTCATCCGCTGTAATCTTCATCTCCTGATCCTTCATGACTGTTTGTTGGAGCAATTGCCATCTCAAAGAATCAGCATATCCTGCAAACTCGCTTTCGATCTGTTCTTCAGTGACGGGTTTGTCATTAGAAAGCTTAATCCAGCGCTTTAAAAACACTTCAGGAAGAGGAATCTTCATGTACTCGATCAAGTCCACAATAAATCGACGTCGAAAGACCCATTCAGCATCTCTGTCGAAATGACCTTCAAGATCTTTTTCGATGCGAGATCGGAAATCCTTTTCATCTTTTACTTCACCCTGTGGATAAATTTTGTCATACAATGACTGCCCTACTTCATGGGGATTCAGTCTTTTAATCTCTTCAACAGTAAATTTAAAATCACCCTTCAAAGCGTGAGCCTGCTCATGTGAAATCCCAAGCATTTTGCCTAAGTCATCATGGTTCTTACTCACTTTATGAGGGTCCACCACGATGTCCGATCCTATCGAGAGCCCTATAAGCTTGTTTTTTGTTGATTTGTCGTCAGTGAATTCAATTGAAATAGAGCTTTTGTTTGTAATTCCTCCTTCCAACTGCGCGCCACTTTCTTCAAGTTGAACAAATGTTCCAATGAGCATATCTTTTTCCTCAGATGACTCCACATCGCTGACCGTACCGTGCTGACGTTGCATGTCAAGGACACGGTTGTCGATGGCTTTTTTGTCAACGGGAATGGTGTGTCTTGTAAACCGAGCTCTCCAACCGAATTTTAAATCTACCTCTGGAGCGAGGCCCAATTCATACGTAAACGTAAAATCGTCGGGATTATCCCAATCCCCATTTTCTTCTTTTTCTTCTGATGGAATAGGGTTTCCTAAAACATGAAGTTTGTTTTCCGTAATGTGCTTTTGAAGGCTCTCACTCAAAAGTTTATTGAGCTCATCCGCCAAGACAGTTTTACCATACTGCTTTTTCACAATGTCCATTGGAACCTTTCCTTTTCTGAACCCTGGCATCACAATTTGTTTGCGTTGGTGTTGCAGAATCTTCTCACATCGTCCTTCGTAATCCTGTTTTTCTAATTTAACAGTGACTTGCGCTCTAAGCGCATCAATAGGTTCCTGGGTAATATTCATGGCGTTCTAATATAGAATCTGCCCGTTGTTTGGAATTGTGCGGGTGGAGGGACTCGAACCCACACACCTTGCGGCACCAGAACCTAAATCTGGCGTGTCTACCAATTTCACCACACCCGCATTCCAAATCGGGGCGCAAATATAGGACCAAGGAGCGTAACAACACTAATAAATTTATAGCGAACACTTGTTTGTTTGTTTTCAAGGTGTTTCCTTGAGATCGCACCTTGCCAAGATGAAAGTTCAAGGTGTAAATAGTGCTGTAATTGTGAGGGTCTGTTCCGTTTACCTTGTTCTTATTTGTCCTTCGATTTTCATCGCTCAAAGTGAGATTCAGTCATCCTTACGCACGGACTTTGTGTTGTCTGACACATTTGATTGGCGGATACGTGGAGAACAGATCATTTGGGGGGCCAAATTACACGCATTCAATATCGAAAAAACCATCAAGTCAATTCCGGGTTCTAGAGTAGGGGGGAGTTGGTGCGGATGGGAAGCGTGGAACAGGAGTGAGGTTTGGTGGGGCCATGAGAAACTTATAGGTGTTGTAGAAGAGAATATTGTGATGTATGGTTGGCTTCATTTAGGTGTGCAATTAGAGGTCTTGACAGAATTACACACACGCGATTGTCGCATGTTATCCAGTACAGGCGTAACAACAACTTTTCCATCTGGCAGGTGTTCCTTGATGATTTCACCGGATGTGATGGGTATAGAATGGCCTTGGCATGTGTCGGGGTTAATCACCCCACCCAACACGCATGGCTTTCAAGTTGGGTTAGGCATGAAATCAAGTTTATATGGCAGGGATTGGCATCTTCTTGTGGGTGGTAGATTAGACAAGTTAAATGCTCACTTGATGGTTGAGGGACCAGATTTGAGAATTTCTTGTACGCTTATTCTTTATGGATCATTCACGAAGTCTCTCAGTCATCGATATGGCGCGTTTGGTGGAAATTCTCAATGGATGGTGTCGTGGTAAGAAAAAAAGTGACATTGCTTTTATGGTTGTTTTTTGCAATTGGTTTGTTTGACAATGGCCTTTTGTCTCAGTCTATTTTGGCCATCAATAAGTTGCTTATACCTGCCATAGAAGAAGGTTGGATGGAAGTGTCGGATGCTGAATGCATCAGGCTTCATTTAGAAAAGTATGGTTGGCCTTTGGTTCCAGAAGAGGTTTGGGCGATCTCTGGATTAAGACCAGAATGTTCCGAAATACTATCAAAAAGAGAAAAGTGGAGAACATGGTGTGAGTGGGGAAAAGAAGAAGCTTCGGGAGAAACGTACAAACCTCAACTGAGTCAAGTGAAATCAAGTGTTGTGGGGCAGGTTGATTTAAATGAGGAGGAATATGTGGGTTCTAATGTGGGGTGCATCGCGCGGTTTAAGGGAGGAAATTGGGGATTCGTTGCTGAGCGAGATGTAGGAGAGCTTGGGATAGATTTTATCGGAGGATATATTCAAGGGACAGGACCTCAAGGGGTCGCCTGGATTTTAGGTGACCATCGTGTTCATTGGGGCTCAGGCGCAATAATTAACAGGTATGACCCATTTCAATCCATGAGGTCTCCCCATAGATTAGGTCAAGTGAGTAGAGGCTTTGATGGTGTGTATTCAGGAGATGGCTCTCCTTTTCGACGCGGATTAGCTGTTCGCAAAAACATGGGTTTATGGTGGTTTGCATCTTCATTGGATTCACAAAAGAGAGCATTTACTCAGAATGCATTGTCTGAATTTACGTGGTTTGATACGGGCCTCCACCGAGATCAAAATGAACTCAATAGACCCGTGATTGGTGTCAATAGATTTGGGTTTTCTGCATTTCGCGTGAATAAATTGTTCCAAATTGGTTTTATAGGTGAAATAGGCCAAACCGTTGGGTCTGCTTTCTCTGGGTTATTTGGCGCTGTGTTTCGCATGGAAAAAAATGCATTTAGTTTTGAAACAGAGGTAGGCCTTTTTAAAGGTGATTTCACGATGCATAATCGTGCAGTGCTTACAGCAAGTAGACATTTCTTTCTGTTTTATTCCTTCGATAAAACGAGTGTTCTTCATCCAGGAAGAAATTGGGGGGTGAAGACGGGTGCTGTAAATCAATGGCAGGGAATCGTTGGATTTTCTTTAGGCCCAGACAACAAACGGTTTGTGGTTAAATCTGAAATGGATCAAGGGCGTGCTTCGCTTCGATCGACCATGAGTTGGAATCACCCGATTGTGAATGCGGGGAAGATTTCATCTAGACTTAGCATCGATTGTAACATTGAGGGGGGAGGGTCATTTGGTGCGAGAATGAGGTGGGATTTGGATCTATTAAGATTGACGGCTGAATGTTATAAATCTTGGGACAGTACACCAGGTTTTGCTAGAGCCTTCAGGGTTGATGTTAAGAGACGAAGATCAATGACGGTTGCCATAATGAATGGCGTTGTTGGTATGGAAGGCAGATTGTTCCAATTGCTTCCTACAGCACGAGGATACCGATTGTTTTCAGTAGGTGATCCGACATCTCGTGCAATATTTTCATTTGATATCATACCAGATCGGTTGGTTTTTTCGATTGAAAAGGTTTGGTCTGTTTGGGAAAACACAACTTCAACACATCGAATCTCACTACGACTTGAAGGCAAGTGATGGTAGATGTATCTTGCAGACTCATATGAATTCAAATTGACCTATGGCAACTACTTCAGATATTAAAAATGGCATGTGTTTGAATCACAACAATGGATTGTGGCAAATCGTTGAATTTTTGCATGTTAAGCCGGGTAAGGGGCCTGCATTCGTCAGGACCAAGTTAAAAAATATTGAGACAGGTAGAATTGTTGATCACACCTTCAATTCAGGTTTTAAGATTGATCCCGTGAGGATAGAAACGCGAGAATATCAATACCTGTACAATGATGATATGGGGTTTCATTTTATGAATTGTGAGAATTATGAGCAGATTTCTATAGAGAAACATCTCATTAATACCCCTGAATTCCTTAAAGACGGCCTGCATTGTCTTGTTGTGTTCTACGCTGAGGAAGAACGGGTGATTTCTTGTGAACTCCCACAGTTTATTGAGGTCGAGATTACGTATACAGAACCAGGGATTAAAGGAGATACTGCCACGAACACACTTAAGCCCGCTACGGTAGATACAGGCGTTGAAGTCAGAGTGCCACTGTTTATTAATACAGGAGATTTCATTAAGGTGGATACAAAGAAAAAGGAATATTCTGAGAGAGTTAAGAAGTAATTCGTCCAAAAAAATCAGATGACAAAATCGCGCGAATCAAGACTCATTGAAAAGCTAGAACTCAGAGAGTTTAAGCTCAAAGCTCTATTAGAAGTGACGCGTGCCATTAACTCTCAATCTTCAGAAGAGGACCTTCTTAATCAATACAGTAAAGCGCTTCAAACATATTTAGGCATAAGTAGAATTGTCTTGTATGCACTTGATTTAGGGGGAGCGTTTTGGCGATTACTTGTCTCCACTGGTGTGTCGGGATTTGTCCCAGAGACACAACCGGCTCATTTTTTTGAAAAACTAAATTCTGGAGGGATATCTATAGTAGGGAGTGATGGATTAGATAATCATGCCTTCGATGTCGTTGTTCCCGTATCTCAAAATGATGAAGTCATCGCGTTCGTTCTTGCCGGTGACGAGAAAGAAGACGCCAGGGGGATGAGTCCCGTAGTTAAGCATCTTAATTTCCTTCAGACACTGACGAATATTTTAGTCGTTGCATTAAGAAATAGAGAGCTAGTAGACGAGAATTTAAGACAAGAAGGACTTAAGAGAGAATTGGAACTCGCGGGTGAGATGCAGTCACTTCTCGTGCCTAAGTCTTGGCCAGTAGATGCGCAAATTGATGTTTCAGGTTATTATCAGCCGCATCATCAAATCGGTGGTGATTACTACGATTGCTTTGAATGGGGTGACGACTGTCTCGTGATATGTATGGCAGATGTCAGTGGAAAGGGCATAGGTGCTGCGCTTCTCATGTCAAACTTCCAGGCAAATGTAAAAGCTATCTTTCAGGGAGATGACAGTGATCTTATATCAAAAGTCAAGATCTTAAATGAGCGGGTGATGGACAGTGCGAAAGGAGAAAAATACATTACTTTTTTCGCAGCCATTTACCACCGTTCGTCCAAACTCATTAAGTACGTGAATTGCGGTCACAATCCTCCGCTTTGGATAGACGAGAACGGTGTTTCCTCATGCTTAGAACTCGGTTCAGTAGGTTTGGGAATGTTTGATCGCTTACCTACCATTGAATCAGGTGAATTGATGGCCCTTCCAGGGAGTTCTTTGATCTGTTATACCGATGGCCTTGTAGAACAAGAAAACGCTGAGGAGATTCCCTTTGGGATGTCTCGAATGGAAAAAGTGGTGAGAGATAACACGCGCTTGTCTTTGGATGAAATGCATGTTGAGATGGTCAAAGAATTGTCGAATTTTAGAGGGGAAACTCCGCTCTTAGACGATACGGCTTTGTTGAGTTGCAGATTTAAGTAATCTAGAATCTTTCCCATGTTTCAGTTCGATGTCAAGAACAACTAAAAGCACCAAGAATCCCCAAAAGGGAGCATTTGCTTTGTCTGTGTCTAGATAGTTGTTGAGCACGCCATGTATAAAGTAACTCATCAATCCCAGATAAACTGAGATAGCTAAATTTCGGTCATCTAGATTCTTTATGTTTCTCCAAAGCCGAAACCCAATTTTTGAGGCCCACCAAATCAATAAAATCATAAAGAGTGCCCCAAAAACGCCTTGTTCTGCGAGGGGACCGAGATATTCGCTGTGCGCATTACCCCCATCTGCATTGTTTGTGCTAATGATCGTTTTGAGGTCAGATTTTTGAAATGGCGCGTAGACGAATTGGTATGTACCGGGCCCCCATCCTCTGAGCGGTCGTTCTTGAAATAAGGCGATGGCGCAACTCCATCTATTTAACCTTTCAAGATTCGAGTCATCACTTGAAACGTTTGAAATAGACTCCACATGTTCCGTAAGATTGTCTGATGAGTCCTGTTTGTTTCGTTGTAATTCTATGATGATTGCATCTTTACTCGTCCAAACCAATGCGAGCATAATGACGCCAATACCGACAAGGGTTCTCAGTTTGAAGCCGAATCTCATTGCAGCATAAATCGCAGCAACAACAACCAATGAAACCCAAGCAGCTCTCGTGAAAGAAAAGACAAGTCCAAAAGCGATGACACCAGTTGCAATCGCCAACATCACCTTGGTTAAGGTGGGGCGGCTGCGTTTTGACAACAATGCAATGGCAGGAGGTAAAAACATCGCCATAACAGCGCCATATGATGTGTGGTCCTTAAAAAAAGGTTTCATGACCCAGTGGCCGGCATGCTTTTCAAAACCGAATTCAGCATGGCGGATTAACGTGTAGACAATCACGATACACAATGGGAAAATCATCAGCATGATCATGCGTTCACGATACTCGGGTTTGTGAAGCATAATGTGTCCTAGGAAAAAGAAAAAACTTGCGACAAACCACGCTCTGGAGATTGTAAACTTAAGAGATACGATGGGGTCAAAACTCGTCACAGTTGTGATCAGCATCCACAACATCATCAGGCTGATGATGATGGATATAGGGTGTGTCAAGAGTCTTTTGTCAACGGGCCAACCTTTTAAGGATCTAAAGACAAAGATTAATAATCCCAGAAATAGCAAGGGTTCCGTTGGCATATATAAACCAAGGGAAGTATCACTAAATTCCTGTAGATTTAAACTTAATGGGACTGAGATTAAGATTGTGCCGATGAACAAATCCAATCGTTTTATTCCCCACCAAACCAACAATATCAAGAACGGAAGTAGCGCGAACCATATAAAGTCAAAGTAAACAGCAATGCCTAACAATGCAGAGAAAATTGACGCCCCAATCAGAGCTGTTCTATCCGTCCATCCAGCGTTCACTTATTGCGAATTTCTGCGCCCTTGATGCTGTCAAAAATGAGGAGTAAGATAAGTGTCATTGCAAGAGAAGACATGGCACTAACAACGACGATAAACCAGCGTACCGGATATGACTTCTTATCTGCTGCTTGGGCATAATCGACAACCAAGCTGGATGGCAATTGTGTAGAGGCATCAACTTTCATCAGGTCGTATCTCTTTTTAAGCGTGGCGAGTTGCTCGTAAGCAGGTTCGAGGAAATTTGTTAACTTGTTATACTCGTTTGCCAGCGTCGAGATTCTTTCCAAATCCTTCTGAATAATTCTGGCACCTTTCATGTTATTGTCTGCCACAGCTCTTCCATATTCTGCCGTAAGTCCTTCAACTTGTGCTTCGAAATCATACATGCCTTGCGCGTGAAGTTTTCCAAGACCATCCTCTGCTTCTTGAATTTCTAGAACTGCATTGTTATATGAATTTTCAGCCAATATTAGCGCATTTTGAGCACGGTCATTTCTGAGTGAATTTGCAAGGCTATCGACCAAGAAAACCAGGTCATTTGCGATGTCTTTTGCAATGTTTGGATCTGTATCCAATACATGAATCCTGATCGAACCGAACCTGGTTAAATCAGCGCCCACATTGCTGTCGTATTCTTTTTGAAGGAGTGTTCTTGCCCCGGGTTCAGTGAGATCGATGTCGTAGTGTTCGCTCAAGTTGTGGTTTCCGATAATTTGAGCACGAACGCGATTGGAATTCAGGAGTTGTAAAAGACGTTCTGCGTCCTCCGTTTCTCCATAAGCTAATAAATCGCCTTGCTTACTTTCTTCAAAAAACTGTTCACCAATCGAACTTTGAGTGGTTGCAAACATGATAACGCTTGACTCGAATTTCTCATCCATTAACAATGAAACTCCAGCCGAAATAATGACAGCAAGTAGGCCTACGAATATGAAGATTCTCAATCTATCGTATACAAACAGAAGTAAATGAGTCGAGTCTAAACGCGATGAATCACGGTTTTCGTTTATTGATGTCATACCTGTTATTTTGAAAATAGAACGTCGCAAAGTTACGTTTGTTATTCCCTTACTACTAAACTTTAAAGGTGCCGCAATTATGCCACCCTTTGTTTTCTAACTTTGGAACATGGCAAGGATTGCTTTAAACGCTAGATTATTAATTCCAGGTAAGCTTGAAGGCACGGGGCGCTTTACGCATCAGTGCTATAAAAGAATGATTAAATCAAGGCCAAATGACACTTTTCTTCTCATTTTTGACAGGAAACCTCCTGTAGAATTTGACTATGGCCCCAATTCAACTTCCGTCCGTTTATTTCCACCAGCAAGGAGGCCTTGGTTGTTTGATTTGTGGTTTGATTATGCCATTACGTGGAAGCTCAAACAGTGGCGCGCGGATGCCTTCGTCTCCACGGATGGATATATTTCAAGGAGAAGTTCCATAGCGCAACTCAATGTGATTCACGATATAAATTTCGAACATCATCCAGAGTGGCTTCCCGCCAGGTTTGCAAGACATTTCAGATCACGTTTCCCTCAATATGCCAGGAAGTCTTCAAAATTATGCACTGTGTCTGAATTCAGCAGAGGAGATATTTCTCGAACCTATCACATCGATGCAGATTCAATCTCAATTATTCCCAACGCACCTGATGCTTCTTTCAAACCCTTTGCTTTTGAAAAACGTGAAGCTTCAAGAATAAAGTTTGCTTCGGGACATAACTATCATGTTTTTGTGGGTTCTATTCATCCAAGAAAGAATATTCACGGGATGCTCAAAGCGCACAAGGAATATCGCCTTTTAGGAGGGAAGTCAGACCTGGTGATTGTAGGAGCAGCAATGTGGAATTACGCAGAGTTCGACACTGCAAATGTTCATTGGGTAGGGCGCTTAAACGACGATGAACTTGTAAGTGCTGTCGCAGGCGCAGATGCGCTTCTTTACCTTCCTTTTTTCGAAGGTTTCGGGGTTCCTGTTGTTGAAGCGATGGCGTGTGGGATTCCTGTAATTGCAAGCAATACAACATCTATTCCAGAAGTTTGTGCGGATGCAGCGGCAGCTTTGGTAAGTCCGACAGATGCAAAAGGAGCAGCGAAGGCATTGTTGAGACTTGATGAAGATGAAGGTTGGCGTGAGATGAAATCTAAACAAGGCATCAAGCGTGCTTCCGAATTCTCATGGGAGAAGAGTGCGCACTTGTTTTCAGCAGCCTTAGATGAAATGTTATGTGAAGCATGACGAAGCTGCTTCCGTATGTCAAACCAAATCGAGTCGAAGCGGGCTGTGACGAAGCAGGAAGAGGTTGTCTCGCGGGGCCTGTTGTGGCTGCCGCAGTTATTTTAGATTTAGAGACAGCAAATGAACTCGGGTTAAACGACAGTAAAAAGCTGTCCACAAAAAAGCGCAACGCACTCAGAATTCAAATAGAAGCAAGGGCCATTGCCTGGTCAGTTTCTTTCGTTTCTCACGATAAAATTGATGAAATCAACATCCTTCAGGCTTCTTTTTTGGCCATGCGAGAATCTGTTGACACCCTTTTTATTCGTCCGGATCACATCCTTATTGACGGAAACAGATTTGTGTCTTCTCCGACAATGCCACCTCATACATGCATCATCAAGGGTGACGCCAAGTATGCATCTATTGCCGCTGCGAGTATCCTTGCAAAGACACATCGGGATCAGTTTATGCACAAAAAAAGCATTGAATACCCAGCGTATCACTGGGATTCAAATTTCGGGTATCCGACTAAGGCGCATAGGGAAGCGATTAAGACGCGTGGTCCATCGCCCCTTCACCGCATGACATTTCAATTGCTTCCGAAATAGGGGGTGTCGATAAAAGTTAATAAAAAAGCCACGAAACGCCTTTTTTGGTACATAAATCGTTAAATTGCGTCATCATAAAAACCAAAACGTTCCAAATGAAACGCATTAATATTTTCTTTTTAATAGCCACTTTCTTTTCGCTATTTACAACACAAGCTCAGTGTGACCTGTTTTTCTCAGAGTACGCTGAAGGGTCTTCTAACAACAAATATCTGGAGATTTTCAATCCCACAAATGCTGATATTTCACTAGATGGCTATGCTTTTCCAAGTGTGAGCAATGCGCCAACGACACCAGGTGTAATTGAATTCTGGAACACCTTTACATTGGGCGCTGTAGTCCCAGCAGGAGGTTTTTACATTGTATCTCATGGGTCAGCAGATCCATCTATCCTCGCCTTAGCCAATCAAAACCATACTTACTTGTCTAATGGTGATGATGGTTATGCACTTGTCCAGGGTATAGAGACGGACTTTGTTGTCCTTGATGTCATAGGTCAAAATATAACTGACCTAGACTATGCTGATCCAGGATCTGGATGGGATGTTGCCGGAGTTACAGAAGCAACGAAAGATCATGTTCTGGTTCGTAAGCCTTCAGTCATCAATGGAAATACAGATTGGGCGTTATCTGCAGGAACAGATGAAGCTTCTTCTGAGTGGATCGTCATGCCAATAGATACATGGACAGATTTAGGTCTCCACACTTTTACAGGCTCTTGTGGCCCGGTTGTGTCGGGTTGCACGAATGAAAATGCAACGAACTATGATCCAACGGCCAACGAAGATGATGGATCTTGCACATTCGCAAACGCTTGTAATCTGGAAGGGACAGAGGTTGCTGCATCTAGTTTTGCATTCGTGCCTGCTGACTTAACAGTTGATATAGGAACACTTGTATTCTGGGTCAACAACGGTGGTACTCACGATGTGAATGGAGCCATTGATACACAAACGGGTCTCTCTTTCGAAAACCCTGAATCCTTCGGCTTAGCAAGTGTGTCCGGAGATGCTGCAGGTGTATGCATTGGTTCTCACACATTCACAATACCGGGCGTTTATTCTTATGATTGTTCAATAGGATCACATGCCGCTTTAGGCATGGTAGGAACCATTACTGTTGGTGTTGGTGGATGTACGGATGCAGTTGCGCCGAACTACAATGAGGCAGCTGATTTCGATGATGGCTCTTGTGTGGCTTCTCCATACACTTTAATCGCGGACATTCAAATCGGTCAAGAAACAGCTCTTTTTGAGGGTGTCGCAGTTTTGACTTCAGGTATCGTTACAGGTGTTTATGGTGGTAGAGCGACAATACAAGATGGCGCTGGCGCTTATTCTGGCATTTGGATAGATGGATCAAATGTGGCCCTTCAAGTTGGAGATGCGGTTGATGTGTCTGCTACTGTTGCTGAGAATTTCGGCTTAACACAACTCACTTCGCCTTCAGTGACGATTAACAGTCAAGGCAATGCACTTCCCGCTTCTGAAGTACTTTCTACATTAGATGTCTCTGCAGAGCAGTGGGAAGGTGTTTTGGTCCAAACTTCTGGCGTTGTTGAAAGTGATGCTTTGGGCAACAACGAATGGTCTGTGAATGATGCTTCTGGCGCAGTAGTACTAGACGATGCAGGATTCAATGCAATCGCTGCTGGTCTGACAACTGTTGGCGCAAGTGTTCAAGTTTCAGGGTCTGTAGATTATTCCTTTGGAGAATTTAAAATCCAACCACGTGATGTCAACGACGTACTTCTCTTCGGTTGTACATCAGACGCAGCGGACAACTACGACTCATCCGCTTCAGTGGATGATGGAAGCTGTGAGTTTTCAGGCACATCTTGTACGCTCTTTGTATCGGAGGTAGCAGAAGGGTCTTCAAACAACAAATACATTGAGCTGTTTAATCCTACAAGTTCTACAATTTTTCTAGATCAGTACACAATGGCCAATTGTAACGGTGGATGTGCTGGAGCTAATGAAGTTTATGTGACTGATCAATTTGATTACTGGACATTCAACTTTCCTGCTGGCGCAACGGTTGCTCCAAATAGCACATACATTATAGCACACCCTTCTGCAGATCCATTGATACTTGCGGTTGCAGATATGACTTACATATATCTGTCAAATGGCGACGATACTTATGCGCTTGCTGAAATTGTGGGTGCTGACACTGTACTGGTAGATCTCATAGGTGACATAGGTCCTGACCCTGGTTCTGGCTTCACAGTGTCTGGTATCTTAAATGCGACTCAAAATGGCACACTTGTTCGTAAGTCTGACGTGAATGCGGGTAACGCTGGAATGTGGCTCGCTTCTGCAGGTACAAATGAATTCGATGGTGAGTGGATTGTGAATCCATCTAACGACTGGAGCAACATTGATTCTCATGTCTTTACGAGTGGATGTGCTGTTAACACGGGTGGTTGTACTGACCCTGGAGCATCTAACTATGACGTTGCTGCCACGACTGATGATGGGAGTTGTGTGTACATTCCAAATTTAACAATTCAGGAAATTCAAAGCGGACTTGTGACAGGCCAAGTATTAACGAGCGGTGTCGTCACAGCTGTTTATGACGTTGAAAGCTCATTAGCTAACAGCGCTTCATTTGTTATTCAAAATGGTACAGGACCCTATTCTGCGATTTGGTGTCTTGGTACTGGTCTAGTCGCTGGTGATTTAGTTGAGGTTTCTGGATCTGTATCTGAAGTCTATGGTTTACGCCAAATTCTGGGCGCTGTTGCAACAGTTGTTTCTTCAGGAAACCCAGTTCCAGCGGCTGAGCTCCTTACCACTGGAGCAGTCAATGACGAGCAGTGGGAAAGCGTTTTAACGCAAGTATTGGCGCCAGTATCTAATGCAGATGCAGGTTATGGAGATTGGCTTTTAGATGATGGATCTGGCAATGTCAAGGTAGCAACTATTGCCGACAGTTATGATGCCGTTTCAGATAGTGTATTGGTTGATATGGAAATGACTGCTGTTGTTGAGTTGGGTGTCACTTACCGTGTGACTGGCCCGAATTTCTTTTCATACGGATCTTGGAAATTGTTACCAGTACTTGCAACGGACGTTGTCCGTCTTGGGTGTATGGATGTTTCCTTTGTGAATTATGATCCTTTGGCTGCGGAAGATGATGGCTCTTGTTCTAACATCCCCGGATGTACAGACCCTACAGCTGACAATTATGATCCTGCTGCTGTGACAGATGATGGAACATGTATTGTTACAGGATGTTTTGACCCGCTCGCCTTAAACTACAATGCCAATGCGACAGTTGTAGACAACACGCTTTGTTACTACACGTTACCTTCCATCTTAATCAATGAGATCCATTATAACTCTAGCATTGCTCAGGGGGATGATTTTGATTGGGAATTCTGTGAATTATATAACTCAGGAGATCTCGCGGCAGATTTGAGTGGGTATCATTTCTTTAACTCAGCTTCTGGTTCACCTCAATTGGGATTGGTTTTCCCAGCAGGAAGTTCTATCGCTGCAGGAGAGTTTGTGATTGTGACTGTTGCTGGTGGTGGAGGAACGCTTAACTATTCTGGAAATGGATATCAGGTGTTCGAAATGGAGCTTGGCAACTTCTCTAACGGTGGTGAAGCAATTTCACTTGAAGATGCCTGGGGCAATGTTGTCGATGCAGTAACGTATGCTTCATCAGGGGATTGGCCAGGTGCAGGATTCAGCATTTTAGGCAGTACGCTGATTGGGAACCCGAACGGTGGCGGAGCTTCACTCGAATATATCCCGGAAATTCTTGAGACTTATATTGCAGGAACACTTGCTTCAGATAACGCGTTTGGAAATAACTGGCAAGCATCTTGGGTTGATGGAGGTACGCCTGGAGCGGCGAACTCATCTGCTTTTGGATGTAACGATGCTGAAGCTTGTAATTACAACCCGACTGCATATTTGGCAGACAATACATCATGTACTTACGACTGTTATGGTTGTACTTACCCTGATGCAGAGAACTTCACAAATGGAGCTACTTTAGATGATGGTACTTGTACTTTCGCTCCCGCAGGAAGTGATTGCCCAGCAGATATAAATAATGACGGTACAATCACAGCTGCCGATCTTCTTTTATTCCTTTCTGCCTTTGGACAAAACTGTTAATAGCATATATAATATAGATATCGGACTTTCTGATCGTACTCTATTTATATAGAGAAATGGGCACTCGTAAAGGGTGCCCATTTTAGTGCAGTGCGATTTTCTACTTCACAATTAACTGTGTGGTGTCTTGATTGGAGATGTTGAGATCTCGATCTTCTAGCGTCATTCTGAATCTCAATGTATCGAAATCAGACTGAAGATACCAGGTGTTCATCTCGATTTCAATCGTGCCATTGAGCGCAGGGTGAGTTCCGGAGGGTTCAACGCGAGGCACCCGGTAGTAAAATGGAACCTGTCCTTGGGCAGGAATTAATGGGATGTGCGTCCACGTACCATTTCGGAGTTCGTCGTATTCACATTTCAGATTGAAGTGATGTTCACATGTGCTACAATATGGCGCAAGCGTGTCGCTTTGATTTAATCCCAAATCCCCATCGCCATCCGTAAAATGAATAGACAGCACCGCATTTTCACTTTCATCAACGATAAAAGAAAGGAATTCAATTTCAGGTTCAATGGGGTAATTGGGATCTGGAATGCAGCCAGATAGCCCAAAAGAAGCAAAAAGCAAGCATATTAAGATGACGCGAGAACTAAAATTGACGTTTTTCATTAATTCAAAGCTAGCACTTCCGAACTTGCGCCCATGAATTTATCTGAAAATTCCGCTGATACATCTCGAAATAAGTTAATTTCTCGTGTGCGAGATCTTGGATTTAGTTCTGGTGAGGAAGATTTTCAGTCACTCGCCATAGAGGTCTTTAGATTTCAGTACCAAAATAACAAAGTCTATAAAAACTTTACCGACCTCCTTCATGTTCATCCGGAGGAGGTCAGAGACTATAGAGATATCCCATGTCTTCCTGTGGAATCTTTTCGTGATCATGACATCTGTACTGGCATCTTCACTCCTGAAGTCATCTATCGCAGTTCGGGGACAACACATTTAAAATCTCGTTCAAAACACCTCGTGCGGTCTTTAGATTGGTATCATGAAATCTCCAATCGCATTTATAGTCAATTGGTAAGTCCTGTAAAGTCTTCTGTTTTTTATGCGCTTCTCCCAGGATATATTGAAAGAGAAGATGCCTCTCTGGTTGCCATGGCAAAGTCATTTATGCGCATATCAGGTCAGGATGACAAATTCTATTTGGACAATCACAGCGCATTAGAAGAAGAACTTGAGAAGTCGTTTGACAGAGCTGAAGACGTCGTTGTAATAGGTGTTACTCATGCGCTTTTAAATTGGCTAGAGGGCGTTGAAGCAGGAGCTTGGGCAAAAAAAGGAATTAAAAAAGGGTGGTCTCTGACCATCATAGAAACAGGAGGGATGAAGGGGCATGGTCGAGAACCTATCCGAGAAGAAGTTCATGCTCGAATTCAAAGTGTCCTTCCTTTTGCACGAATCATTAGTGAATATGGCATGACGGAGCTTTTGTCTCAGGCCTACAGTCTTGATGGTCGATTTTTTCAATCGCCACCATGGATGAGAGCGATTGTGAGAGACCCTGCTGATCCAGGATGTATATTGAATCCTGGGAGAACTGGCAGGTTGCAGATCATTGATTTGGCAAATGTTGACAGTTGTGCGTTTCTCTCTACCTCTGACTTAGGGCGTATGAAAGTCAACGAAGACAAGACCATGTTTGAAGTACTCGGTAGATTTGATCATGCCGAGGTGAGGGGGTGTAATCTGCTGTCGCTTTGAGTCTTTACGCGACTGAAACGAGGAAATAGGTCTTCTTGCCTCTTTGGAGAAGCAATTGACGGCCGTTCAGCAGGTCGGATGTTGTAACCGACGTCGTGTCATTTACAAGGTCTTTGTTGACTCTTATACTGTTTTCCTTCAATGCGCGTCTTGCCTCACCTTTTGAAGGGAGGAAGCCAGTGAGTTCACTAAGTAATTCTATAATCCCGATTCCATTTGATAACGCATCGGCCTTGATGGTTGTTTGATCGACACCTTCGAAGACAGATAAAAACTCCGATTCAGGCAACGCTTCTAAGTCAGCCTTGACACTTTTACCAAACAAAATACCTGACGCCGCTATGGCGGTCTTTAGATCCTCTGGTCCGTGTATGCGAAGCGTGATGTCCTCTGCCAATGCTTTTTGTAGGATTCTGGCACGTGGGTTTTCAGCATGCTGAGCTTCAAGAGACTCAATTTCCTCCTTTCCTTTTAACGTAAATATTCTGATATACTTCCCCGAATCTTCATCTGCGGAATTGATCCAGTACTGGTAGAATTTGTACGCAGACGTTTTCTTTTTGTCGATCCAAATATTCCCTCCTTCAGACTTTCCAAACTTACTTCCATCGGCCTTTGTGAGAAGCGGTGCTGTTAGAGCAAATGCTTGACCCCCTCCTTTTTTACGAATAAGCTCAGTACCGGTCACGATATTCCCCCATTGGTCACTGCCACCCATTTGCACCATGCAGTTTTTATTCTTCCAGAGGTGGAAGAAATCGTACCCCTGAACAAGTTGGTAAGAGAACTCCGTAAAGCTCATCCCTGATTCCAGTCTGTTCTTCACACTGTCTTTTGACATCATGTAATTAACGGTGATATGTTTTCCCACGTCTCGAATGAATTCAAGAAAGTTTATCTGCTTAAACCAATCAAAGTTATTGACGACCGCCGCGCCATTTTCTCCTTCAAAATCTAAAAAACGACTCAATTGCGCTTTCTGACAGTCAAGATTGTGTTGCATGACTTCCAAATCCAGAAGCTGTCTTTCTTTGGTCTTGCCGCTTGGATCCCCAACCATTCCAGTCGCTCCACCCACCAAAACCATGGGTTTGTGCCCCGCTCTTTGCCAATGTACAAGGAGCATCACCGGAACTAAATTTCCGATATGAAGGGAGTCTGCTGTAGGGTCAAACCCCACGTATCCCGTGGTCACTTCCTTTTTTAATTGGTCTTCTAGCCCAGGCATGATGTCGTGTAGCATGCCCCGCCATTTTAATTCTTTGATCAAATCCATTGTCGCAAAGATATGATTAGAGTAGGGGGAGTAAACGTTCCATTGCCATTCCTCTACTTCCTTTTAGTAAAATGTTTTCTCCTTTGATCTTCCCACCCTCTATTTCAGATATTAATTCTTCTACGGATGAGAAGAAACGCCCCGTGTTGTGGTCTTGTGATACTTCTCCAAAAGCTTCCCCCACAAATATTGCATTTAACGCCAATTCATGACAAAGTTCCACAATTCTGGAATGTGATTTCATTGAATGAGTTCCGAGTTCTCGCATGTCACCTAGAATGACCAGTCGCGGATGTTTTTTGTGCAATGCAAAAGATTGTAGCGCTTGCTCCATGCTTGATGGGTTTGCATTGTACGCATCTAATAGAATCTCATTGGAATCAGTCTTGATCGTCTGTGATCTGTTGTTTGTTGGAACATAGTTGCTGATTGACGCTGTTATATCCCCTCTTTCGATGTCGAAGAACCGACCCACAGCGATTGCTGCAGAAATGTTATCTAGATTGTAATCACCCTCCAATAGAATCGGGGCTGGGTTGCTTTTGTATCCGTCTTCATTCCACATAAATTGGCGTCTCATTCCTTCTCCTTCAAACACAACCCGCGGTTTTTCTTGATCAGTTCCAAATATGATTCGCTTCATCCCTTCAGACACTTCAAGTAATTCTGGATGTCCTCCGTGTACAAAGGCCATTTTGTGACTTCCATCCGAATTATTTGTGCTGCGCAGGTAATCAAAAAGCTCCGTTTTGCCTTTTTTCACGCCTTCGGCACTTCCAAACCCCTCTAGATGAGCCAAACCTATATTTGTGATGATGCCGAAGTTTGGTTCTGCAATGTTTGCCAATTCTGCGATTTCACCCATGTGGTTTGCCCCCATTTCGACGACGAGAAAATCACAATCAAAGGGCATTGATAAAAGGGTCAATGGCACTACAAGGTGGTTGTTTAAATTTCCTTCAGTTGCGTGTACGTTGTATTTATTTGACAGAACGACCTTGATGAGCTCTTTTGTGGTTGTCTTCCCATTGCTTCCCGTAAGTCCCAGTACGGGAATGTCGAAGTTTCTTCGATGCATTGTCGCCAATTTCTGAATCGTTCCAAGGACGTTTTCTACAAGCACCATCCCCTCTGATTTACCAATCTCCACGTCATCGACTACTGATGCAACGCATCCCTTTTTCAAGGCTTCTTTTGCAAAACTGTTGCCATCAAAATTTTCTCCCTTGATTGCGAAAAACAACATCCCAGGGCCGCACTTTCGGGTGTCAGTAGTAACACCCGCTGCTTCCTGATAAAGTTTATATAACTTGTCTAAATTCATGTATCCACCCCTGATATGTTTTTCTACTAAAAGCCCCAACGTACAATTGTACGTTGGGGCTTTCTATTCATGTCTCAAGTCTTTGTATCCTATACGTTTATTGACCCTGGAAAGGTACCGGAGCGCCTACACGCGTCATTGCGCATCGGAAACCTACAGTTGACGAAGATTTTCTTTCGTCTAAAAAACGTCTCGTCCCAGGCACAAGCCAGTACGCTCGATCATTCCAACTTCCACCTTTGTATACGCGAGATTCGTTGTTGACCAATGTCGAATTTCCGTAATCATACATGCGGCTCGAATTTGCATTTGCATCTTCTGGCGTATTGTATGACGTAGAGCTATGGGTATCACCATCTCTGTAATCAATGTTATCAGATACACGGTAGTTTGAACGCCCAAGGTTTTCTTCCAAAGTAACGTCACGGTATTTCATGTCCCCTGGGACAGCAATAATATTTTCACTGAACCCTTTTCTAAGGTCAGCAGCGATTAATGCTTCACTGTCTTTAATGACCTCCATGACGTCAGCAATCAACGTCATCACACTTTCCTCGTCTTGATTGTCCTGACTTTTCTCAATCGCATCATCAACCACAATTTCGACAGCACCAATCAACTCTTCATCTTCTGTACCCATTCCTCTTCCTCCTTTGCTTTTTTCTGTGATGTAATCGGATAAGAAATTTCCAATGCGATTAAGATCGTAAACAACATACTCGTATTTTTCATCAGGATCTCCTTCAGCATTAAGCACCTTTGTTTGGTAGTTATTTCCTCTGAAAGGGCGGAATTCCTCGTTGTCTAAACTTGAAAATGGACGGTAAACATCCATCACCCATTCGTTCACATTTCCGGCCATATTAAATAGTCCGTAATCGTTTGGCGCATATTGATGAACATCCACAGTAATGTCGCCAAAATCATCCAGATCTCCAGCGATACCCATAAAGTCACCACGTCCACGTACAAAGTTTGCGTTGATGTTTCCATATTCTTTGGATCTCAGCTCATCATTTCTAATATAGTGACCGTCCCATGGATACGTTCTCCGCTCTTCAATAAGTTCTCCGTAGCTATTTCCGATGAGACCCAGTGCTGCGTATTCCCACTCTGCTTCTGTAGGCAATCTGTAATCGGGAAGAAGCAATCCATCTTCAAGTGCGATGTCACGGAATTCAGATTGACCATAGGATTTCACGCCTTCTACTTCGCCAGTTCCTACATATTGATTGTTAAGGTAAGTCTCTGTTGTAAAGTGCTCCAAATCTGATTGACCGTATGGATTGTCAACCAAAAGCCCTTCTCTAATCAGAATGCCTTCATTCACACGGTCGGTGCGCCATTTACAGAATTCATTTGCTTGTCTCCAAGAAACCCCCACAACTGGATATTCACGGTAGGCAGGATGTCTCAGGTAGTATTTCACCAATGGCTCATTGTAAGCAAGTTTTTCGCGCCAAGCAAGCGTGTCAGGGAGCGCTCTTTCTACTATTTCAGAGTTATTGTCACCATAAATTCGCTCTAGCCATGCAATATACTCTAGCCAAAAATGATTCGTTACTTCTGTTTCGTCCATATAGAAGGTGGAGACGGTCACTCTGCGCGGCGAATTGTCCCATGACCCCATCAAATCGTCTTCGACTTGTCCCATGGTGAATGTTCCTCCTTCGACAAGAATCAATCCAGGGCCAGTTTGTTGTTCAAAGAATGTGCTTTTTTCAAAACCACCATTTGCTGCGTCGTTATAAGCCCATCCAGTCGCGCCCGAACGTTCGTAATAACAGCCAGAAAGTACCGTCAGTAGTATAAAAAGCGAAAGAATGCTTGAGGAATTTTTCCAGGTCATCTTATATATATTTTGAGAATGTTAGTTTATCGTTCTTGCAGGTTAGCTTGACCGATAATAGATCTTTAGGTTCATATATAACTAAAAAGTAGGGCAAGGTATTTTGCGGAACTTGCCTTTTTTTTGTGAGCAATCAAATTTTAATGTCATACTTAGCTCGTGAGCACCACCTGTAGCGGGGGTGAGCTCTGATATTGTTATATCGTAACTGTACCCGAAACGCATGATGTCTGTTTCGACTCCTACCACGGCAATTAATGCATCGCGGTAGTCAGTGAAAACAACACCACGATACCACACCCCTCCAAAGAGAGGTCCTTTATTGACGAACAGACCGAGATTCATTTGCTTAAACTCACCTTGTTGACGGAACAAGAAACTTGGAGAGATAGATGCGACGACTTCTCTTCGAATATTTGTCTTTAATGGAAATTTCCCGCCTCCATGAATTGTGAGTTTCATAGGCAGACGGCTTAATCCTACAACCAAAGACTCATTGGGCTCATTGAGGTGGTGCGCAGCGAAACCGAGATGGAATTTCTCTGTGAACACGAGCATTCCTGCACCGAAATCTACATTTTGAACTGTGCCACCTCTGGGTGTGTCTTGGGTTTCATAGATAAATCCACGTCGGGGATCGATCATGTCACCAAATGTCAGATTGCTCCAATCAAGTGCTTTCTGAAAATAACTTGCTTCTAGCGCTGCGCGAATCGAAATCTTACGGGTAAGTGCTTGCTGATATGCATACATTCCAGTGACTCGAGTCGTAGAAAGTGTGTTTTGGCCAGCTTGATCACGCAAGACAGTAAGCCCTAATCCACCTTGTATACTTTGAAGGTGCTGGTCATATGAAACAGCTTGAGTGACATAGGATCCACTCATGGCAGGCCATTGATTCCTGTACGCCATGACCATGCGAGGGCATCTGTCAGACCCAGCAAAAGCGGGGTTTAAGAACAGAGGATTCGCATAGTACTGTGTGAATTCTGGATCTTGAGCTTGCGCATCATTGGATGTGCAAACAAGCATGATTCCCGCAAGTAGCGCGAATCCAAAAACGGATATTAGAGGTGTTTTCAACATAGAGGTTCCCATTGAACCCACAATAATACGGAAATTTTATCGACTTTAAGGTGGCAATAACCTTGTATTGTTTGCGTTTGTTTCATGATTGTGGCCGAAATTTGGCATTATTATTATAATAAATGACATGCAGTATAAAATGATATTCACACGACTTCGTTTATTCGCTCTGCTTTTCAGCTTAAATGTCATTTTCTTATTCGGTGTTTTTGGGCAAGATGAAGTCTCTGTTTTAGGTGAAGTTGTCGTTTCAGATTTGTCGTTTCATGACGAAAATTTAAATTTTGTCATAGGTGAAGTTAAAATTCCCTCACATTGGTCTGGAATTGAAGTGCTCGATCAACATTTAAATTGGGTACTTGTTCAAGGCAACATTGAAGTAGAGATTGTCGATGATATTCAAACGGGTTGGAGAATTGTAAGGGGAACACATTCAAAAGAATGGTATGCGCAGTTCAGATCTCCCAAATACAGAGTGAACGCAGAAGGGGGCATAGAAAAACTTACGAGTTGGTCTGGCATGCTGGGGAGTTCACCTGTGGGGGGAAGTAGGTTTCAAAGAGTATGGCCAGAACATTCGGTCTTATCGGAAGGGGCTTGGCTCAAATTTGCCACAGGACAGGAGGGGATATTTAAGATCGGTTACGCAGACTTAGTCGCTTCGGGGGTGAATCCAGATACGATTGATTTCGCATCCATCCAATTGTTTGGAGGGGGAGGCAGGGCTTTGCCTTTTCAAAACAATGATGACAGACCATTAGACTTGCCGTTGATTAAAGTTCATGCAGATGGTGCTACAGATGGCATATTTAATCAAGAGGATGCCATTTACTTTTACGCATCGGGTGTAGATTCTTGGAACTGGAATTCATCCTCAGAGCGATGGCAACACGAACTCAACCCTTGGTCTGACAGTGCGTATTACTTTCTTAGAATCAACGGACCTCAAAATGTGTTCGGGAGTCGGATTGAAAACGCGGTAGAGGTGTCGTTGCCTGTATTAGATGAATTAGAGACTCATTTGGCAAAAGAATTTCACGAAATCGAGTCTCATAACATTGCGAAGAGTGGCAGAGAATTTTATGGAGAACGTTTTACCAGTTTAGGGAGCCAGATCTATGGTTTTTCATTTAACATCCCCAATCTCATTGGAGATTCTGGATGGGTGGATTCAAGAATAGCAGGAAGAACCCTTGGCGCGACGAGCAATTACTTGATGCAGTGTAACGGGACAGAGGTTAGCACCACTGACATCTCCCTAAGTGAGAGTAGTTTGTTACTCGCTCAGAAACGAAACCTATCGATTCATGTCCCTATGAGTGGTGATGGTGTCAATGTTGAAATGTCTTTCGAACCTGGAAATGCGGATGCTGAAGGTTGGATTGATTATGTCAGGGTACAGGCAAGGCAGGCATTGGTTTTTTCAAGTGGTCAATTTTTTATAAATGGCACAGAAAACATGTCGTTCAATCATGCGGCAAGATATCGTTTGGAAGAATCTTCTTCAGTCGACCAAATTTGGGACGTCACCGACCCCCTTTCTCCACGCCGGAATCTCCTAAGCCAAGAAGCAGACGTGACGACTTGGAAAGCCCAACAAGACACAACAAGGCGTTTTGTCGCCTTTAGGTATGGTGCTGCCAAGAGCGTAAGACCTATGGGTGCCGTTGCTAATTTAGATTTGCATGGCTTGGGCCATTTGGATTTGGTCATTGTCACGGTGCCTCTTTTGGACTCAGCAGCTCGGAGACTCGCGACATTACATGCAAATCAGGGAATGCGTGTGGCGGTCGTGAGTCAACGCGAAGTTTTTGATGCGTACGCTTCAGGTTCTCCTGATCCCACCGCGTTGAAAATGTTGATGATGATGCTATGGGATAGGGCTGAAAGTGATGCTGACAAGCCCAAGTATCTTCAGCTTATGGGCGACGGTTCGTATTTTAATCGAAACCTTGACCCAGATGGGGTTAATCTTCTCACGTTTCAGAGCGCCAATTCAGAAAGTACAGTAAGCAGCTATGTGACGGATGATTATTTTGGTCTGTTAGAAGAAGGTATGGGGGAGTCTCCTGGGGACAAACTTGCAATAGGTGTGGGGCGTATTCCCGCACCGACTTTGTCGCAGGCCCTTGCATTTGTGTCTAAAGTAGAAACGTATTCAGGCGCGAACGCGGATTCTACGGCTGGCGCAGAATGCGAAACAGAGGGGTCATCGACCACTTACGGCCCTTGGCGCAACAGGATCATATTTGTCACTGATGATCAAGATGGCAATAACAATGATGGTTGGCGTCATATGTCTGACAGTGAGGTGCATTCTAATCGGGTTTCAGAAGAACACGGTGAATACGATGTGATTAAAATATATCCAGACTCATATTTACAAGAAGCGACACCAGGAGGAGAACGATATAATGAGGCAGAAGCAGAAATAGCTCGAAAAGTTGAAGAGGGCGCTTTAATTATTGATTATATCGGTCATGGAGGTGACAGAGGCTGGGCGCATGAACGCATTCTCAATACGACCACGATTAGGGAGTGGACGAACAAGAAGCGTCTGCCTGTCTTTATGACTGCAACATGTGAATTGTCAAGATATGACGACCCCGAAGTTGAATCGGCAGGGGAGATGATCGTGTTTAATCCTGATGGTGGAGCGGTAGGTATGCTGACGACCACACGTACTGTATTTAGTGGAGGAAATCAGGAACTCAATACAGCTTTTTTTAAAACAGTTCTTGATGAGGATGAAGGAACAGGGCAGTTAAGATGCCTTGGAGATATTTGTAAGGACACAAAAAACAGCTCAGATGTTACGAGTGTCACAAACATGAGAAACTTCTCTCTTTTGGGAGATCCAGCAATGCAATTGGCCTATCCAACTCACAGTGTATTTGTGACTGAAATACCTGATACAATCAAATCGCTCGATCTCGTTAAAATGAGTGGTTTTGTCGGAACGTCTTCGGGCGACACTTTACACGATTTTAACGGATTTGTTTATCCCAAAGTTTTTGACAAACGCTCTCAAATAAGCACTTTAGACAATGACAATGTGGCTGGCGCATTCTCCTATACAATGTATCGAAACGTCATCCACAAAGGGGTTGCGAGCGTGATAGATGGTGTTTTTGAATTCGAATTTGTCGTACCCAGAGACATTGATTACGCCTACGGTGCAGGCAGAGTAAGTCTCTATGCTGTTGATGGAGATTTGGATGCGCATGGGGCTTCTGAAGACTTTGTGATTGGAGGTACTTCTGAAAATGTGGGGAATGACAATCTGGGTCCCACCATTCAATTGTATATGAATGATTCTTTATTTGTAAGGGGCGATATTACCAATGAAGATCCCTGGCTGTATGCGCGCTTATTTGATGAAAGTGGAATTAACACTGTAGGTAATGGAATAGGTCACGATCTTAAAGCAGTCTTAGATGACAAATTTGAATCGCCATTTATTTTAAACACCTATTTCTCTGCTGATTTGGACACCTACAAAAGTGGTGTGGTAAAGTACCCATTCAATGACCTTGAGGACGGTGCACATTCGCTAGAGTTTAAGGTGTGGGATGTTCAGAATAACAGTGCAGTTGCATCAACGGAATTCATTGTTGTTAATTCCTTAGTAGTGGCATTGGCGTCGGTGATTGCCTATCCTAATCCAGCATATGATCAGGTTTCGTTCCGAGTGTCACATAACCAAGTTTGTAATGCTGTAGATGCACTTGTCGAAGTTTATGATGTGACTGGAAAGAAAATAAAAGTGTTTGAATCGGAACTTTTACCACATGGAAACCGTACAGATATTGCAGAATGGAATTTGCGTGACGGAAATGGCGGTGACGTTCCTGCTGGTGTTTATGTTTTTAAGATTAAAATGACAACGAAAAATGGTGTTTCTGCACAATATGGTAGTAAAGTTATCGTTGTGAGGCCATAATCCAGAATTTGAGTCATTACATTTGTTTTTTTAAAGAAATCCATGAAGAATATCTTTCTTTTATCTCGAGTTTCAGTGATGACAGCAATTACGTTGCTCTCACTAAATAACTTTCAAGCTCAGTTAGATCCTGGCGAGGCGGCTTCATTAGTGCAGCTTAATACCATTACTACTGCCGTTCCTTTTTTGATGATCGCCCCAGATTCGAGATCAGGTGCTTTGGGAGATGCTGGCGTTGCCCTTTCCCCTGATGGAAACAGTCTCCATTGGAATCCGTCAAAAATGGCTTTCTCAGAGAATGAATTAGAGGTGAGTCTTAGCTATGCGCCATGGCTTCGTGCCCTTGTGGATGATATGAATCTCGCCTACTTGACGATGGTTCGTAAAGTAAATCGCAAGCAAGCTTATGGAGTGGCACTTCGATATTTTAGTTTAGGAAACATCACATTTACGGATGAGGTTGGAACAACGATTCGGGATTTTAAACCTGCCGAATTAAGTTTAGATGCGGGTTTCTCTCAACGTTTTACGGATAAATTTAGCGGAGGCATCGCGGGCCGATTTGTACATTCAAATCTCACGGGAGGTGTGAGTGTTTCAGGCGCAGAATCAAAGCCAGGAATCTCTGTCGCTGCAGATGTGAGTATGTTTTATACAAACGATCAAGCAAATTGGGGAGGAAAGGATGGAACATTTAATTTCGGAATGAATATTTCAAATATTGGCTCAAAAATGAGTTATACGGAGACCGCTGCCCGTGATTTCATTCCTGCGAACCTCCGATTGGGCGTGGCCTATAAAATGGTGCTTGATGACTACAATGCACTGACTTTTACAATAGATGCAAATAAACTACTTGTGCCAACGGCTCCCGTCTATGATCAGAATGATGGGAATACAATCGTGAGTGGATATTCACCTGATGTAGGTGTCGCAACTGGCATCGTTCAGTCTTTTTATGATGCACCTGGTATTGTTGATTTTAATGATGATGGTACATACGCAGTAACGCCTGGTAGTATTTTTCGTGAGGAGTTGAGAGAGATCAATCTCGGTGGAGGTTTGGAATATGATTTTGCAGAGGTTTTTGCCTTCAGAGCGGGATACTTCTATGAGCACTTTTCAAAAGGAAACAGACAATTTATCACCATGGGCGCTGGCATGAAGTACACTGTATTTACAATCGATCTAAGTTATCTCGTGAGTACAACACAACAAAACCCGCTTGCGAATACCCTTCGCTTTACTTTGAGAATGCAGTTCAGCGATTTGGCTTCGGCGTCTCAATCGATCAATTAATGGACATTAAGATTGGATACGGTTACGATGTTCATCGTCTTGAAGTGGGTGAGGAATTATGGCTAGGTGGCATTTTATTGCCACACCATAAAGGCGCGGTAGGTCATTCAGATGCTGATGTTTTGCTCCACGCAATATGCGATGCTTTGTTAGGCGCTCTTGCATTAAGAGACATCGGTTTTCACTTTCCAGATACTGATCCAACATACAAAGGAATAGACAGTAAGAAATTACTTTCTGAGACGTGGCATAAGATTGAGGAACGTGGTTGGGCGCTTGGAAATCTCGACACGACAATATGCCTTCAGACGCCCAAGTTGTCAGATTCTATAGATGCCATGCGTCAGGTTATCGCAGGGATTCTTCACGTTGATCTAGACAGAATTAGCATCAAGGCCACGACAACTGAAAAATTAGGTTTTGTAGGAACCCAGGACGGGATTAGTGCCCATGCAGTCGTACTCTTAAAAGAAAAGAAGTAGGTTCTTCTATGATATTTGGTTAGAATCCTCGAAATGATCAGGCTGTAAGTCTTCATAGAAATGAACCCTTATGACTGCCGTATCTCTAAGCAGATCAACTTTTCCGATCATGATTGAATGAATGTCGACGCCTGTTCGTTCTTCAAGATCAGCTTTCAACTCTTCCCTTCTTCCGGCATGAATTAGATCAACTCTGTCATAAACGACAATTTTTGTGGCCAGATGCTTCACAAACCAAAGTCGTTCGAGAACAAATGCAATCGCCCAAATACCTGCGTTTGCAATGACAATGATGCCCCATCCTGTTGCTTGAGGAGCCAATGCGTTTATCACGGCAAGTGTAATCACAATAAAAAGATAGGTCATCTCCCTGATTGGAATTGCATCCGTTCTGTATCGAATAATGCTAAAAATAGCGAATAGCCCTAGGGCGAATCCCATCTCTATTTCAACACCACTAAGGAGTGTGCAAAGGAAAAAGACAGATGATGATACAAGCATAAATGTAAAAACATAGTCTCTTCGCTTGGATGCAAGGTGGTAAATAAGTCTTACAACGATAAGGCTGGACACGAGATTTGCGATAAATCCGATGATGAGTGATGTGGTTTCTGGGTTCATTTTTTTGTTCAGGTATTACTTATACCGACTTGTTTTGCACGTGTCAGCTCCTTCAGGCTTGCATGGTAAGCTTTGGCAGATAGGTGTTTGTTTGTATGCAATCGCCCCAAGATATATTTACTTATCCTAATCTTTCTTCCCAAAGGGGATTTTCGGTCTGTTCGATTTCGAAAGATACTAATTAATGGAGATCTTCTGTCTGTCTCGCCCTGCTTTAATTCAACAACAGCTAATCCATCAAGGGGTTTGTATGTTTCCCCTGTGAGTGTTTTGTATTCAAGATTTGTGTCGAAAGTGATCCGTTCCTCTTTCGCAATATTGGCGATGGTATATCGAGAATAACTGCTATAAAGGACAGGCTTTAACTCAGCAGCAAAAGGCACACAATTAGAAAGAAATTCTTGTTCTTCGGCAGTAATAGGACTGTCCCATTTCTCAGCCGTTCTTTGAATGCGCATCTTTTGTGATCTGCCATAGACATTGCGTGATTTGACTTCCAAAAAGCTGATGTTAGAATTGGAATATGATCTTATGCGTACTTTAAACCTGTTTTTTCTGCCGCGAATATGATCCTCGAGACAGATATTCTCTGGTGTATCGAAGTACAGATTGTCATATCTAAATTGTCTTTCGTTGGCGATTTCAAGGATATTGTAGTCTGTACTGAGTTTATTTGAAATATCACCACACCATGCGATAGGAATGATATATTTCTTCTCGCTTCTGTCCATAAGCGCAACATCTTCAAGCTCTTGCAAGCCGATATGTATATACGAATCAAAAAAGTTCTCTATGACAGACACAAAAAATGGGTTGATGTTAGGTGTTGCAAATGTACAGGAAGTTATATTTGCCTGATAATTGGACGATCTTTATTTTAAAAGATTTGATAATATGATGAAATAATTTGCATACGTTGCTCATGGCAAAGAAGAAATTAAACAAACTCCCTCATTCAGAGGCTGTGTACCGCAAGTGGTATAAAGACATGTACCTCATGCGTAAGTTTGAGGAGAAGTGTGGTCAGTTGTATATACAACAGAAATTCGGAGGCTTCTGTCATTTATATATCGGGCAGGAAGCAGTGCTTTCTGGTATGCAAGAAGCGATAAAACCCACTGACAGAGTCATCACAGCCTATCGTGACCATGCGCATCCATTGGTTTTAGGAACTGATCCAAAAGTTGTAATGGCCGAGCTGTATGGTAAAATTACAGGCTGCTCCAAGGGCAAAGGGGGGTCCATGCATATGTTTGATAAGGACAAGAACCTGTTTGGTGGTCATGGCATTGTGGGAGGCCAAATCGGACTCGGTGCAGGCATTGCATTTGCAGATAAATATCGTGAAGAAGACAACGTGACCGTGTGCTTCATGGGCGATGGTGCTTCTCGCCAAGGTATTTTACACGAGACCTTCAACATGGCGATGAACTGGAAATTGCCCGTGATTTTTATTATCGAAAACAATCAATATGCAATGGGTACAAGTGTTGAGCGTACCACAAATGTGCATGATTTATCTAAGATGGGCGACAGTTATGACATGCCCTCAGAAACTGTGGACGGGATGAGTCCTGAAGCAGTATGTGATGCGATAAAACGCGCCGCACAGAGAGGTAGGAAGGGAGAAGGTCCCACGCTGTTAAATATTGAAACCTATAGATACAAGGGTCACTCGATGTCAGACCCTCAGAAATACAGAACCAAGGATGAGGTGTCGACTTTCCAAGATCAAGATCCTGTGAAGTATGTGCGTGGTGTTCTGTTAGATCAGAATTGGATGACTGAAGCGCAGTTGAAATCTGTCGAAAAGAAAGTGAAGGAGGTGATAGAAGAAGCCGTTAAATTTGCGGAGGAAAGTCCCAAGCCTGACGCGTCAGAGTTATACAAAGACGTTTATGTTCAAGAAGATTACCCTTTTGTTAAAGACTGAAATATTATATAAATAGTTGAGCCATGGCTGAGATTGTACGTATGCCTAAATTAAGTGATACCATGACTGAAGGAGTTGTGGCTGCTTGGCATAAAAAAGTGGGTGATGTTGTTGAAAGCGGAGAACTGCTTGCTGAAATAGAAACAGATAAAGCCACGATGGAATTCGAGTCATTTCAAGATGGCGTTCTTTTACACATCGGTGTTCAAACTGGAGATGCTGCACCCGTTGATGGTGTGCTTTGTGTTCTAGGTGAAAAGGGTGAGGACATTAAAAAACTCTTGGCCGATGCAGCTAAAGCCGACGCAGTTTCAGATGAACCTGCTTCAGAGACAAACGACAAACCACCTGTTGCAATTGTTTCAAATGATGTCACGCCACCAAAACCTCAGGCTTCACCAGCGCCAGTAGCTGCCGCTACTGCTCCGGTGTCCCGACCTCAAAATACTCGTGTAATCGCATCTCCATTAGCGAAGAAATTGGCTGATAAATTGGGCCTCTCTCTTGATCGAATCCCTGGCTCTGGTGAAGGTGGACGTGTTGTCAAGAGTGACGTGGAGAATTTTAAAATGGCAAGCGCTACTGGCATGCCTGTCATAAGTCAGGAAAGGTTTTCTGAGGTCGGCGTGAGTCAAATGCGTAAAACCATTGCACGTCGTCTGGCAGAAAGTAAGTTCACGGCTCCCCACTTCTACCTGTCCTTATCCATTGATATGTCAAATGCAATCCAGGCTAGAAATGCCATCAATGCCCAAGGTTTGTATAAAATTTCATTCAATGATATGGTTGTTAAATCTGCCGCTGTGTCATTAAGGAAAAACCCAGCTGTAAATAGCAGTTGGTTGGAAGATAAAATTCGCTACAACGAACATGTAAACATTGGTGTTGCAGTTGCAGTTGAGGATGGATTGTTAGTTCCTGTAGTGAGGTTTGCTGACAGCAAATCATTTGCAACTATAGGAGAAGAGGTTCGAGAATTTGCTGGAAAGGCAAAAGACAAAACATTGCAACCCAGCGATTGGGAGGGAAGTACGTTTACGATTTCTAATTTAGGAATGTTTGGTATCGAGAATTTCACGGCGATTATTAATCCGCCAGATGCGTGTATTCTTGCCATTGGAGGGATAAGTGATGTGCCTGTCGTTAAGAATGGAGAGGTCGTGCCAGGACATGTGATGAAAGTAACACTTAGTTGCGATCACAGAGTCGTTGATGGCGCAACAGGCGCTGCATTCTTAAAGGATTTTAAAAACCTTCTCGAGAATCCCGTTTTAATGCTCGTTTAACTTGTATGAATGGCGATAGTTTGCAGATATTGTAATCGCCGCGATGACAACACATCTTGAATCACCAATAGCTTATCTGAAAGGAGTAGGGCCCAAACGCGCCGAACTTCTTAAGGTTGAATTGGGTGTCAATACTTTCTTCGATTTACTCCAGCATCTCCCATTTCGTTATGAGGATCGCTCTGTTTTTCATAGAATATCTGATATCGAAGCGGATTCAACTTCTCTACAGTTAAAGGGTAAGATCACAAAAAAGGAATTGGTGGGAGGGAAGAAGGCAAGTCGATTGGTTGCGGTATTTCAAGATGGGGATGGGGCGTTGGAATTGGTTTGGTTTAAAGGCGCAAAATGGATCATCAATCAATTGCCTTTAAATGTCGAGGTGGTTGTATTTGGTAGACCTACAAAATTTGGAAGCAAGTGGAATATCGCTCACCCTGAAGTTGAGAAGGCAGATGCGTTTGAGAAACGACGTGGTGGGGGGCTTCATCCCATTTATTCATCGACTGAAAAATTAACGAATCGCGGATTAAATAGTGCGGGTCTGGCGAGGTTGATACGGGTGGCTTGGGATGGCACTCAATCTGAATTCACGGAGACATTGCCTGATCATTTGTTGTCAGAATTAAAGTTTCCTTCCCGCAGAGAGGCTTTTGAGATGGTCCATGCGCCCAGGACTCCCCTAGAAGCTGATAGGGCTTTAAAGCGTTTGAGATTTGAAGAATTACTTTATCTCCAACTCGTTTTACTTCAACACAAAAGAACGCTTACTGTTGATCTTCCTGGGGTGGTTTTCTCACACGTTGGAGAGAAATTTCATCAATTTTACAGTCAATATTTGCCGTTTGAACTGACGAATGCTCAAAAAAGAGTCCTGAAGGAAATCAGGGCAGACCTTAAAACGGGCTGGCATATGAACAGATTGCTCCAAGGAGATGTGGGGAGTGGAAAAACCATTGTTGCGCTAATGGCGGCTCTTTTGGCAATAGACAATGGCTATCAAGCGTGTATTATGGCGCCCACTGAAATACTCGCATTCCAACATGCTGAAGGCATTGGGGATTTGCTCAAGGATATGGACGTCAGTGTTGAAATTATCACGGGTTCGGTCAAGAAATCTGCCCGAAAACCTATTTTAGAAGGACTCGCAGATGGTCGCGTTGATATTTTAATTGGCACACATTCCCTAATTGAGCCTACCGTTGTCTTTAAAAATTTGGGTTTGGCAGTGATCGATGAGCAACATAAGTTTGGTGTGGCCCAACGGTCAAAACTTTGGGCCAAATCCAAAATCCCCCCACATGTATTAGTGATGACGGCAACCCCTATTCCTCGAACACTTGCAATGACGGCTTATGGAGATTTAGACATTAGTGTCTTGGACGAATTGCCCCCCGGTAGAAAAGAAATTGTAACAGCTCACCGTACGGATACAAAACGATTAGAAATCTTGTCTTTTATAGAGAAACAAGTGAAACAAGGCAGACAAGTCTATATGGTTTACCCTTTGATTGATGAGAGCGCGACGATTGATTATAAAGATTTGATGGATGGGTATGAAAGTATCTCTCGAAGATTTCCACTTCCACAGTATCAAATCGGAATTGTCCATGGCCGTATGAAGCCTGCGGATAAGGATATAGAAATGAAGCGCTTTGCAAGTGGACAATCACAAATTCTAGTGGCTACTACTGTAATTGAAGTGGGTGTAAATGTGCCAAATGCGACACTGATGGTGATTGAAAGTGCCGAACGCTTTGGCTTGAGTCAATTGCATCAACTTCGTGGGAGAGTGGGAAGAGGGGGTGGTCAGAGTTATTGTATTTTAATGACAAAAGATGAATTTAGTAGTGAAGCCAGGCGCAGGTTAGAAACCATGTGTCGGACAAATGACGGATTTGAAATTGCGGAAGTTGATATGGAAATTAGAGGACCGGGCGATATTTTAGGAACGCAACAAAGTGGTGTTCCTGATTTGAAGATTGCCGATTTGATGAGAGATAGGGAGATCATGTCGACAGCGAGGTACATTGCTCAACGTGTTTTAGATGAAGATCCCGGTTTGGAATTGCCAACCCACACGACGCTAAAAAACAATTTGGTACGGATATTAAAAGATCGACCAAACTGGAGTCGAATTTCTTAAACTATGCCTGAACTTAGACACATGAAATTGTTGCCAGTCATATCTTTTTTGCTATCCATACTTGCAACCTGGTTTTTCTTATTTGGCTCTCATGTTGATGGGGAACCAGCTTCAGACCCCACATTAAAAGCTTCCGACACATGGTGTGTTTGGGAAATGTGGGATGCCTCCAGGGTGCCAGTGGATGGGGCAACGTGGTGGCGTCCTGATGCAGATGGAAAACTGCATAAATTTTCGAATGACTCTCTGGTTGTGTTTCATACTTCTCGTGCAATTGACGCGGATTTATTGGACGCCACAGTGCGGTCAATGCCTTACAAGGCTGGTTATTTGGTGGGGACACAAGCTGCATTAGATGGGTGGAGTGAGAATGCGGGAGAGATGGCTGCCAAATGGAAACGTTCCAACGAATCATATACCAAGCTCACTGGAAAGGACTGCGCAAACGGTTTTTTTGAGCTTCAATCTGGTGACGATAGAATTGTGGTGTGGGGAGAAGCAGATGACATTGATGGCTTTAAATCACATGTGTATTCGAATCGGACCGTATTCATTCGGGAACAGACAGGGATGGACTCAAATCTTATAGAGAGGAAGGATTCATCACGTCTTGATCATTATGAAAACCACGCATTGTTAGGGGTGACGAGAGATCACAAAGAAGGCATTGACATGGACATTGTTTGGAATCCGGAAAACGCATCAGTTGATGCCGTAAGCGCTGAAGGAGAAGTGGTGTGGTCAAAAACGACAGACGGCCCCCCAATAGGCAATTCTTTTGAAGTGGACTTATATGCGAATAACAAATACCAAACTGTATTTGCGACACCTACTGCCCTTTATGTCGTTGACCGATTAGGCCATGATGTCAAGGGGTTTCCATATGATGCGGAGGTGTCCGGATTTGCTGTTTTCGATTACGATAAAAATAAAAAATTCAGAATTTTACTGGCGACCACTGGTGGTGATATTATCAATCTCAGAGCTGAAGGCCGTCGTACTGCAGGATGGAACTTTAAACGTCTTACAAAAGACAAACACGTGGTGCATCTCGCCCATATTCGTGTTGGCTCGAAAGACTATATCTATGGTGGTTGTTATGATGGAAGTGTCATCTTGTTAAAGCGTTCAGGACAAGTAAGGGGGTCAACACCAGTGGTCGTCAACCCCAGATCTCAACCAGCTTTTCGTTTGTCTAATACAATCGGTAAATCAACCGTGATATTTATAGATTCAGAGGGTTGGTTGCAAGAATTAACTTTATCTGAGGCCGAGCCAGTTGGTATTTCTGGGCGCACGCGTGCAGATAAAGTAACCGTTCAGGACATCGATGCAGATGGAAAAAAAGAAGTGGTGACTTACTTGAATGGGGTACGTTCCGTTTGGAACTCGAGAAATGAGCTAGTCCTTTAAGATACTTCGACTGATGACGATTTTCTGCACCTCGCTTGTGCCTTCATAAATCTGCGTAATCTTCGCATCTCGCATGAGCCGTTCTACGTGATACTCTTTAACAAAGCCATACCCACCATGAATTTGGACGGCTTCAACAGTTTGTTTCATCGCGACTTCCGAGGCATATAGTTTTGCCATACTCGACGCAAGATCGTAGTTTTCTCCAGCGTCTTTCATTGCCGCAGCTTTGTAAACCAGAAGTCTTGCACTCTCAATTTGAGTCGCCATATCGGCGAGTTTGAAGCCAATGGCCTGATGCTTGTAGATTTCTTGGCCAAATGTCTTTCTCTCCTTTGAATATGCAAGCGCGAGTTCGTATGCACCTGAAGCAATTCCGAGGGCTTGTGCTGCAATGCCAATCCGTCCACCTGACAATGTTTTCATTGCGAACTTAAAGCCAAAGCCATCTTCACCAAGACGGTTTTCTTTCGGCACTTTCACATCAGTGAACATCAGTGTATGTGTGTCTGAACCACGAATACCAAGTTTGTCTTCCTTCGCACCTACAACGAAACCTGGCATGTCTTTTTCAACGATAATTGCATTGATACC
>CAJQPF010000026.1 GCA_905480095.1 uncultured Flavobacteriales bacterium
AGATTCTTTCTCGCTTTTGCGAGGTTAGACTTCGAAGTCCCAACGCTGATGCCTAAATGATTCGAAATCTCTTTATGCCCCATGTTGTCAAAAACGTACAAGTTAAAAACAGTTCTATACATGGGTGATAAGTCTGCCATCGCATCCATCACATCATTTACAGTAAAAGTCTCTACATCCTCCTCCTCAATAGGAAACACCACTTCATCTGCTATTTCCTCAAACGATTCCTCAAGTCCAAGAACCAACCCAGTCGCTTTGCGGCTGCGAATAGCATCTATCGCGGTATTTACCATGATGCGTCGCATCCAGCCTTCGAAAGAACCTTTAAAGGTGTACCCATCAATATTAGAAAATATCTTAAGAAACCCCTCCTGAACAACATCTTGTACAGCGTCCTTATCCGAAACATATCGCAAGCACACACCAAACATCAAACGGTAATACCGGTTGAATATCCAACTCCGCGATTTCTCGCGAGAAAGTCGGCATCCTTCAATGTGAACAAGCAATTCTTTGTTTTGCATTATGTTCGCCGATTTAATGACGTAACCTTTTATTGAGGGTTGCCTTAATGATTTTCGACGCTTGCGCAATTTCGTTGATTTTGTCTATTAACACAAACGTACCTTTGTCGAATGCGAATAGTTGTCGGATTATCTGGTGGAGTAGATTCAAGTGTGGCTGCATTGACTTTGGTTGAACAGGGGCACGATGTGATTGGGCTTTTCATGCGCAACTGGCATGATGAGTCCGTCACAATAAGTGATGAGTGTCCATGGATCGATGACTCAAACGATGCAATGTTGGTCGCAGAACATCTGGGAATACCCTTTCAGGTCGTTGATTTCAGTAAGGAATATCACGAGAGAATCGTTGATTATATGTTTCACGAATACGAACAGGGACGGACACCCAACCCTGATGTCCTATGTAACAGAGAAATCAAGTTTGATCTCTTCCTCGATGCCGCAAAGAAATTAGGGGCTGAAGCAATCGCTACTGGTCACTACTGTCGCAAAAGCACGCACATTCTTCCAGATGGCACACATGAATATCGTTTAATTGCGGGTGCTGATCCAAATAAAGATCAAAGCTATTTTCTTTGTCAACTTACTCAAGAGCAACTGAAATACGCCATGTTTCCAATCGGCGAGATGCTTAAACCTAACTTAAGGGACACCGCGAGAAAGGCTGGCCTACCAAATGCAGACAAGAAAGACAGTCAGGGATTGTGCTTTATAGGAAAGGTTAGATTGCCCGATTTTCTTCAACAAAAATTAAGCGTAAAGGCGGGAGATATTATTGAAATACCCAGCAATCATTTAACTTTTCAAACAAGTGAGAATGACGCATTATCAGAAAGGGCAAGAGCGTTTGTTTTAAGTCCTGAAATGGGAGAAAAAGTGGGGACACATCAAGGCGCGCACTTCTTTACTGTCGGTCAAAGAAAAGGGCTTCAAGTGGGCGGCAAAGTTGAGCCTTTGTTCGTGATCGGGACTGATGTGGAAACAAACATCGTATACGTAGGTCAGAGTGATAAACACCCTGGACTGATGCGTCGTGCGTTAAAGGTCGCTTCGAAAAACATTCATTGGTTGCTGCCTTCACACACCCTTATGCCTGGTCAAACATCAACCTATTCACTTCGTTTTCGCTACCGCCAGCCACTTCAAAATGGCAAGGTCGTCATGACTGAAGAAGGACTTTATCTCGACTTTGAAACACCCCAAAAAGGTATTGCAGCAGGACAATTTGCGGTTTGGTACGACGAAAACAGACTCGTAGGCTCAGGACCTATTGAGGTCTAGATTTTCTGAAATGCGATAGGACGTTCTAGAAGGATCTGTTCGTGACACCATTTCAGCAATAAATCCTGCCATAAACAGCTGTAAACCCAAGATCATTCCCGTGAGGGCCACATAAAACGCTGAAATTTCCGTGATGTTCTTCGCATCGATACCGTTCGACATCGCATATATTTTATAGCCCGCAATTGCAGAAAAAAGCAACACGCTCACTGCAAAAGTCAGCATGCCTAACAAACCAAAAAGATGCATGGGTTTGCGTCCAAACCGCTGTACAAACGCAATCGTCAACAAATCCAGCATTCCATTTGTAAACCGTTCGAGCCCAAATTTTGTTGTGCCATATTTACGTGCTTGATGCACCACAACATGCTCTCCGATCTGATCGAAACCAGCGGCTTTTGCAAGCAGTGGAATATAACGATGCATTTCACCCTGTACTTCGATTGCCTTCACAACTTCCAAACGATAGCACTTTAATCCACAATTAAAATCGTGGAGATAGATGCCACTTACTTGACGTGTCATCCAATTGTAAAGCTTGGTCGGAATCGTTTTTGACAGGGGATCCTTGCGTTTCTTTTTCCATCCACTCACCAAATCTAGATGTCCATCTAAAAGCTTTTTCTCCATCGCAAGCAGCTCGTCAGGACTGTCCTGAAGGTCAGCATCCATGGTGAACACAACTTTACCAGAAGCCGCTTCAAACCCTTTCTGAAGCCCCGCACTTTTCCCATAATTACGTGCAAACCTGATGGCTTTGACTTTGTTTGAATACGTCGCGTACAATTCAGAAATGACCGACCAAGAGTCATCCCTTGAACCATCATCCACAAAAATCACTTCATAGTCACGTTTTGACAAAACTTGATCTATCCAAGCCATAAGCTCCGGAAGACTTTCTTGCTCATTATAGAGCGGTACGACGACACTTATTTCCATGGGTAGAATTAATTAAAATTCGGTTTTTGAGGGTCGATTCTATACTGTGTAGCCGAAACAATAAGGGCTATTATTGCACCGAATATACTTGAAAACACAACACCTTTAATAGCACCTGTAAGCGTATATCCATTGCGAATTTCCTTTTCAGTTTCGACCATCGTTTCTTGAAGCAAGTCACCCTCTAGTCCAAATGAAATCATCATCTCCTCAACTTTATCAAGACTTAAATCAACCACGACATCGACAAGCTCAGGGTTAATCACATTAAATAAAACCAAATTAAACAATGACGAGGCACAAAGAATACAAAGCAAAGACAGCATGATGTGTTGAAAAACGCGCCAATATGAAATAAAACCACCCTCATTCAGTCGAATTGCTCTGCCCACAACGATCATTGTCGTGATGATAAGTACCGATTGAGCCAGTCCCAGTTGCCATCCAAGCAGCAATTCTACACTTATAATATATGCTACTAAGCTGAGAATTACTGAAATAAGAGCAGCCATACCTCCATGTTGCCAAACTAGTTGATTTATTCTCATGCCGGAAAGATACTACCTTATCTTTGCACTTGGGGCAAGTCTCTTACGACCAGCTCCCGCTGAACCCCCCAGGGCCGGAAGGCAGCAAGGGTATGCGGTTGAGCGGTGCGATAAGAATCGCTTGCCCCTTTATTATGCCTCGATTTTGAATCAGAAATCAGACAAACAATAATGACAAACCGAAAAATTACAAAGATCTTAATCGCAAACAGAGGCGAGATTGCTTTGAGAATTATTCGCACTGCTCAAGAAATGGGAATCTCTACAGTGGCTGTTTATTCAGAGACAGATGTTGTTGCACCCCACGTTTTGGCCGCAGATGAAGCCGTCTGTTTGGGACCAGGTCCTTCATCACAGAGCTACCTTCTGTCCGACAAAGTCTTACAAGCAGCTATCGACACTGGGGCAAACGGAATCCATCCTGGATACGGCTTCCTTTCTGAGAACGCCGAATTTGCTGAATGTGTCGAAAAAGCAGGCATTGCTTTTATAGGACCCGGCACAATGGCAATCAGAACAATGGGTGACAAGCTTCAAGCAAAAGAAGCTGTTAAAGTGAGAAACATCCCCTTAGTTCCTGGAACAGATGGTGCCATTTCAGATTCAAAAGAAGCTTTGAAGGAAGCGCATAGAATCGGAATGCCCTTGATTATTAAGGCAAGCGCAGGCGGAGGAGGAAAGGGAATGCGGTCTGTTTTTAAAGTTGAAGACGTTGAAGAAGAGCTCACAAGGGCCATTTCTGAGGCGGAAAGATCTTTCGGAAACGGTGCCGTGTTTATGGAACGACTTGTGCTTCAACCCAGACATATCGAAGTCCAGGTTTTGGCAGACATGCACGGCAATTGTGTTCATCTGTTTGAGCGCGAATGTAGCATTCAACGCAGGCACCAAAAAGTAGTTGAAGAAGCGCCATCATCTCTACTCGATGATACATTGAGGAAAGAAATGGGACAGTGCGCCATCGAAGTTGCACGCGCTTGTAATTATGTAGGGGCAGGAACCGTAGAGTTCCTCGTCGATGCAAATAAAAACTTCTTCTTCCTTGAGATGAATACCCGACTTCAAGTAGAACACCCCGTCACAGAATTCATCACCGGGATTGATTTGGTCAGAGAACAAATCAGGGTCGCCGAAGGCAAAGCACTGTCCTTTACACAGCGTGACTTAAGTATATCGGGACATTCTATAGAGTTAAGAGTGTATGCAGAAGACGCCTCAGAGGGATTTCTTCCTGGCACGGGCATCCTCAGCAAGTACGTCCCTCCTGTCGGACCAGGAATCAGAGTTGACGATGGTGTCATCCAAGGTGGAGAAGTGAGCATCCATTACGACCCCATGCTGGCAAAATTGATCGTGCATGCGACAACGCGTGAAGATTGCATTGAGAAAATGCTTCATGCAATTGACCATTACGAGATTCGCGGAGTGAAAACAACACTCGATTTCGGACGGTTTGCGGTCAACCACGAAGCGTTTCGATCAGGGAACTTCGACACTGGGTTTGTCAAAGATCATTTTACAGCAGAGAAACTCATTCGAGAACTTCCATTAGAAGATGAGGTATTTGCATCATTGGTCGCTGAGCTCAGTCAAAGAGTGAATGACGAAAAAAACAAAGTTCAACAAGAAAATGCTATTGTAACCATTCGATCCCCTTGGAGAAACCGAGAAGAGAGATAATAAGCAGAGCGTAAGGTATCTTTACACATCGATGTCAAAAAGACAATTTATCATATATGATTTAGAGGCGACTTGTTGGAGAAGTCCCAAGCCAAGACAGGTTGAAATCATTGAAATCGGAGCCGTCAGAGTCAATGAAGATTTGGAAATCGTCGATGAATTTTGTGAGTTCATACTTCCCGTGATACATCCCAAAATTGATAAATTCTGCACAAAACTGACCAGCATTACCCAAGAAGACGTTGAGGATGCAGATCATTTTGATGTTGTCATTAAACAGTTTGAAGATTGGATGGATTGCGCTTCGGCAAGAACTGCACTCTTCAGCTGGGGTGAATTTGACCACAGGCAGTTTGTCGTAGACGCAAGACTTCACAACCTAAAACTAGACTGGCTGAAGTATTGGGCTTGCCTCCAAAGACATTACAGCAAATACAAGGGTGCAAAGAATCAAATCGGACTTAAAAACGCCATGATTCATGAAGGACTTGAATTTAATGGAACCCAGCACAGAGCAATTGCCGATGCCCGAAACATGGCTGAACTCTTTATTAAGGTTGCAAAACCTATGAATATCGTTTGATGCAAAAGGGGCGTGACACCTTTATTGAAATCACTTTCTTTCTGAGAAATGCACTTCTGTTATTTGCAATCCTCACAGCCTTCTCACTGATATTATTCCCCCAATTTGAGGGTGTACTTGTCAGAATGGGGATCCCTTTGCTTACTCTTTTAATGTTTCTTACAGGCACACTTCCTTTCTTAAAGACCGGGAAAGCATTTTGGTGGCCCATACTCACATTCACCAACGCTTTGTTTCTTACTGCGCTTCTGCAATATTATATGCAACTTGAGCCTTATGAATATCCACATTTGGCGCTCTTCTGTGCATCTGTGTACACGGGCATCGCATACGCTGTTATCCAACCAAAGGGAACACTCATTATTTTAGGTATCGCAACAATATGTGCTGGATCGGTTTACGTAGATACCTCAAAAGAAGTGATCTCGAGAACAAATGGGAATGACACACTTTATATCGTTAAAGGAGATACGGTAAAAATGGCGTCTTACTTTATTTGCTACCCTAGCGCTGGAGAAGCACAAGGTGCAGACATTATCTTTCTTGAAAGAATACCCATACGCTATGAAAAGGGCACAATTGTCACGTTTGATGAGATGTTTTTTAAAGCGGAGGAAACACATTATACCTCTGAAGCCTTTTTTTCTGACGTCGAATACGCTTGGCGCAGAATACCCTTCCCGAATAAAGCACAAAAAGAGACCGCATTAGAATGGAAAAGCGGGGTTGCTGGGGAAGATATCACAGCGTCACTTCAACACAATCTTTGGTCAACGATAAAAACAGAAATCACAGAAGAATCTAAGGCGAAGAATCGCACAAATATCATTGCGCTTCGCGTCACGCGGTACAAGCTTGAACTGATGATTTGGTTTGGTGTTTTTCTCGTAGCTTTCGGGATTATTCAACGCATTACAAAACGCAATAATTATGTCTAAACCCTTACGCTTGAGTATCGCCGGTACAGGTAAAGTGGCACAAGCACTCGGGCGGGCATGGCAAAAGGGGGGAGTCGAAATCGTTGAGGTTTGGGGACGGTCTCAAGACCGCGCTCAGGAATTAGGTCGTAAACTTAATGCTGTCGTTGTCAATGACCTTGGAACATTGTCAACAGACATTGATGCTGTCGCAGTTTTGGTCAGCGATGATGCCATCCGTGAAGTTGCACAGTCATTGCCCAACAATGTCAAAAGATTTCACGCTTCTGGTGCAACGGATAGGGATGTTTTGGGCGGAGAAAACGGTGTGGTTTGGCCCATCAAAAGTTTCAGTACAGAACCACATGAGGAAGACCTCACAGAAGTTCCATTTGCTGTCGAAGCTGGCTCAAAGGAATTTCAATCTATGCTTCACAGGTTGGTGAGAGAAAGTGGAGGAAAACCCTTTGACGCACCTTCACAAACACGCGCAAAAATACATTTGGCGGCAGTGTTTACCCATAATTTCTCAAATCACTGCCTTGCTTTGTCTCAGCAAATTCTAGATGAAGAAGGACTTCCAAAAGACTTGATGAGACCCTTGGCAGAAGGATTGATCGAGGGGGCCAAATCGGGGGATTCATTTTCGCTCCAGACTGGAGTCGCCCTCAGAAAAGATCTTGGAAGCCAAAAGAAACATCTGGAACTACTCAAAGAATTTTCAAACAATAAAAAACTTACAGAATTTTACAAATTTGTAAGCAAGCATATAGCTGACAGCCATGAATTATAAAACAAAACTCGCTGAAATAGAGATTTTCGTGTTTGATTACGACGGTGTATTTACTGATGGTGTCGTTCTGTTATTTCCTGACGGGTCTCAAGTCAGACAAGCATCGACGCGCGATGGGTATGCGGTCCAATGGGCCGTGAAACAAGGATTAAAGATTGCGGTATTAACGGGAGGAAATGAGATGGCCGTAGGCGACAGAATGAGGAAACTCGGCGTCACGGAAGTACATCTTGGGTGTGAGGATAAGTTAGAATCATTGAAATCGCTGTGTCTGAAATTAGACATCTCTCTGAGCAAAGTGGCTTACATGGGAGACGATATCCCTGATTTGCCTGCGATGCGTGAAGTCGGTTTGGCAGTGGCCCCTGATGATGCGGTTGAAGAAATCAGGAATGTCGCACATTACATCAGCCCAAAAAAAGGTGGTCAGGGCTGTGTGAGAGATTTACTTGAGCAGTCCATGAGATTAAAAGGGATTTGGGCTTCTGAGCATGCTCACAAATGGTGATAAACACTTTCCGATTTTCGGTTTACTTAACTAACTTCGCGCCGCAATGGATAGAAATACAATTTTAGGATTTTTACTGATGTTCGGCCTCTTAATGGGCTACAATTGGTATACAGCACCTTCTCAGGAAGAAATCGCAGAGATGGAGCGTCTGGAAGCTGAAGCAGAAGAAGACCGTGAAAACAAGAGTGACTCTGATAACAAACAAGCTGAAGAGACACAAGCGAACTACCTAGAGGAAGAGAAAAAAGCACAACGTTTATCTCTTCTTGGAAATATGGGGCCTGACTCTTCGGGCGCAGTAATCATTCCTGACGACATCAGAACACAATACGGACCGATTGCATTGGCTGTATTTGGCGATGATCAAGAATACACTCTAGCATCTTCCGTTCTAGAAATCAAGTTGAACTCACGTGGTGGACTCCCCTACTCTGCAACGCTAATGGACGGAAACGTCAGAAACGTGAGTTACAGTGCAGGTGACCCCATCCAATTGTGGGACCCTTCAAACAGCGCCATGGACCTTCAATTTGATGTGCCTGGAACGGGGCGTATCAAACTTAGCGATCTGTCCTTCCTTTTAACGTCAGAGACGGACAGCACGATGTACCTTAAAGCTGTGACCGAATCAGGAGGCGCGATTGAGATTGTTCATACGCTTGTAGGCTATGCGCTTGACACACGGATTACATTTAGAGATCTTGGACGTGAGATCTTACCCAAACAACATTTGGTCTGGTCTGCAAAGGGATTAAGAAATGAAAAGGGTCTTGAGTGGGAAAGACAACACACCTCCATATTCTACAAGGAAAAGGACAGAGGACGCGATTACTTAAGTGAGGGACGATCGGATGAAGAGACGATAGAATACAATCTAGAATGGATGGCATTCAAACAAGATTTCTTCTCAGTGTTGGTGTCAAAAGAAGATGGGTTTGAGAAAGGGGCTGTTTTGACTAATGAGCTCATCGAAGAAGACACGACCTCTACCCTGTTCTTCTCTGCCGACCTGCCGATGGTCGCTGAGATTCGTGGAAATACAATGGAGCAAGAACTTTCGTTTTACTTCGGACCTAACGACCTCGTTCTTCTCAACAAAACTGGACTCAATGAAGTCGGCAAAATCATTGATTATGGGTGGTGGATCTTTGGTTGGGTCAATCGAAACTTCATCCTTCCGATCTACAACTTGCTGAACTCCAGGATTGCGAGTGCTGGGATGATCATTTTAATTATCACACTCATTATTAAAATGTTCCTCTTCCCGATTACATGGAAAAATTTCTTGAGCTCCGCGAAGATGAAAATGCTTCGTCCGGATATTGAGAAAATCAACGAGGACCTGAAGGACGACAGTACTGCGCGTCAACAAGCGACTATGGAACTCTACCGCAACACTGGGGTTAACCCCATGGCTGGCTGCCTTCCTGCTTTGCTTCAAATGCCTATACTTTATGCAATGTTCCGTTTCTTCCCCGCAAATATTGATTTACGTGGAAAGCATTTTCTCTGGGCAGATGACCTCGCTGCATTTGACAGCATCATCGATCTACCGTTTACAATACCGATGTATGGAAGCCATGTGAGTGGGTTTACAGTTCTCATGGCAATCTCAATCTTCTTTTACATGCGTATGACCACTGCTGGGCAACCTCCTCAACCCACTCAAGCGGGCATGCCAAACATGAAGGTGATTCAGAACTTCATTCCCTTTACAATGTTGTTCTTCTTTAATAAATTTGCCTCTGGTCTAAGCCTTTACTACCTGGCTGCAAATCTTGTTTCTATCGGACAAATGCTAATTATCAAGCGATATTTCATTGATGAGGATAAGATTCTCGCGCAAATTGACAAAAACGTCAAGAACCCTAAAAAGAAATCAGCCTTTCAAGAAAGACTTGCTGAAATGCAAAAAGAGCAAGTAAAAAAAACAAAGGAAATAAAGGCTGCCAAAACGAGACGCAAAAAGAAGTAACCATGATCTTCTGTAAAGCTAATACCGCATATCTTCTTGTGTTTGTTGCGCTTGTTTTTACATGCTGCAATCAAAAAAAGGATGTATCCAATGGACACATCCCGCTTGAAGTAGCGATAGGCTTACAAAAGACCATGTGTTATGGATCGTGTCCATCGTTTAACTTTTCAGTCCTCAACGATGGACAAGCGACACTGACTGTAGGTCGGTTTGCTGAAAAAGCCTTTGGAAGACATCTCGATGAGGGAAAGTACACGGGTACGATAGCGAATCATGAGATTTCAAAAATTACGGCATTTGCTGAAAAATCTGGATATCTCAAGCTTGAGGACAGATACGACAATCCGATGATCATGGATATTCCAGCTGCGATCTCTACCATTAATGGAAAAACTGTATTTAACCGTCATGAAGGACCTAATCTTAAGGATCTTTATTCACGCATAGAAAACTTAATAAGCACCGTTAATTGGGTGAAAAAACCCGATACAGAAAAGTAATATAAATTTAATACCCTATAAATGAAACGTATTTTCTCAATCGCATTTATTGCGTTAACAGCAATCCTACTTGCCCCTACAACCCAGGCTCAAGAAGGGATGTGGCTCATGCACACATTAGAAGAAATCAATGAAGAGTCCATGCAAAACTCCGGATTCCGTCTGGACGCTGACGACATCTATGACATCAACAACGCATCTCTCAAAGATGCCATCATCAGACTAAACGGCGGAAGTTGTACTGCGGAAGTCATCTCTTCTCAAGGTCTCGTCTTAACAAATCACCACTGTGCATATGGCGCTATTCAAGGGTTCAGTTCACCTGAGAACGATTACTTAACGGATGGGTTTTTCGCTTTAAGCAAAGACCAAGAAATGAACATTGAAGGATTTGAGGTCAGTTTCCTTGTCCGCATCGATGACATCACAGACCGTGTTCTTGCAAACGTTACAAACGACATGAATGAGGATGAGCGAAATCAAGCGATAAAAACGACTCAAAACGAAATCAACACTGAATACGCTGACGCGGATGTTCACGGGTATGACTACGAGGTAAAAAGCTTCTACTATGGCAACGAATTTTACATGTTTATCTACAACACATATCGAGACATCCGATTGGTTGGAGCGCCACCGGAGAGTGTTGGAAAGTACGGAGGCGACACAGACAACTGGATGTGGCCACGTCATACGGGGGACTTCTCAATGTTGAGGATTTATGCCGATGCAGACAACAACCCTGCGGATTATTCGGAATCTAACATACCATACACTCCCAAGCGACACTTAAAAATCAGCATGGATGGTGTAGACCAAGGCGACTTCACCATGGTCATGGGATACCCTGGAAGTACTGACCGTTTTCTCAGCAGTTGGGGAATCGAACAAGCACTGGCGCTTAATAACCCGAGTGTTGTGGATGTTCGAGATCTTAAATTAAAAACAATGAAATCGCATATGGACGAAGACCTTGGTGTGCGTATTAAGTATGCCGCTAAATATGCCCAAACAGCAAATTACTGGAAATACTATATCGGACAATCTAAAGGACTTAAAGCACTTGATGTTCAAAGTCAAAAGGAAGCGATTGAAGCGCGATTCTCATCTTGGGCGACCTCTTCACCAGAGTTAGAAGCAGAGTATGGCGACGCATTAAATCTCATTGAAGCGTATTACGTCGCAACGGATGCGACTGCAAAAGCTGACGCATACGCGCTAGAAGCAGGTTTAATCGGCTCTGACATTACATTGTTTGCCGTACGATTTGGAAGAACAGCTCCAGGTTTATTCTCAGAGGATGCAGATCAAATTGCCGCAACAAAAGCAAGACTTTCAGGATTGTGTGACGATTTCTTCAAGGATTATGACATGGCCACTGACCGCGACTTGTTTATTAACCTTATGACGAAGTACCAAACAGACATCGCTCCTGAGAACTTGCC
>CAJQPF010000027.1 GCA_905480095.1 uncultured Flavobacteriales bacterium
TTTTGTTTAAAAACCTGCTCTCGCACCTCTTGAGTTATTAAAGCTTCAAATCATTTAACTCCAATAATTGAATCGTGTACTAACCTCTTTGCAGAAATACCTGACAAAACGATGGCCACCCGGAATTGCTCCAGGTGGCCATCGTTTTGTGGATTAAAGAGCTTCCTGAATACCTCTATCAATAAGAAGCCGTTTTTCTTCTCGTAAGTCGTGACATATAAGAATCTGGATACGGCCATCCCCCCTAGCCGTCGTGAATCATATAAACCTAATAATACGGGAGTGTTACCAAAAGTTTAAATCCTTTACAATTAATCCTGCGAGAGTATGATTGCCCTTCTTAACGAATGGGGTAATTTATGTTTGATATGGTTAGTGCAATGCTTTGTTTTGTAACGGTAGCGGTAAGTTTCTTGTATGGGACAAGAGTCTGCTGGGTATGTGGGAAAGACTGTAGTTTTGAAATAGAACCTGTAGAGAAAAAACAAACTTTAAAGGGTAGAATGCCTGTTGGGTTAGCAATCTACGCTTTTGGTTTTTTCGTTCTTTTTAGTTTTATCCTCGATGGGGCGATAGCAGTAACGGTGTCATCACTAACAAGTGCTTTGATCCTCTCTCACTTCGTAGTTTCAATGGCGATGCCTGCATTTAAGAGAATCCCCTCCCCCTAATGGCAAAACTGTTAAAAACTTTATCCAATCAAGAAAAGGCCACCCGGAGTTGATCCAGGTGGCCATCATTTTGTCGTCCTAAATGTCTCTATAACTAATAAGCCGTTTTTTCCTCTCACAAGTCGTGACATATAAGACACGACGCCTGGGGACAATCCACAAAGGCCGATATTCAAGAGAGTTGCCTCTGAATGGTTTCAATGATTATCGATGTCTTGTAAGGTTTTGTTATGTACATGTCGGCTCCAGCCTCCTTACCCATGAAACGGTCTTCCATGCTCTTTTTCGCCGTAAGCATGACCACTGGAATATGGCGGGTTGCCTCGTTAGCCTTTATCTGCCGGCAAACCTCGAAGCCATCAATCTTGGGAAGCATAATGTCGAGAAGAATCAGATCAGGATTCATCGTTTCCACTGCCTCCAATGCTGCCTGACCATCCATTGCCCCTTCGACTGTGTAGCCCCTTATAGTCAACAGTATGCTTTGTAGCTTCAATAGGGATTCTTCGTCCTCAACAACCAAAATCTTCTTTTTGGTCACAGTAGCCTCCACACTTAAATTCTGGTCTGAGTATCATACTCATCCTGCTCCTAATTTCTTATACTTTGTTGGTCATTAGGTAATTCGCTCTCTGTTGATGCCATTCGGTTGGCGCAACTAGAGTCCAGGAGAAACAGTCTCCTCCGTTGTCCCTCGGTCCGTTCCTGAAGAATCGCCTTGACCTTCTTGTATGGCGTATAAAGACCTATTTCAGGGTCCTCAGCTCTATGCAGAACGTTTCGGGCAGCATTGGTCTCCGCATCCAGCACCTCCCCGTCGAAACAGTAAAACTTCTTCCCTCTACGTTTTCCAAGTAGGATTCTGTAGCGAGAGTCCATTTGCGAGGTGTAGGCCGGGTTAACCACGTGCAACGCAGAACCTCTGCGTCTTGATACAGATTCTAGGGCATAGTGAATCTCGCCCTTAACCCAAGAGTTAAGCTTTCTATTGGCCGCTCGGCCGTAGTTATTGCTGTTCTCGAAATTGGAACTCAAATCCTCGGCAACGATAGTGCATGCCTTTTCGTTGAGCCTGTGCACTCCCGTAAAAATAAGCATTTGTACTTGAGACTTAAAGACATTGTTTTTACCAGACAACTTTTGGGTGCCAAGGTTGTTCCGAGCAATGTTCTCAGCTTTCCCATGTCGTCTTGCCTGAATATGCTTCTTCATAATGGCTCGAAGCTTATTGCGGCACTGGCCTTTAGCGTTGCGTCGCTCAACTTCGGAGCTTAGTATTTCGCCGAGTCCCTCTCCGTAGCGCTCACCATCGCTGTCAGTTAAGGCTTCAGTAAATCCCTTATCCACACCAACAACTTCATCCCCGCATGTTTTTTCTTGTTTTTCGTCGACCTGGTAGTGAACCTCCACCCTGCCCCCACGGAGAATAACTCGTAGCGTCCCAGAAGGTGGTATCTTGGTCGTCAAGGGAATCGAAATCAATTGGCGTGGAACTAGCGAAGGGATCTTGATCCAAGCGCGCCCGCCAAGCTCAAAGCACAAATATTTGTCGCTACGCACGATAATCTGATTGTGGGTGTGGTTGCGACCTCGTCGCCACTGTTTGCGCATCAAGCGGTGGAGTAGCGGATCATCTGTCCACTCGTTGCGTTTAACTTTCGCAATAAGAACCTTGAGCTTATCTGTTTTACTATATCGCCGACAAAGGTTCCGAATAACTATCTCTTTGGCAGCTTCGTAGTTGGCTCGTATGTCTCCGATGGAGTCACGAAGCGTCTCTTTCCAAGCATTTGCCGTCACGGGGAAGCTGCGCCCTTCGGCGAGCCACTGGTCTCGGATGGCGCGGTCCCTAGCGCCAATACCAGCAAGGGACCCATATCGTTGCCAGACATCGGAGCGCAACATGCCTAATAATCTTGCTTGCTCCTGCAAGGCTTCATATTTGGCATCATTAAGTCGCCAGCTATATGCGATGCGGGTAACTTTCATAGTAAGATTATTGACTATTCTCCGTGGTGACGGCGACACGAATCTTCTTCTTGTACTTACGCAGGCCGTAAAGACGACAAGAAAAGGTGTGAATTATTGCCATTAGGTCCTCAACCATCTCCTGTTGCGGACTTAGGGACTCATGATTAACGACTACCATTTCACATCCGTGCAGTTTAGCCATATGTTCAAAGTAATCGAAGCCAAAGCGCACCAGTCGGTCTTTGTGTGCAATATAAAGTCTGGAAATATTTCCGGATTCGATATCGTCCATTAACGCAAGAAACTTCTTCCTTTTGAAGTTCATCCCGCCGCCGACTTCTTTAATCCACTCGTCAACAGGAACGCCGCTTGCGAGACAAAACTGTTCCATGGCATTTATCTGAGAATTGAGATCATCCTTTTGGCTATTCCTTGAAACTCGGCAATATACAACCGTGCGTCTGTCAGGCTCCTTAACATTAAGAACCCTCCTAACGTCCTCCTCGGTGTAATAGCGTTGATTGCTTAGGGTTCTCCTGGCAACAAGGCGCCCCCTTGCGTCCCACCGCCTAAGGGTTGTGGCGGAAACCCCTATGTGCTTTGCGAATTCGGTAACTTTGTATGTTTTCATTTAGCGAACCAGCTCCTTCTTGAAATCGGCAATAGTCCAATTTCCAAATTTCTTGTCATCTATTTCACCTGGCCCAACATAGGGGCATGTGTAAGGTTCGATTTCATATCCCAGTACCCCAAACCTCATAATTATATCATCGCCTAACTTGCGCATAGTCTCGTCGTCGAACGCTTCCCACCAAATCGCATCCTGGACCGTCTGTATATCCTTATTTTTATCTTTTTTACATAAAACAAGACCGTGTTTTTCTATGAAGTCGTCGATTAAGCCTGAACATGCTGCCCCATAAACCTCTTGTAAGTCATCTTCAAGGGTATCGGCTTGCAGCCCACTGCCAGAACAATAAGTGGCTGAAGTGTTGCCATTGGCAGAGTTGATGAAATCCCGGTAATGCGAAGCTGCCTCGCACATCTTTTCATTTGTGCGTCGGGCGGTTGTTGACACGTCATACCCACTATCAACAACTTCAGTCTCGAAGAAACTTGAGTCTCGCCATGTCTTCAGAACCCACATGCAGAAATGACTGAAAAAACCATCTTTGTTGTTTGGGTCTACGAATATTTCAAGTTGTTCGATTAGCTTCTCAAGATTTTCTTTGTTGATAGTTGTCATGGTAAAACTATAGCACAATAGACAAGAGTGGTAAGGCTTGCATGAGAAAACCCAACCAGTTGCTTACTCCTGATCAAATCGCATCATTGGTACTCTTTAACAGACAAACCAGGATGTGCTGTGACATGAAAATCAAACAACTCCTGATTTTTGAGACTCAGAACTTACTTAAAAAAAATCTGAGCTGAGACCAGATATTTAGTATAATGCTAGGAGCTACAGAATTTAATCAGTTCAAAAGCTTATTGGCTCCCCGTATCTATTTGTGATGAGGGCAAATTGTTATTGATGGTGGGTTCAGAATGATTTTCTTAGGGGCTTCAAGTTATTTCTTGTCAGGATTATTGATGAAACAATTACCATCTTTCCTCTCTATTCTCATCCTATTAGGTTTATTGATTCTTCCTTCCAAGGGTTGGACCGATGAACTTATTGTCTATTCAACACGTAGCGAACAGCTTCTCAAGCCCTTACTTGAAGCTTACACAAATGAAACAGACATAAAGATAGATTTGATTACTGACAA
>CAJQPF010000028.1 GCA_905480095.1 uncultured Flavobacteriales bacterium
ACTGTTCCTTGGCGCCGACACAATCCAGTTTCCAAACGGAGCCATCATGAATGGCACAAACTGGCAGAGCTACTATCAGTTGGCCTATCGCGGCATCTCCCTCTCGCCGATTTTCCAACTGGACCAATTTGGAACCATCACACACATCCAATTGCAATGAGACGACTGCTCCTCCTCATTTTCTCAATCTGTTTCATTGCGGACTTTAGCATCGCTCCAATCAATGCTCAAACAACCATCTACATTGACACCTACCAAGACGAAATAAACGAACGCACCAATGCGATGGACTCGCTCAAAGCACTGCTTGTCAATCTAACAAACCGCCTTGGGGACATCGAACTTTTCTACTTTGCCCATGAACGCAATCCAAGGATGGTTCATTCCGAATCCTATGCACTCCAGCTCGCTCAGGACTCCTTGAACAAATGGAATAACGTGAATAGCGATGTTCTGCTCAATAGAAAAATTATGGTGAGACACGCCATTGATGCTGGATGGACACACGTTGCTTCACCCCAACTGTACTTCATACTTTTTGAGCACAAACCCGCCCTTCTGGATGACCTTGTCCGACCAATGCTCTGCATTTCCGACGGTATTGAAAACAACTCCAAAGTGAAAGACGAGTATGACATCTCGCTATTCACATGGGACGGTGATTCCTTCGTGAATTCTGAAATCAATGAACTCATCAACCATGAGTAAAAACCTCTTCCTATTGTGCATCATCGCGACGAGCAGCATCGCATTCAGCCAACAAACAGATGACGCCGGCCACTATAACATTCCAAGTTGCTTACAATACCCGATCAGTCAAGATCGACTTCAAGCAATCGAAAATTTAGACTTCTCCCAAGAAGATAAATCCAAATCTGGACAAACCTGGATAGTCTATAGCGACAGAGAGGACAACATCCTCTACAATGAACCAAAACTTGGCACGCCTCGAAGCTGGACACTCGGGTTTCACCGCCCGTTTTATGTGGTAGGAGCCCAACCATCAGGATGGCTTAACCTGGCCGACATGAATGATGTCCCCATTGGATGGATCCAAGCATCTGAACTTGTACTTTCAGTTCATCCCCTCCAGAATGAATTAAACAATTCGAGAAAGGTCATGATCCTGCCCTCAATCGACAATGCACTTTTCTCAGAAAGTATAAATCCTGAAAATTACCAGTTCAAAGCTTTACAAAACAGGCCAGATAAGAGGGAAAACTCATTCATCATGGAGGCAAGGAAATTGTCCATCTATTTTGTCCTCAAAGAATCAAACGGATTTGCCTTAATCAGCAAAACCGACAACATAAATGACCAAAACGACATTTTCGGTTGGGTAATAAACGAGTACTTAACACCATGGGATCATCGAATAGGCTACGGACCCTCATATGGAATTGACGGGCAAGCCCATTTGGACCGTGAAATACCTATTTTCTTTCGAGAATCCGAGCTCAATGCCTACCTCGAAGCGGGATGCCCAATAAACGGAGGAGCCTATGGTGCTCAGAAAATTCGTGCCACTCAGAATTCCTCACCTCCACCTGCTATCAAAAGAAGAATGCCTGAAATCCGTATGACTTCTTCAACCAATAAAGACCAATTAAATCTTGTCACAATAGCAAACATTGACCAATCTTCAAAGCAGAATGAAGCTCTTGCACAATTGGGCGTAATCAAAAAACGCATAGCTAAACTCAACATTGTGTTTATTGTAGATGCTACTCAAAGTATGGCGCCCTATTTAACGGGAATCTCAAAAGCAATAAAAGACATAGTGAACTCAGGGAAAGTCATTGCCCCAAACTCTCAAGTGAAGTTTGGCGCCATTGTATATCGAGATTACGAAGACGGCAACAACGCATTCCAAGAGTTACCCTTAACAGCCGACGCATCAAGCTTCAGCAAAAAGCTCAACGCCATTGAATGCATGAGCAGGGACAATGATCTTCCCGAAGCTCAATACCACGGAATCATCAAAGGACTTCCACTTTTGAACCTAAACCCACTTGAAAGCAATCTCGTGATTTTGATCGGAGATGCAGGAAACAAACCCGACGGAGCTGGCAATTACAAAAACCTTAAAGAGGTCATCGAACTTCTGCAAGAATATCAAACCAATTTCATCTCATTTCAAACACATAACAGACCAACTTACACATATCAAAAATTCAGAGATGACTGCATGGCCATAACCTCTGCATTAGCAAAGGATGACTTTAATTACGCCCTCAAAAAATCCACCGCATCCGAATACTATGACATAGAGTATTCCAGTGAAGCAAATAATATTTGGAGTTTCTTTGGAGCATCTTCTTTTCCGCTAGGGAACACTACTACCACACCTGCTTCAACATTGCGTAAAATGGTTCAGGAGGTGACAGGAAATTTTTTTCAAAATGTAAATGACAAAGTAGGAAAGGTCAATAACGTTATGGTTGGTGCACCTGTCACTTCTGAATTCATTACAATGGTTAATGGACAAGACTTTAATCCAGAATTACTAGATGTACTTCAGAACATTGGCGACTTTAGCTACAGAGCACATGCCCTTCGCAAGGTACCAGGTGTGCCCGAGCATTGCCTCACTCCTTATGTATTTATGACAGACGGAGAGCTTCTTGAACGAGCAGAAAAATTTGATGCACTCGGGAGACGCCTTAATGGCACCAAATTCAAAAAGAAGTTTGAAAAAGAACTTGTAGCACTCGCTGCTAATTTCCTCGGAGAAATTGACGAAAACGGAGTAGTTTCAGAACAAACAACCAATAAAATCAAAACCCGC
>CAJQPF010000029.1 GCA_905480095.1 uncultured Flavobacteriales bacterium
CCCCGCAGCTTTACTCGTGGATTCAAAGCTGGAGTGCGCTTTATCCCATTCCTTGAAAGATTTCTTTCTATCCCAAACTGCGCTCGCTTCGGGCCTGTCGAGGACGACTCCACCGAACTTCTCTAGTTTGGCTCCCTCACCAGAATCGAGCAACTCATAATCCTTCCACGTGTCGGCTACAAACCTTTTTATTTTGTGTGATCCCATATGATGCAAAGGTCGTAAATCGAATGGTTAACTCGCACTTAACGTTCTAATAATGAATTCGTCATGCTCAATTGAAAATTTCGCCTCATCTTTGTTCCACATATGGGAAGGAAAAATAGAGGAAGCTGGCCTAAAGGGAATAAATCAAATAGGGGTAGCAAAGGCCAAAGAGGTCAACATGGGGTTTCGAGTTCGAATTCGCCAAAAGATTTACGCAGAACGATTTTGGATGTCTTTCGTAAGAGTCCATCCAAACAACTCAACCACAAGCAGGTATCTTCTGCTTTGGGAATACTCAATCACGATGTCAGAAAGCTCATCACGGAGCTACTTGCTGATTTGGCGACAAAAAACAAGCTTGAAGATCTAGGACGCGGAAAGTATATGCTCGCAGAACAAGAAGTTCAAGCTTGCTCTGGAGTCATCCAAATCACACGATTCGGACGGGGGTTTGTCATGCAGGAAGATGGCTCGGAGATTAAATTATCGAAGGGCGATACAGGCAGTTCGTTTTGGGGGGATACAGTCGAAGTCGAGTGGTCGAAAAACCGACGCCGACCAACGCCCTATGTTTCAAAGGTGATTCAACGTCTACGGAAGGTGTATGTGGTGACCATCGAACAGGTGAGGGATTATGCTTTCGGGCATCCCTCAGACACGAAAATCCACACAAACTTCTTTATCCCAGGTCGCTCGCTGAACGGCGCCGTTCAGGGAGACAAAGTGCTCATTGAACTCGCCTCGTGGGATTCTCAGGACGATGCGCCCCTGGGGCGTGTTGTTAAAGTACTGGGCAAAGAGGGTGACAACGATGTGGAGATGCATGCAATCTTGGCGGAGTACGGGTTGCCTCTTGAGTTCCCTCCTGAAGTTGAAGAAGAAGCAAAACAGTTTACGCCGAGCTCAGAAAGCAACGTAGGGCTTGATAAAAAGGAAATCGCCAAACGCAGAGATATGCGTGATGTCCTGACGATGACGATTGACCCAGTGGATGCCAAGGATTTTGATGATGCTTTGAGCTTGAAGAAGTTGAAAAATGGCAACTTCGAAGTCGGCATACATATCGCAGACGTTGCGTATTACGTTAAACCAGGAAGTGCCATCGACGAGGAAGCCATCAGTCGTGCAACGTCTGTATATCTCGTAGACAGAACGATTCCAATGCTTCCAGAAGTCCTTTCAAACGACCTGTGCTCACTTCGCCCGAACGAAGATAAATTTGCGTTCAGTTCTGTCTTTGAGATGGATTCCGAGGCGAACGTCATCAATGAGTGGTTCGGACGTACGGCAATCCATTCAGACAGAAGATTTGCGTACGAAGATGCGCAAGTGCGCCTCGAAACAGGGGAGGGGGATTATGCTAATGAGTTAGGTTTACTCTTCACACTTGCGACCAAGCTTCGCAAAAGGCGCTTTGAAAATGGGGGAATAGATTTCAACAGTGAGGAAGTAAGATTCGAGCTTGACGAAACTGGAAAACCGCTTCGTGTCGTGATTAAAAAGATGCGGGAAGCGAATAAACTTATCGAAGACTTCATGCTTTTGGCGAATATTCGTGTCGCCCGTTTCCTTGCAAAAGTCCACCCAGAAAAGAATACGCCTACGCGCACAAGTATTTATCGGATCCACGACAATCCAGACCCAGAGAAGCTACAATCGTTGAGACTGTTTGTCAGGAGGTTTGGCCACGAAATGCCCAAGCCCAACCCCGGAAACGCAGAATCACTGATCCGAGATCTCTTGGTTGCGACTGCTGGAAGCCCGGAAGAGGGGACGGTCAAAACGATGGCCATCAGGTCGATGGCCAAAGCGGAATATTCTACCGACAACATCGGTCACTATGGACTTTCCTTTCCGTACTACACCCACTTTACATCGCCCATAAGACGCTACCCAGACATTATCGTACATCGCTTACTTCAGCATTATTTAGATGGCGGCGTGGATGCTGACAAGGGAGAAATAGACGCGAGATGTCACCACAGTGGCATTATGGAAAAACGTTCTGCCGAAGCTGAACGCGCAAGCATCAAGTACAAGCAAGTCGAATATTTAATGACGAGAATAGGCGAAACCTATAAAGGACTCGTCGCAGGAGCTGTTCCCAGGGGTCTTTTTGTAGAAATCCAGGAAAACAAATGCGAGGGTTTTGTCCCTAAAGATGCGCTACCTAAAGATCATTGGGTGTATGATGAAGAAAAAATCGGCTTCGAAGGAATGCAATCAGGCCGTACAATTGCATTGGGAGATGAGGTGACAATTAAGGTTGTTTCTGCGGACCTTGCAAAACGTCAGCTCGAGTTTAAGATTCTCGTAAATTAATCAGTACTTTTGCCCCTCGATTTGCGCTTGTAGCTCAGTGGTTAGAGCAGTGGACTCATAATCCATTGGTCGTAGGTTCAAATCCTACCAGGCGCACTGACAAGACGCCGCGGAGATTAACGCTCGGCGGCGTTTTTTTTGGCCCCGTAGTTCAATGGATAGAATAGGACTTTCCTAAAGTTTAGATGCAGGTTCGATTCCTGCCGGGGCTACTAAAGTGATTCTCTGTACTTCTTGTGTTGTCAGACCTAATGTAACCATGTGCTATGACGTTTTTGTTTGTAAAAATAGATAGGTCTTTTGAATCAGGTTGTTGTCTTTATAATATATTGCACCTTTATACCTAATACTAAAATATCATATTAAAATGC
>CAJQPF010000030.1 GCA_905480095.1 uncultured Flavobacteriales bacterium
TATCCAGCGCTCCTCAATCACCTGCATGAACCGATTCGGACTCCCCTGCCCCATGATTCGATCAAAGGGTTAAAGCATTTGGACAAATCCATCGCCATAGACCAAACTCCGATCGGTCGTACCCCAAGATCAAATCCAGCGACTTACACAGGGATCATGGATCACATCCGCAAACTATTCACAATGTTGCCCGAATCTCGGATACGGGGATACAAACCTGGCCGCTTCTCCTTTAATGTAATCGGTGGGAGATGTGAGGACTGTAAAGGTGCAGGCGTGAGAACTGTGGAAATGAATTTCCTTCCCAATGTCCATGTACCATGCGATACGTGTTCAGGACGGAGATTTAATCGCGAAACACTTGAAGTGCGCTATAAAGGACGGAGTATTTCTGACGTTTTAGACATGACCGTGAGCGAGGCTGCTGACTTTTTCGATGCATATCCGAAAATCAAACGCATCGTATCGACACTTAAAGACGTCGGACTTGGATATATCTCATTGGGCCAGCCATCCACAACATTGTCTGGCGGAGAAGCACAGCGTGTAAAGCTGGCTGCTGAATTGGCGCGTGTTGGGACCGGAAACACCCTATATATTCTAGACGAACCCACAACTGGCCTTCACTTCTCCGATGTCCAAATGCTCCTAGACGTATTAAACAGACTCGTGGATCAGGGAAACACTGTCCTTGTCATCGAGCACAATCTAGACGTCATTAAAGTCGCAGACCATGTGATCGACCTCGGTCCCGAAGGAGGGAATGGTGGTGGAAACATCATCGCCTCAGGAACTCCTGAACACATCGCTTGTGTAAAAGAAAGCCATACAGGAAATTATCTCTCTAAGATTCTGCACTAAGTTTGGCACATGTCTAAACCTTTAAAACACCGTACTTGGGCCGAAATCATGTCGAAAGACAGCTGGTCCATTTTTAAAATCATGAGTGAATTCGTTGAAGGATTCGAAGCTCTACAACGAATAGGACCCTGTGTCTCTATCTATGGATCTGCAAGAACAGGCCCAGAAACTCAAGTTTACAAAGACGCTCAACAAATCGCCTCCCTCCTGTCTAAGGCTGGCTACGGAGTCATTACTGGAGGAGGCCCAGGTGTAATGGAGGCGGGAAACAGAGGGGCACATGAAGTGGGTGGGCCATCAGTAGGGCTGAACATCCAACTCCCATTTGAGCAACATGACAATCCATACATCGACAGAGACAAGAGTATCGATTTCGATTACTTTTTCGTTCGCAAAGTGATGTTTGTGAAATACAGTCAAGCGTTCGTAGTCATGCCAGGCGGTTTCGGCACGTTGGATGAGCTATTTGAAGCACTTACTTTGGTCCAAACTGGAAAACTAAACCACCGACCAATCGTGCTCTACGGATCACATTTCTGGGGAGGTTTGATCGAATGGTTCCGCGAGATTTTGCTGAAAGAATTTAAAACCATTTCAGCAAAAGATCCCGACCTGCTCTTTATTGTAGACACACCTGACGAAGCGGTGAAAGTGATCACGGATTACCACACAAAAGCCAAGCTTAAACCCAATTTCTAATTTGGGTGACCAATATCTGATCTTGGTCAACTGACATCCTGACGTAAAACCGCACTAAAAACTTCAAAAACTGCCCTGTGATGTGTCATGGTGGCAGTTTTTGTTTGGCATAAAGCGATGGCATAAGACTTGTGTAAGGAATGTTCAATAACTATGAAATCAAGTCCAAATGGCTACTACAGATAAAACAACAAAGAGCGAAAAGTCTCAAAAGGGAAGTATTAATGTTACAACGGAAAACATCTTTCCTATCATTAAAAAATTCCTCTACAGTGACCACGAAATTTTTCTAAGAGAACTCGTGTCAAATGCTGCTGACGCGACAATAAAACGTCAGACGATTTCAAAATCTGGAGATGTAACTGCATTTAAAGGAGATACGCCACAGGTTTTCGTCAAACTAGACAAAGAGGCAAAAACGATTACCATTTCAGACAACGGGATTGGAATGTCTGCCGAGGAAATCGACAAGTACATCAACCAAATCGCTTTTTCTGGCGCTACCGAATTCCTAGACAAATACAAAGAAGATGATGCAAAGCAAGCAATCATAGGTCACTTCGGACTGGGGTTCTACTCATCATTTATGGTTTCTGAGAGGGTCGACATCATTTCAAAAAGCGCCAAGAAAGGATCTAAAGCCGTCACTTGGAGCTGTGATGGCTCTCCTGACTACACGATTACACCTTCTAAGAAGAAAGAAGCTGGAACTGACGTCATACTTCACATTGCAGAAGATTCTTTGGAGTTCTTAGAGGATGAACGCTTGATGAGCATTCTTAATAAGTATTGCAAGTTCATGCCCGTGGACATCATCTTCGGTACGCGTTCAATTCAGGAGGATGATCCTTCAGGAGAAAAAGATGAAGAAGGCAATACTAAGAAGGTCAGTGTAGAGATTCCAAACGTTGTAAACAACACGGCGCCGGCTTGGATGAAGAAGCCTTCTGACATTACCGATGAGGAATATTCTAGCTTCTACAGAGAACTTTACCCCATGAATATGGAAGATCCTCTCTTCAATATTCATCTCAATGTAGATTTCCCATTCAATCTCACCGGGATTCTCTACTTCCCACAGCTCAAGAAGCAGATTGATCTCCAGAAAAACAAGATTCACCTTTACTCAAATCAAGTCTTCATAACAGACAATGTTGAGAACATCGTCCCCGACTTTTTAACGATGCTACATGGTGTCATTGATTCACCCGACATCCCATTGAACGTCAGCCGTTCATACCTACAGGAAGATGGCAACGTCAAGAAAATATCGGGCTATATATCAAAAAAGGTGGCAGACAAGCTCACCTCGATGTTCAAAAATGACCGCACATCTTTCGAGACACAGTGGGACGATTTAAGAATCTTTGTCGAGTACGGCATTCTCACTGATGAGAAATTTGCAGAGCGTTCTAAAAAATTCTATCTATACAAGGATACTGAAGGCGTATGCAGAACACATGAGGAGTTAATCGAGGCTGTGGGAGAAACACAGAAGGATAAAAACAACAAAGTCATCCTACCCTACACCTCTGATGTCAACGCACAACACTCATTTGTGAAAGATGCAACAGAACGAGGCTTTAAGGTTCTCAATATGGAGGGACAACTTGCAGCACATATTGTTGGAAAGTTAGAACAAACACATACAGACATTCAATTCAAGAGAGTCGATTCAGAAATCATCGAGAACCTCATTGAAAAGGACGAAGAAACAACTAGTGCGTTAGATGAGAAACAACAGGAAACGCTTACGCCTATTGTTCAAAGTGCTTTTCCAGAAAAAGGATACGATATAAAATTCGCAGCAATGTCTCCTACTTCATCTCCGTTTATCATCACTAGAAGCGAGTGGATGAGAAGAATGAAAGAGCAACAAGCCATTGGAGGCGGCGGTGGATTCCAAATGTTTGGAGAAATGCCGGAAAAATATGATGTCACCGTCAATTCAAATCACCCAATCGCAATGCAGCTTTTGAATGAAAAAGATGACGTAAAACGTTCAGCGACAATAAAAGATGCTGCCGACTTAGCAAGACTTTCGCAGGGAATTCTTGAAGGCGAAGAACTCACCGCATTTATTGAGCGTGGATTTAAAAACTTACAAGCCTAATCCATTCTTGCCCTGTTACTGAAATAGTAAGTCCGGAACAGATTTTCAAATAACACGAAAAAAGTAAATCATGTTAGGATATGGAAAATGGGTCGGCGGCGCTATTGGGTGGGCATTGGGTGGTTATATAGGTGGGATTTTAGGTTATCAAGTTGGAAAGTTTTTAAGTTCTGGCGTTCAGATAGGAGGAAGAAATCAAGGAGGCACACGGTCTGGTGATTTTGCAATGTCGCTTGTAGTCTTGAGTGCTGCTGTGATGAACGCCGACGGAAAGGTGCTCAAATCTGAGCTCAATTTCGTGAAGAAATTTCTAAAAATGAACTTCGGTGAAGTTCAAGCAGACCAACTCATTATTCTACTCAAAGAAGCACTTAAGCAAGCGGTTGATGTAAGAGGTGTTGCGGACCAGATCCGCATGAATATGGACCATCCGAAAAGGATGCTTCTTCTTCAGTATCTCTATGGAATCGCGAAAGCAGATGGGCATATCGACACACGTGAACGCGAATTAATCCGTTTGATTGCGCGGCACCTTGGGATCAGTCTCAAGGACGTTGCGAGTATTGAAGAGCCTTTCCATTCCGGAACACTGAACCCTTATAAAGTCCTTGAGATTACAGATACCGCCACAGATTCCGAAGTGAAAAAGGCATATCGAAAATTAGCCATAAAATTTCATCCTGATAAAATTGGAGATCTTGGAGAAGGTCCACGCAAACAGGCAAAAGAAAGGTTTTTACAAGTACAAGGGGCATACGAACAAATAAAGAAGTCTCGGGGGTTTAAATAAGAATATTAAACCTACTGGGTATATATTCGTGTTCCATTTTAAGATACATCTCATGACAATTCGTGCTCCATTTATGCTTGCCGCACTGGTGATTTCGTTCACATCATTAACACCTCAAAACGCAGACGCTCAGATATTTAAGAGGAAGAACAAAACAGAACTTCCGGGTGATAAAAAGTCTGGGAAATCAGATGTTAAATCGATTGAAGAAGTCACAAAATCTGCTGTGAAATTAGAAGGACTGTTCACCATGTATAGGGATACAGTGACTGGTGAGTCTTGGATGGCTATTCCAGAAGAGGCCTTTAAAAACGAATTTATTTACTTTTCCCAAGTTGAAGATGGAGTTTTACAGACAGGGAATTTCCGGGGGAGTTACAGATCAAACAAGATCGTGACTTTCCACAAACATTATGACCGAATAGAATTACATCAGGAAAACACTGGCTATTATTTCAATCCTGAGAGTCCCCTGTCAAAAGCGAAAGATGCAAACATCAACTCCCCTATTTTGGCCAGTTTAAAGATATTGGGCGAAGACAGTGCAAGAACGACATACTTGATCTCTGGAGATGCACTCTTTTTAAGTGAGAAAATCTCCATGATTAAGCCTCCAAACAGAAGCGGAGGAAAAAGTGCCCTAGGCAAGCTTTCAAAGGAAAAAACCAAGATTACTGAATTCAACAACTACCCTGAAAATCTTGAAGTGAAGGTGGACTACGTCTATGACAATCCCAGCCCTTCTGTATATGCAAGCGCGCTGACAGATTCCAGATACATCTCCGTAAGTTACCGTCATGCATTGCTGCAAATGCCAGAAGAAAGTGGCTTCACACCGCGTAAAGACGATGGTCGAATCGGTTTTTTCATGACACAAGTCAATGACATGACCAGCCCAAACAGCACCCCCTGGAATGACATGATTCACAGGTGGAGACTTGAAAAAAAGAACCCAGAGGCTGAGCTCTCTGAACCCGTGAAGCCGATCACATGGTGGATTGAGAACACGACACCATACGAATTTAGAGATTATATTAAAACAGGTGTTGAATCATGGAATTTGGCCTTTGAAAAAATCGGTTTCAAGAATGCAGTCGTTGTCGAAATACAACCCGATGACGCTGAGTGGAATGCGGGAGATATTCGATACAACGTACTTCGATGGACTTCATCTCCCTCAACCCCCTTCAGCGGCTATGGACCGAGTTTTGTAAACCCCAGAACAGGAGAAATTTTGGGCGCCGATATCATGCTTGAATTTGCCGGGATGGCACGTAGACTATGGAAATCCGATGTTTTTGAAACAGCGGGGATGCACCTTTCATCGAGACAACAAACTGCGGAGATGATGAACAGGTGCAATGCAGGAGATGCGATGGTGGGGAACACACTTTTTTCTCTTGCAGCCATGCAGGTTCGTTCTTTTGACGATGACGCGCATAAGGAGTTTACCCGTCAAACGCTTCACCGTCTTGCCCTTCACGAGGTAGGCCACACACTGGGATTAAGCCACAACATGCACGCAAGTACCATGTTAACACCTGATGAGCTTAAAGATCCCGACGTGGTTGCTGTAAATGGAATGTGTAACAGTGTGATGGAGTACCCTGCAATTAATTTTGCGTTAAACCCTGAAGACCAAACCCTGTACTACGACGATTCTCCAGGTCCTTACGATTATTGGGTGATCGAATACGGTTACAGCGTGGGTGTCGAGGATGAAAACGAAGAGGACAAGCGACTTGAAGCGATTCTGTCAAAATCCAATTCACCACTCCTTCAGTTTGGCAATGATGCGGATGACATGCGCGGCGCAGGGAAGGGAATCAACCCTGATGTTAATATTTACGACCTTTCTAGCGACCCTGTAGCATATGCTTCTGAACGTTGTGAGCTCGTCAACGAACTGCTCAAAGGTTTCGTTGATAAATATGCAAGTTCTTCGAAGACATTTCACGATGTACGTGACGCCTACTTAACACTCACTGGAGAGTATGCCATTCAATTGAGAGTCATGACTCGACAGATTGGTGGTGTGCGTTACAACCGAACTGGGACAGAGAACATCGGAGATAACAAACCATATACGCCTGTCTCTTTAAAAGACCAAAAGAAGGCTGTAGATGCACTTTCTAAGTACGCATTCGCACCCAACGCATTCGATGCCGCTGAGGACTCATATGCCTACCTTCAAGCGCAACGCCGTGGCTTTGGATTCTTTGGATCGGGTGAAGCTCCGCGCATACACGCCCGCGTCCTTGCCTCACAACAAGAAGCGTTGTATCATCTCTTGCATTACAATGTCCTGCAGCGCCTCACGGATTCCGGCATGTATGGAAATGAATACGACGTCGCGACATACATGGGAGATTTGACTGATGCCGTATTTAAAACCGACCTTAGAAAGTCCGTGAACACATTCCGTCAACAACTGCAAATCTCTTACACAGAATCACTGATCAAAGCGTTGGCACCGAAGACCCGTTATGACAGAATCGCCAAAAGTGTTATTCTCTCAGAGCTCAAACGCATAGATCGATTTGAGAGAGATGCATATTCTCCCGACGCATTGACAAGGGCACATAGAGCGCATGTCAGACACTTAATAGACCAAGCTTGGAAGCACTAAATATTGTTTGACACATAGATGATTCTTTCATAGAGTGCGTCCTTGTGAGACTCCCAATTTGGAAATTTGTGTGAGACACCCTTTCCGTACTTCCAAATTTTCTCCCAAGCAACGATTTCAGATTGAAGACCGATATAGCCTGTGAGCGCTAGACTACTCTTGATTTTATGAAGGATAATTGCTGCGACGTCTGATGATATCGCTGCTTCTAGTACAGGCAAATCCTGATCAAAACTCCTTTTTGCGAGAATCTTTACTTCATCAATCATTTCAGGCATTTCTCCATAAAGCAACCTCAACGCATTAGAATCTGTCTTTATGGCTGGTTGAGCCGGAAGGTGGTCTGAAAGAAAAGTATAAAAAGATTCTGCATTCAAAATCGGCGCCTCGGCTGATTGTATGACAAGGTCATATTCTGCGACGTTAGACACAGAGGTGCCTGTTGTGACCACTAATCCCCAGCTATCTAGCGCCGAAATTAATGAATCAGGGATAGCGCCAATAAAAAAAACAGAGTAACCTGCAAAAGCATCTGGAGTGTCGTGCATAATAGTAAGTTACACTATGTACTTTTACAAAATGCAATTAAGACTCATTATATTTAATAAATGTGCTTTGTTTTTATTTTGTATTGCGCTAAGTATTGTATCGTTTTCTCAAGATCAAAACATGCAATCTCTTACATCTTTACCTATATCACTTGATCATTTTCCTTTATTAAATTTCAATCCAGAACTTAAATCCAGTCTTCGCGCTCCCGATCAATGGGAGCTGGCCATAAATGTCGCAGCTGACAACAAAGAAGTTCAGTCCTTAATCATGTCATTTTACAGAGACAACGACTATGCTGAATTGCAATGGCTGAATCTTTGGCATTCTCGATGTGCTGACATCTGGAGTGATATAGCCGATTCATTGCACCTGCCCATTTCTGCATCTTTTATCCCGGTGATGCTAGAAAGAAACAATCTTGAGTTGTGTTCGTGCACTGGTTCAGGGGCCGTCTTAAAGGATTTTGTCGGTCTGGAAAATGAGAGCACTGAAGTAATCACCAAACTCGAAGAAGTTTTTAAAAAATCTGAACATAAGCATGAACCGTTCATGATATGGCTGCACGAACTCAGAATAATAATAAGACTGTTAGAGAACTTCGAATTGCCTGATTACAAGGATTATTGGCTGAACAACACAGGCGTGAAAAAAAGGCACACAGTATTGAAAGGAGAAACGCTTTATCGATTATCCGTTCTATATCAGGTTCGGATACAAGACATTCAATTGTTGAATGAATTAGGTAACAGTACCGTGATTTCTGAGGGACAATCTTTATTTATACCCGTGGAATAATGAAATTTCACGAACCGGTCATCACCGCTTTTTTTCTTCTGTTGCTTGTTTCCACATTGTATCTCGTGCCCTGGGCTGAAAACCTGACTGTTTTCAGTGAAGTGCAAACAGAACCAAATAAAAATGCTGAATTAGAAATACCTGGTTGGGCCGATTTCACATTAGACATTCAAGAGGTAGACCTTGAAATTGAAGACTATTTAGAGGAAGTGGAAGTGGAAAGAAGCATGGTTGAGAAGCGGACGACACATCTGCGACACAACCTTTGGACTCCGGAATTTGACACATGTACGGTAGAAAACATTGGCGAATCGATGAGGTTTCATGGCTCTGATGACGCAATCTCAAGACTTCACAATCTCTTCATCAACTTGAATGAAATAGGAAGTGATGAACGTGAAGCGATACATGTTTTTCATTTCGGTGATTCTCAAATTGAATGTGACCGCATCACAGGCAGAATTAGATCGAGCTGGCAGAAAACATGGGGAGGCAGTGGGCCAGGATTAATTCCTGCAACCCAACCCGTTCCTTCATTGTCTGTCCGGCAAGAAACTGAGGGAGATGTGACGAGGTTTACGAGGTTTGGCAGAGTCGACACAACTTTGGGGCACACGTGCTATGGAGGAATGGCTTCGTTGGCCGTGATCAAAGACTCCGCAAGAATTATTTTAATGGCACACCCAATGGGGTTTCATAAAAACAAAATTTGGGAGGAAGTCGAGATTTTATTTGGCGCTGTCCCTATGGGAGGCACATTAAAAATTTATGGCCAAGCTACAGACACGACAATCACCGACATCCCTCCTTCTTCAGAAGGGAAACATTCCTCTGTAACAACTAAGCTCAAGGGCGAATTAGAGGACCTGGTAATAGGTATAGAAGGCTATCACGTTGAAATCACAGGCATAAGAATTGGCAGTCCAGACGGAGTCCAAGTCCACAACATTCCCATGAGAGGAAGTTCTGGCACACTCTTCAGTCGACTCCATAAAAAGCATTTTAAAGCGTACATGCAAAACTGGGATGTCGGAATGGTGATTCTCCAATACGGAGGAAACGCCGCACCCTATATTTCAGACGCTACTTCAGCTGAGCGATACGGAAAACGATTTGGCAGACAGGTGAAATATATTCGATCGATTTTACCAGAGGCGGCCGTTTTGGTGATTGGCCCCTCAGATATGGGCCAAACACTTGATTCTACAAATCTCTCTTATCCCATGCTCGGGAATATTAGGGCTTCTATCCGAGATGCCACCATCAAGGAGGGTGGCTTATTTTGGGATTTAAGCGATGTCATGGGTGGACCAGGCACAATGGAAGCATGGGCATCAGCCCAGCCCCAACTTGCTGCGCCAGATCTCGTTCATTTTACGCCGAAAGGTGCGAGAAAAATTGGACAAGAACTTGACCGTGCATTCAGAGCAGAATACAGAACTTGGGTAGACGAGATCAGAGAGAATAACAAATGAGCTCAGAATTACTTTTTACACAGCCGGGTTTTTGGGTTTTCATGCTCGTTGTGATGATCGCACTCGCACTCCTGAAGCATAAAATTGCGATGCGTAACGTTTTTCTTTTCGCAGCGAGTTTGTTTTTTTACTGGAAAACCAGCGCGAGTTTTGTCTTTCTACTCTTGTTTTCCACTTTAGCAGATTGGGGCATCGCCATGGCAATGGCCCGAAGTGAAACATGGAAAAGAACAACGTGGCTCATTTTAAGTGTGGTCATTAATTTGGGGTTGCTGGGGTTCTTCAAGTACGCTTATTTCTTTGCTGATGCGAGCGCCACTTTGTTTGGCACATCATGGGAAGCAGTTATACCTGGGGCAAATTGGATGAACGCCCATCTCAACACATCCTTCCGTGTTGACACGATTTTACTGCCTGTAGGAATATCGTTCTATACATTTCAAACCCTGAGTTACGCGATTGATGTATACAGGCGTGAAATTGAGCCTGTCAAGTCATTTTGGGATTTCGGATGTTATGTCACATTCTTTCCGCAATTGGTGGCGGGGCCAATTGTCAGGGCCAAATCTTTTATACCACAACTGCACGCTGCGTATCAATTGAGCAGAAAAGAATTTAAAATGGGGGTCTGGTGGATCCTTACTGGCCTCATTAAAAAAGTGATTTTCGCAGATTATATAGCCATGAATCTTGTCGATCGTGTTTTTGCCTCACCCACAAGTTACAGTGGCCTCGAGGTGATGCTTGGCCTCTATGGATATAGTCTACAGGTATTTGCCGATTTTAGTGGCTACAGTGACATTGCCATTGGTGTTGCACTGTTGATGGGATTTCGCCTAGATGAAAACTTCAGGTCACCATATAAAGCGAGAAATTTAGGAGAATTCTGGAGAAGATGGCATATCTCTCTATCCACTTGGCTACGGGACTACTTGTACATTCCTATGGGGGGAAGTAGAACGGCAAGCATCTTTTCTGGGATATTTTCTTTGGCAACAGTATTCTTCTTATCCATGATGTTTGGTGAGTCTGGCGAGATTAATTTCGGTGTATTGTTTCTTGGATTTGGAATGATGTTGTTGCTTTGGTCTTCAGGGGTGATGTATCCCAGATGGGGACAAAAACTCGCTTCATATGTGAATATTATGGCCACGATGGTGATTGGCGGGCTTTGGCATGGCGCCTCATGGAATTTCCTCCTTTGGGGCGCCCTAAATGGGTTGGGCTTACTCGTATACAAAGTCATTGGGACCAAAATGCCGTGGGCCTCACACCATGGTTGGTGGGCCAGAGCTATAGGCCTGATTACAACCTTCAATTTTATCACATTTACCAGAATTTGGTTCAGGTCTGGGTCTGGAATCGGATGGGAAACAACGCCCGGAAATCACAACCTTCTCACAGAGTGGTTTACAGCGAATGACCTTCTTTATCAAATGTCAAAACACTTCAATGACATTCCATGGATGGATGTCGCTTGGGGACATCTCACATGCATCGCAATCATGGCTGTGGGTTTCACACTCCATCTCAGTCCAGAACGAATGAGATCAAAGGTCATCGATAAATTCACCTCTTTCTCTATTCTTACAATTTGGGTGATTACTGCGAGTGTGGCAGCATTGTTATGGAAGGTTGGAGCGGCATTACCTACGCCATTTATTTACTTCCAGTTTTAGATAAGCGTTGTCGTTTTACTCTGATTCAAATTCGAGTTCTATGCTTTGATATGCTTCACACGCCTCGTTGTGAGATGCACAAGAAGGGAGCGTGAGTGCAATCATCACAAGAACAAATGCAGCTGAAACGTATACACGCTTTCGTGTTGTAGAAAAAGTAATCTTCATGTATCTAAAATTTATAAGTGAAAAGTTAAGGTATTGAGTTCAATAACCAAGTGAATATTTATTTCATTGCTCACTATAAATAGTTAAAAACCCTTTTTATGCACACTATCTTTGCCAAATGGAAAAAGATGTCAAGTACATACGCGTAACATTATGGGCAATGATCGCCATTAATACTTTATTCCTGTGGTCTGAGTTTATGGATGAGCTATCTCCCATTAGCGCTGCATTAATCGCAGAGAAAATTGAGACCGTGCGAACACCTTTAATGATCTTAGAACTCCTCGCGATCGCAACCCTATTTGTTGACTTAGTGGTCCGCTATGACCGCATTAAGGAACGCTTACAAACACTCCACGTTCTTGCAGTAGGCTTCTGTGTAGTCTCCTTCACCTTTCAAATTTTTGTGTACTATATGGACTCTGCTTTTCTGAACTAAATCAGTCCAAATCGTATCTATAATCTCCGTCTTCCAATTTGCTGGGCAACATTCTGAAAAGTCCATATTGTCTTTTAACATAGAGGATGAACTCGTACTGCGTCATTTTCTTCAGCATTGCGTCACCAGGATCACAAAACGCAGCAAAACTTTCAAATTCATCTGTCTCAAGCTGAACGATATCATAGTCAACATACTTCACAAAGAGCTCTTGAAGTAAATCTCGTCTGTTGTCCTTGTTGATTAACGCTTGCTCCAATCTTTTTGATTGTTCGCGTTTTGAAAATTGTTCGTATAAAAAGGTGATGGGGCTTTGCATTGCATTTACCCCTGAAACCCGAAAATCTTTTTCGTCATACCCAAGGGCCTCGATATCGTGAAGAATCTCTCGTAACGCACGAGGTGCATAGACTTCAGCAACCCCCACGGAGACTTTGAGGCGTGCCAAATCAATGTGAAGATCCATTGTCTTCATCAAAGCGATCACCTTTTTTTCGACAGAATAAAATCCGATTGCACCAAATACAATTGTATCACCTGGGCAGGCACGAAGCAGGAAACTACCGTCTCTCTCTACAAATACACCACCCCCACTTTCCTTGTTGACAGCCATGGCCGCGGGAATGATACCACCGCCCAATTCAAAGACCCACCCACTCACTACAATCGCGGAGTCGCATCGGGTTTGGGCTTGGATCGAAGACGCAGAAGATAAGACTTGTAAAACAGCCACAAAGGCTACGACAAAAAAACGATATACCATACACGCAAGTTACATCTACAAAGATGTGGTCAGATATGAAACGATTGTTAACTTCACCACATGACGAATAGAAAGTCCTCATCGAAAGAACATGCGGTTGATGCCGCGCGTAAGAGAATAAAGTCTAACAGACTTGAAAGTTCAAACATTCAAGACATCGCAAGGTCAGTCATCGCTGGTCATCGAGAAGATTTGGCAAAAGCCATTACTTTAATTGAAAGTGAACTTGCATCAGACAGACCACTCGCACAACGTCTTCTAAGTGAAATAAAAACACTTACACAAAGCTCAGAAGAAAACAAGACCGTGAGGATTGGGATCACTGGAATCCCTGGGGTTGGAAAGAGCACGTTCATTGAACGTATGGGAATTGACTTAATCAATGAAGGCCACCGAGTGGCTGTACTCGCAGTAGACCCCAGTAGCAGAAGAACTCGGGGAAGTATTTTAGGTGACAAAACACGAATGGATGAACTCGCTGTTCACAGAAAAGCATTCGTGCGCCCATCACCTGCATCAGATGCATTAGGTGGCGTTGCTCGGGCCACCATGGAAGCTATCCTCCTCTGTGAGGCAGCAGGGTTTGATCGCATCATCATTGAAACTGTAGGTGTAGGCCAAAGTGAAATTGCGGTTCGTGATATGGTGGATGTTTTCATCCTTTTGCTGATCGAGGGAGCAGGTGACGACGTCCAGGGGATCAAGCGTGGAATTGTAGAGATGGCCGATTTGATCATCGTACACAAGGCAGATGGAAAGCGCATCGATGCCTGTGAAACTACAGCTCAATCTTATCGCAATGCATTGCATTTATTCCCTACCCCTGATGGCGGTGAAGTTGTTGATGTAATGACTGCAAGTAGTTTAGAAAACAAAGGCCACAAAGAAGTACGTACAAAAATAAATCACATCATTGCAGTATGGAAAAGCAATGGATGGTGGTTAACGCAACGAACCCATCAACGAAGTGACAGAATGACGTCACATGCCTCAGAACTTTTATTTTTAAAACAATTGAATACCCCCTCCTCTGCAAAACAATGGCAAGCGCTTAAAGACGATGTTATAAATGGCACACGAAGTGCATTTTCTGCTGCCTGGGACTGGGTACATCGCGGGGAGGACAAAAACGATTAAGCAGATTCTTGTGATTCTCACCCTCAGAAACACCATTGGACATATTAGAAAACATACTCTCACTCTCAGCAGCCATAGTCACGATGGGATGCTTGGGCTATTTTCTAGGCTTGATATATCAAAAACGGATACTGAAGCACGGAGACAACGTCATCAGTTCGGAAGACAACAGTGTCATCAGTCAGCGATTAATGAATGTTCGAAATCACATGATGAGACTCCACGAGCTGGACAGTTTAAAGAAACGCGTCAGCGATTTTAAGCGTGAAAGTAAAGCAATCGACAAATCAATTGATCGATTAGAAGTCACCTTAGACCACCTCCACAAGATGATTGAAGATGGAGAAGAAATATTGGCAGAAACAGTACTTACAAGATTCAGTAAACATTTGAGACAACTTCTTCATGAATGTGCTTCCCCTGAAATTGAAGTGTCCGTTCATTTAGAGCATATCGATTGCATATTGGCATTGCTATGCGCTTTAAATCACAACAAATGGTCCTATGAAATAAATACCGATACACTGGCGGATATCGATCTGGGCAGATCCATTAAATCCATGACAATATCGCCTTGGATATTTGAAAAAATGGGGGGGTTAGTACAAAGTGTAGGAGCAGGAAATGTGGTTAAACTGAAGATATGCAGCGACACCTACAATGTAAAATACACTCTAGAATCAAACGGTAAAATTTATTTTCACGAAACGATATTTACTTAAACTATATATTTAATAAAAACAACTTAAATATATAATTTACAGATACTTAATTTCTAACAGAGTCAAAAACATCATTCATTAAAAGCAATTCCTGTGAGCCGTCAGACATGTTTTTTAGAGTGACCTTCCCTGCTGTTCTTTCCTCATCTCCTATCAAAACTACAAAGGGAATCTCACGGTCTCCAGCATACTTCATTTGCTTTTTGAGCTTCACAGGGTCTGGGTACATTTCTACTGCAAGTCCCTGAGACCTTAATTGAGAAACCAACTGTAATTCAACGTCGCAGTTCTTTTCGTTCATATACGTCACTAAGACGTCAGTCGTGAGGTCCAGTGCTTCTGGAAATCTATTAAAATGCGTCAACACATCTTCTATCCTATCGACGCCAAAACTAATCCCTACCCCACTCATTCCAGACCAACCAAATATGCCTGTTAAATCATCATATCTCCCTCCTCCACAAATACTTCCTACCGGAGAATCAGCAACACGAACTTCAAAAATGGCACCTGTGTAGTAATCCAAGCCTCGTGCAAGCATTGCATCAAACTTAATTTTCGGAGCTTCTATACCGTCTGCAGATGCTCGAGATAACAAGGCTTTCATGTCCGAGACCCCCTGCATCCCCTCGCTGTTGTTAGAGATCAAAGAAGCTATGTTTGAAAGCACATCCAAACTGTCTGACGCTGCATTGATCTTGAAAAGCTTTTCTATGCCTTTTGCGACATCGACATCGAATCCCCTAACCTCGAGTTCTTTGACGACACCATCAACACCCACTTTGTCGTATTTGTCAACGGCCACCGTCCAGTCAGTCAATTTGTCGGCACCGACACCCATTGACAGAGCTACAGCTGACAGGATACGACGGTCGTTTATTAAAATCGTATATCCAGGTACTCCTAGGGACGCAAGGGCCTCGGAGAACACTTGGACCAAGTCGAGTTCACACAACGTACTTGTGCTGCCTATAATGTCTGCATCACATTGAGTGAATTCTTGATACCTTCCCTTTCCAGGCCTGTCACCTCGCCAAACAGGTTGAATTTGGTATCTCCGAAAGGGAAATGTTAATTCATTCCTATGCATCACTACAAATCGCGCAAAAGGAACTGTGAGATCGTATCGCAACGCCTTCTTGCTTATAGTCGGCGTTAACAGCTTGCTGTCCTTAGACATCAAAGCTTCAGGGTTTGCTTTGGATAAATAATCTCCATTGTTAAGAATACGGAAAATTAATTTATCGCCCTCTTCGCCATATTTGCCTGTTAATGTCTTCAGGTTTTCAAACGAAGGGGTTTCAACTGGCAGGAATCCATGCCTTTCAAAGACGCCGCGAATCGTTGAACATACCCATTGTCTGCGGGCCATAGCACGTGGACCAAAATCTCTGGTCCCTTTTGGAATGGAGGGTTTACTCATCTGGCAACAATTATACTTAATTAATTCTATCTACTTCAATATGTTTCGATCTTTTATCAAGAATGATCATCTCTTTTCTTGTTACCAAATAACCGGTGTTTGACCTGAGTTCTCTAGGGCGTCATTTACCCTTGAAAAAGGCTTAGAACCAAGGAAACCTCTATATGCAGAAAGGGGACTTGGATGCGATGAAATAAAAACGCTGTGGCGGGTCGTATCAATGATGGCTTCGAAACGTTTTGCATATTGACCCCAAAGCAAAAAACAAACCTTGCTTTGCTTGTCGTTGACTGCTTTAATCAAATCAGAAGTGAGATTCTCCCAACCCATGTTCGCATGTGACCCCGGCTCCTGATGCGCCACCGTTAAGACAGAATTAATCAACAACACTCCTTGTTTGGCAAGATCTGACAAATCAGAACTTCTAGCATCAACATCTAAATCGTTTTTTCTTTCTTTAAAAATATTACGAAGAGATGGGGGTATTTTTGTTCCTTCTGGCACGGAAAACGCAAGACCATCTGCTTGATGTAATCCGTGATAGGGGTCTTGTCCGATGATGACCACTTTCACATCTGAATACTGACATAATCTGAGTGATCTGAAAATGTTATCAGGAGCAGGAAAACACAATCCGGCCTTGTATGCTTCGATAATACGTGCTTCAAGTGGGCTCCAATACGCTTGTAAAGACATTTTATCAAAAGTTATCCCCCAATCCCCCACTCCTTCTCCAACACACAAAGCATCCCCTAAAGAACTTATTAAGTGGTCTTTAGGTGGTTCAAAGTGATGTGGTTCAAAACGTTCTTTTGACATCTTTTTTAATAATCGTTCGGAATTAATTTTTGACTATGCAAAGTAAAAGTTATTTTTGTCTTTTCCCTATCAAATTGCAGACCACTATTCTCCCCACCATGGATCCTAAAATTAAGGCTCGACTTCAAAGTAAGAGTGGGAAAACACTTTATGGCTACCAGAAGGAGGCCATAGATGAAATGATGGGTAAATTCAATGATAAGTCAACGAATTTCAACCTTCTTTTCCAACTGCCAACTGGAGGTGGTAAAACGGTCATTTTCTCCGAATTGGCGAAACGATTCATCCTGTCTACCGGAAAAAAAGTCCTTATCCTTACGCACCGTATTGAGCTTTTAGGCCAAACAAGCAAAATGCTTTCTGAAATCGGTGTGCCAAATAAGGTGATCAATGCAAAAGTAAAAGATTTAGACGACGGGAAAGAGCACTGGTGTTACGTGGCCATGGTTGAAACGTTAAACAATCGGATTAACGATGAGCAAATGGTGTTCGACAATCTCGGACTTGTTATTGTTGACGAGGCGCACTACAACAGTTTCCGTAAGCTTTTTAAGCACTTTCGTGAGCAAATACTTCTAGGCGTTACCGCTACTCCCCTGAGCTCGAACATTAAACTGCCTTTGAACGACAATTACAATGAGCTTATCGTTGGAGAAAGTATTTCAAGCCTTGTTGAACAAGGGTATCTCGCCCGAGCGCACACCTACAATTACGATGTCAACCTAAGGGCTTTAAAGGTGGGGATAAATGGCGATTACACGGTAAGTTCCTCAGAGCGTCTTTATGGAAATTACCTCATGCAGGAGAAACTTCTCTATGCATATGAGGAGAAAGCAAAAGGCACCAAAACCCTCATCTTCAATAACGGCATAAACACCTCCAAGCAGGTGCAAGCGATGTTCGAGGAAGAAGGGTATGAGTGCAAGCACCTTGACAATACCCACAGTGAAAAAGAACGCGCTGAGATCCTACAGTGGTTCCATGATAAACCCGATGCCATCTTATCCTCAGTAAGTATTCTTACAACCGGTTTTGATGAGCCTACGGTTTCTACCATTATACTCAACCGTGCCACGAAATCTCTCACACTTTACCATCAGATGATTGGTCGTGGATCAAGGTCTCTTCCAAAAAAGAAAGAATTCAGTGTCATTGATTTGGGCAACAATGCCAGAAGGTTTGGATTGTGGGATGCGCATATCAACTGGAACGAAATTTTCAAAGCGCCTCAATCCTTTATAGACGGCTTATACACGGATGAGGAAATCGAAGATGAATTCGTTTACAAAATGCCTCAAGAATTATTAGACCGATTCGAAGGTGGCCCAGAGACATCATTCGATATGCTTAAGGTATATGAAGATGTCATGAAGCAAGCAGAGCGTCCGAAAAAAGCAGTCGACATCAGTTTATTACAACATAAAGCGATTATCCAGTATGCAGCAGACGATTACTGGGATGCTGTTGAAATAATTACTGCGCTCGAAGAAGACATTAATTTCCGTGTTAAAATCTATGCCAAATGCATGGCGAAAACAACGGACAATTATCGCACTTGGCTTCAAGACGAGTATACGCGTCGCCTAAAAACGGAACTGCGACACGATTTTAACAAAGCTTCTTCTGAAGAATAAGCTGAGAGCCAAACGCCACCATGTTTGTCCTTTATTTCATAGGTATAACAGCAAGTTTAATTGTGGGCTTCGGCATTGGGTTACATTCTGGCGTAAGCACCACGAATGAGGGCATCTCATTCAACCTTTCCGAGAGATACAGGGGAATAAACACTTCTTTCATACAGTTGAGAAAGAGAGCAGACGCAGAAGAGGAGTTGGTCAAAGCAAAACAAAAAAACTTGCAGCTTCAAATGAACCCACACTTCATTTTCAATGCGTTAACCGGAATCCATATGCTCATCTTAAGAAGCGATACAAAACCCGCTTTAACGTCTTTAAATCAGTTTAAAGGACTACTTGTCAGAAGTTGGGGGAGCGCGACAGACAACCCCAGGACCCTTCGCCCATCCACTGTTGCTAAAGAAATAAAATTCTTAAAAGAATATATCGCACTCGAGTCCCTCAGACTTTCAGATGAAATTGATTTTAAAATTCATTCGTCTGTTCATCCCACGCTCAAAATTTCTGCATTTTTAATTCAGCCATTGGTAGAGAATGCGATTTGGCACGGATTGGATGGCAGTAAAAAAGGAAGACCTGAGATCACCCTTACATTCAAAACAGAACCTAAGAAGGGATGCCTCGTAATTTGTGTTGAAGACAATGGAGGCGGCTTGTCAACCTCAAATAATTTCGCAGCGAAAAGACAATCACATGGCTTAAGAATCATTCAAGAACGATTGAAATTAATCTCTCCATTGGCAAGCTTGCGTTTAGAGAACAGAAAAGACGCACAAGGATGTATTGCGACAATTTCAATTCCTAGCGAGGAGATCCGCAAGGCTTAAGTTCTGGCATTCTGGGTTGCGGTGTGTCACGTAGTGTTCCAAACCTGCCCTCAGATGCATCTAACACGCCTACAATGCCTACCATTGCCGCATTGTCTGTACAGTAACTTAGGGGCGGTATAAAAACCTGCCAACCTTCCCTTTGCGCCAACGCTTTTCTGAGCCCACTGTTAGCAGAAACCCCACCTGCAATGGCCACCTGAGTGATCCCAGTCTCCATAACGGCCTGCTCCAGTTTAGACATAAGCATCCCCACAATTGTCGCTTGAACTGATGCACAAAAATCATGTAAATGAGATTCCATAAACTGAGGGTCTGACTTAAGTCTAGCTTGTAAAAACCTGAGGACTTGAGTCTTTAAGCCACTAAAACTCATGTTTAGCCCGTCTACTTTAGACCCCTTAAACACAAACGATTCCGGATTGCCCAAATCCGCATATTTATCTACGAGAGGGCCTCCGGGATACGGAAGACCTATGAGTTTGGCAACTTTATCAAACGCCTCTCCAGCTGCATCATCCACTGTCGTACCGATAACATCCATTTTTGAAGCGCTGTGGACATGAACAATCTGGGTATGCCCCCCAGACACAGTCAAACAGAGAAACGGAAAGTCCGGAGAAGGGCTTGGCGCTATGAAATGAGCCAAAATATGAGCCCGCATATGGTGAACGGGCACGGTGGGCAAATTGTGTGCCCACGCCCATGACTTTGCAAAAGAAGTCCCCACAAGCAAAGAACCACTTAAACCAGGACCTATGGTATAGGCAACAGCATCAATATCTGATGGAGAAATCTTCGCGTCTTTCAGGGCCAAATCAACCGTTGCAATGATGTTACTCATGTGGGCTCTTGAGGCAAGCTCAGGCACCACGCCACCGTGCCGGGTATGTATTTCTTGATTTGCGACAAGATTAGAAAGCACGGTGTCCCCTTTCACTACAGACACTCCCGTATCGTCACAAGACGATTCAATAGCGAGTATCGTTAAGTTTGGAATTTTCATCTTTTATGAGTTGGCAAACTAAAATAAGTACAACTGCGAAAGTACGGCGCACAAGACTTCTTATCTTGCTTTCGCAATCAAAGAGTAAGTGCCCAAAAATTCAAACATATTAAAGAACAAGTATCGCAACCTTATTAAGCGGGCCTTCCGCACTACTAAAATATTTATCATCCTCGTTTTAATTCTATCTGGTGTCACCCAACTTCCACCCGTCCAAACCGCGATTTTAAATTATGCAACTGACCTCGCCACTGAATCTTTGGGCCTTGAAATGGAAATCGGCGCTGTAGAACTCCACCTCTTTCAAAGAACTTTAACCTTGAGTGACCTTACTTGCACCACAGGAGGTGCAGAGATTTTGTGCAGCACATTGGACTTGAAGTTCAAAGGAGCTAATTCTGAAGGCGTTTCTGAGTTTGGCCCAATAAGTTTAGATGGTGTCCGTTTTTTTGCGGACAGCTTAGAACAAATCTATGACGCATTCCCAAGTGATTCAACAAGCGAATATTCTAGCCGTAAGATGTTATTTGAACGTTTCGAAATGTCCAATTTTGAATGGCAAATAGGCGATTCACTCAATGGACATATCGCATTATTCGCACTCGATTCAATCGTCATTGAAAGTGGGAAAGAAATGAGCAAAGATGATCTTGATGTAAACATTGGCGGATATGAAATCCGAGGCGCCAACACAGATTTCAACGGAACAAACGTCATGTCAGTTGAAACAACTCATGGAAAAGGAACACTTACAAACAACGAATTTTACTTGACAATCTTGGACTTTAAGGCGGCAGGAATACAGCTCTATGGGGAACTTGGAAGCGGAAATCTGTCGGAATTGGAAGATTCGTTGGCGGAGCATCAAGGCCCACATTGTGAGATCGCGGTCGTCGTCCACCCCAACTTCATTGCCCCATGGGCAAACGATAAGGCGAACCACATTCTAGAAGCGCTTAAAACTGATGAATTGACCGGGGATGTCGTTTACAAAGACGGAGCGCTTGTGGTTAATAATCTATCTAATTCTGACTTAACTATTTCGGGAAGTGCCCGAAACATAGGCGAAGAATATGCATGGAATCTCAACCTAGACCTTAAAACAAGCTTATTAAAACCATGGACTGAGGATTTAAAGATGGCCATGCAAGAAAAGTCTCCTGACGCTAAAAAAATAGCAGATAAGATAGATTCCATTCATCTTTCGGCAAGCGGAAGCCCAAATAACATTGAAGGCGCTTTGGCTGTCTCACAGGATGCAGAAGGTGGTCTTTCTCTTCAAGCAAATTACACATTGAATTGGGACGAACATGGTTTTGATACGGGATGGGGATGTACGTTTCATCTTGACAGCCTCCACACCGAATATGGTATCCTCGAAAATTTACGTGCCCAAATCAACGGCGAAAAAGGACATGTCGAGGTGAAATGGGAAAACGACATCCTAAAAGCAAAGGCAATGTCAAATCGTTGGGGATTGTATTCCCGTTTAAACGGCTTTGCAGAATGGAATGACGACAACAGGGGCGGCAAACGCTCAGCAAGTCTTAACTTCAGAAAACCCTTGCTAATTCAACTTAATGACGACAATACAGCAATACAAGCGCCGATTAAATTCGACAGATTCAATCTTGTTGTCGACATTCATCCAGAGAAAAATCGCACGATAGAAAAAGAACTTCTAGAGGTTCAAGTTGAGTCGGATGTGATCATCGGAGATGCAACATTCTCTATGGATACAGAAGTGTGGACAGAATGGCTTGACTTAATGATCATGAGAGTCGATCGCGAGAACAAATCATCCGTTTCAAACTCACTACTGACAAGTGGTCGCTTTGAGATTCTTCGATCCAAGCCCCTTTCTGCAATACTGGGGACCACGCTAGCTGTATCACAAGGCACTGAATTCAAATGGCTCATTGACAATCAAAAAACAGAAGCCGTCGGAAAAACTGATTGGATAGCGTTTGATGACTTTCAATTAAACCAAGTCTTTCTTGACTTCAGTGGACGAACGGATGAGAACTGGATAAATATAGAGGCTTTAGAGCTTTTAAAGCAGGGGGACATCTATGCGCAAGACATGAATATAGACATCCATGCAGACACGGTTTGGACTGCAGATTGTGGATGGAAAAACTTTGCTGGAAATGAAGGCATCGTCAGCTTAGAAGGCCTGCTAGAGCAAAAAGGGTCATGGGGATTTGACCTCTATGAGGCAACTATACCTCTGGGGAATGACACCCTCGAGCTCACGAGAATCCCATCCTCTTTGTCGCTAAATTCAACTGAGGCATCTAGTGATGGAATGAGCTGGACAGGGGGCGGATTTAAAGCTGATATCGAAGGTGAAATAGGTGGCGACAGTGCCAGGCCGTTAAACTTCTTAATCCATACAGACCGAATCGATACAAACAGAACGAAACGTTGGTTTAATTTACCCGTAAGCGCCTCAAACATCAATCTTTCTGGATCACTTGGCGGGACATTTAGCACCCCTGTGCTCCGTGTTTCTGGAGAGGGTGAAGGGGTGTCATATGGCGGAGAAACAATCCCTAAAAGCACATTTGAACTCACGTATTCAAAGCGAGACATTCACATTGAAAGCGACTTGACGGGTTTTGGAGAAAACGGAGAGGGCATTATCCACACCTCAGGATATGTCACTCCCCTCCCCTTAGGCGATTTCAATTTAAACCTCATGTCTTATACCACAGATTTTCCTCTCAGTTGGGCAAATACAATCTTAAATGAAAAAACGGCCAAACTGGGTGGGAAACTCGATGCAGCATTCACCATTCAAGGCCCATATCGAGAACCTAGCGTATTAGGTGGGGGTGATTTAAAAAAGGCAAAAGTAAAAATCGAATACTTGGGCACTGAGTATGATGTAAGCGGAAAATTTAACGTCAAACCTGACGGAATTGAACTCAACGGAATTGACATCAAAGACAACTATGGTGGTCAAGGATTCATGGTGGGAACCGCTTTGCATGAAAACTATGAGAAATGGAATTTAGACATTTCTATGAGCATAGACGACCCCAAGAAACCTTTAGAGGTCATGAACATACCACGATCGCCAGAGGCCTATTTCTATGGAAATGCAAATGGCATAGGGGATATAAATGTCTTCGGTTATGAAGACAAACTCTATATTGAAGCGCGACTTAAAACAACAAAAGGCACTCAGTTTGTCCTTCCAATGGATGCTGGCACGAGCTCTACATGGTCTTCCTTTGTAGAAATCATTGACAACTCTCCTCAGGAAAACATTGGGGAAGCAACCATTGCAGAGAACCAGTCCAAAACCTCCGTTCGTCTTGACTTAATTATTGATGTGGATCAAGAAAGTGAAGCCAGAATTGTGTTTGACGAAGCTGTGGGAGATGAAATTATCGGGAAATGTGAGGGCGTCATCCAATTGGCCCTTGATGATTTTGAACGGTTGGCGATGTTTGGCTCACTCAAGGTGATAGAAGGTGAATACCTCTTCACCTTATCCAACTTCATAAATAAGAGATTCATTGCAGAACCTGGGGGCACGATAAAATGGTATGGCGACCCATATCAAGCAGAAATAGATTTAAGAACGTTGTACTCAACACGAACCACCCTCCTACCGATTGCTCCTGAAACATTAGATAACAGCAAACAAAAAGTAGACTTGATTCTAGAAATGCATGGCGACCTCATGAGACCTGGCATAAATTTCGATATCCAACTTCCAGAAGGAGATTCTAGGACGAAGGCTACCTTGGCCTCACTCTTGGCAAACGAAGAAGAAATGAACAGGCAAGCCATATCGCTCCTAATTCTTCAACAGTTCCTTGCTCCCCAATGGCAAGCCGCCGCTATAGGAAGTACTGGACTACAAGAAAACAGCACAGAGCTGATCTCAGCCCAATTGGGAAACTGGTTGTCAGGACTTAGTGACGATGTAAATATTGGAATAGATTACGATGCGAAAAACAATTCTGGCAACGAAGCTGCGCTCGCTGTGGCACTTTCTACTCAACTTCTTAATGACAGGCTCCACGTTGAAGGCGAGCTCGGTACGCAACAACTCAATACTGGCTCCTTGGATGATTTACAACTCAAAGAGTTCCGTATCAAATACGACCTCAAAGACGATGGAACGCTACAACTTACGGGGTATTCAACGCAACGCGCAAATATTCCCGGCCTGGAGGGTGAAAGCGTTCAGGGCGTTGGAATACTATTACACCGAGACTTCACTCGGTTCAAGGATTTATTTGGAAAACGTAACGATCGATAACTTTCAATGAACCTGAAAAGGTTCCATAAAAACGCTCTTTTATTGGGTCTTCCGCGCCTTTCTCAGTTCTTGAATATACGTGTAACGCATCGCAACAGCTTTTGCCTGGTAGGATGAAATGACAAAGCCAACATACCCATCAAGTATCCCAAGCTGAAGAAAATAATGCTTTAAAAATCTGACTATTGGTTTAACCACAGTGTGAAAAGGCGTGATATATTTCACTTTTTTGTCATAGTCTTTTGCCTGCAATTTGGCATAACGATCAAGTTTGGAGAGGTAAGCTTCTTTGCTGACAAATGTGTTGTGAAGGAGTTTGTGGTGAAGGAACCCTATTTTACCAGAACTAATGATTTCAGCATGAACATGTTTGTTCTCATATTTACATTCATCTCGCCTGAAAAGACGGATGACTTTATCACCTTGCCACCCACTAAAGCGAACCTTTTGACCCATAAAATAATTTTCTCGGCGAATCCAAAACCCACTGTATTCAGTATTTGAATTGATCATGCGCATCACTTCCATTTGCAATTCAGATGTGACGCGTTCATCTGCATCAAGAAGTAAAATCCATTCATGCTTCGCCTGTGGAATCGCCCAATTCTTTTGGGAGGCCGAATTCACGTATTCCCTTTGTAAAATCGTATCGACGAGTGGCCTTGCTAGTTTTACGGTGTCATCCGTACTCAAAGAGTCGACAACCATCACCTCATCAGAAAAACGAACGGATTTAATCGCGTCAATGATGTTGTTCTGTTCATTTCCAGTCGGAATGATAGATGTAATCTTAGTCATCTAACAACGTATTATAAACTTGAAATAAGTTTGAGGCAATCTTGTGGTCAGTGAAGTTTTGGGCATATTCAAACCCTTTTGAGGCCATTGTGTTTTGTAAATCTGTTGAATGTTGAATCTCGAGAACAGCCTCTTTCATTTCATGGACTGACAAGGGGTCAATGTATTTGGTATATGGACCTCCAGCTTCAATAAAACACCCCTGCTTAGTAGAAATTACCGGGGTTTTTGAAAACAGAGCCTCTAAAATAGGAATGCCAAACCCTTCAAATACAGAGGGATAAATCAGCATTTGTGCGTTTTGATATACAGCCGCCATTTCTTCCGTCTCAATACCAGTTAAAAAGAAAACGCGGTCAGATAAGTCATGCTTTTTAATGAATCTTATGCACTCCATTTTATAGCGTTTCCCACTGCCAATAACGACCAGTTTTTGATGTGGCAATTCTATCAAGGTCTTAAGTATAGTTAAGAGGTTTTTGCGTTCCTCTATGCTACCCACGCTGAGGATATAATCCTCAGGCAAGTTGTATTTTATTTGCACTTCTCGCTTTGTCTTATCTGGAACGTCATGATGAAATACGTCATTGCAACCTTGATAAACAACGTCAATTTTCTCTTCCGGAATGCCGAAGAATTCAATGACATCTTGTTTGGTTTGCTTGCTGACAGCAATGATTTTATCAGATCTGTCACACGCTGACTTGAATTTTTTGTAATATATTTTCCGATCAAGCGATCGAAACAATTGAGGATAACGGATGAAAATCAAATCGTGAATAGACACGACCGTTTTAATGTTTGTTTTCTCAATACCTAAAGGCAACTCATGACTTAGTCCATGAAAAAGATCGATTTTATCGGAAACTAAATCTTTGACGACACTTTTGCTTCTCCAGTAGGATTTAAAAACCTTATTAATGAAAGACTTAGGCGTGCGTGTCACAGTATTTGCGCGCCCATTTAAAAAGAACAAATGGTGCTTTTCGTGTGCTTTTGGTGTGAAGAGAAAATAATTGTTTTTAGGAAAAACATGAGAAAGGACACGAATAGCATCACGTGAATAGTTCCCTAAACCTGTGTTGTTTAAAAACGCTCTTTTTGCATCAAATCCTATCTTCATCTCAAAGGCAAAATTATAAGTTTGCAAGTTACACAATAGAACTCAGCAGAAAACTTTGCTGTTTGACATGAGGGAGGGACCGGGAGATCGGAATGATTGGCAAACTCAAAGATTATAATAACGTAACTTGCAGTATGAAAACTATACCATACATCTGCAGCCTTGTTGCACTTTTGTTCGTTGTTCATTGCAACCATGCTCAAACCACTGTAAATGCATCTGACCTTCCTCAAGCAGGTGGAAGCTATCTCATTCAAACATCTACGGCGGACATCACAGGAGATTATGTGAGTACTGGTGCAGATTATGTTTGGGATTTCTCGACATTAGATTCAAATTCAGAGACACTTGTTGAATTCGGAGCAACAAATGAAGCCCCATTTTTAGCTCAGCTTTCTTTCAACAACGCGTTGACTAATCCAGATTATATATGTGATGTTTTCGGGCCTGGAGAGTTTGATCTCGCTTTCTTGTCTGAGTTAGGCATAGACCTCCCTGTGACCATTTCCAACATGATGAGCTATTACCAAACCTCTGGTTCTTCATATAATCTCGCAGGAATTTCAATGAATTTAGAAGGATTCGATCTACCTATCGAATACAGCGACATTGATGAAATCCATCCCCTGCCATTAAATTTTCAGGATGTCATTTCATCTACTTCTGCCTACGAAGTTGACATTCCAAGCGTGCTTAACTACGCGACTTCCGCAACGCGTGAAGGCTCAGTGGACGGATGGGGAACGTTACTTCTCCCAAACGGCGCATCGCACGAAGTCCTGAGAATAAGCACCACAATAACGACGCAAGATGTTTTAACGCAAGAAGGAGGCGAACCCTTTGAAATTGACCGCATCTCAACAGTTTACACATGGCTCGGAGACGGGGGACTCCCATATCTTGAAGCAAAAACACTTTTCGGCACCACATACAGTGTGAAGTATCAAGGAGAAGCGCCAAATCAAGACACCTCAAATACAGATGGAATGACCGCGCTTACGCCTTCTGATTTCGTCGCATTCCCTAACCCAGCTACTTCAGGAGAAAACATTGTATTAAATGGAGCGGATCAAGAAATAACATGGGATGTGTCAAATCTCATGGGTAAAATAATCCTGTCTGGAATCGGAACCGTGATTGCTACTGACCTCTTTTCCCCTGGCACATATATCATCTCCACTTCCTCTAAAAAGGGGTTGAACACGGAATCCGTCAGGGTCATTATTCAGTAATCGACGTTGTGGGGCCTAAATTTCTTTTCCTTCCATATGGCTATACCACAAATCAATAAGCCACCCTTTTGCGACCTGAGTATTGCGAAAAATTCTAAAGGGAACAGAGGGCCTGAATAACGCCCATCTAATTTTATCCTGAATGACTGCAAGGTTTGATGGAACGACCACAGCGCGAGCAATAACACCGTTCATCGCTTGGTCACTTCCCAACCATTTAAGCGCATCGTGTTCAACGAGTGGCGAATCTGCTGGGATGATGTGTAGTACTGGCCCTGAATTTGAAAGTGCTTTTCTGTCATCTTCTGTACGCATGACACAGGCCAAATCAATCATAGAAGCTGCACGGTATTTCACGATACACATCCCCATAGAAAGCTCTATTTCAGCTTGACTATGTTTAGAAATTAAAGCATGTTCGTTCATAGGTCAGTAGATCGCAAGCGAATTATTGACAAGTATAGTCAGAAAACGGATTTGGGGTACAGAAATTAAGTTCGGCAGTATCATCGCCCTCCTGAAGGTGCTCGATTGTATCCGTTGTATATCCCAAACCTAAGACGCTTTGCGTCGTTCTTGAAGCCCAAAGACCAAGCGCGCCATTTATATTTGAATATTCAGGGCGCTCTTGTATAATACCCGTGACAGGCGCGTTCACATCTAGATATATCGCAAGTTCTTCGTTTGCGACAATAAGCAAGAAATCAAACGCACGTGCAATTTGGCTTTCCTCATCCCACACCCCCAACTCTCTTGTAATTCTGATGTTTTTATCCAAACGGGTTTTTAATGTGGTGAAAAATATTTGACCATCGAATAATTTCTCAAGCTCTTGATTCCCTGCATCGCCAGATGGATCTACCGTGCCAATGGGTATTTCAATGGTACGGTCACGTGAGCTATCTAACACAGTATGAAAATCATCGGCCCAATAGTGTTCGATGAAATGAACACGTAAAACCGCGTCATAACGGGCTGCTCCAGCTGTAGACCTCCACTTGAAAGGATAATTTGGATAAGTGACTTGCGAGGGTCCAACGTTCGCAAAATTGAGTTTCACATTGTTTAAACCCGCTGGCGGTTGTTGAATATTACCAACGGAAACAGAAATCATATTTGTCTCTGCTCCAACATTGACTGAATCGTCAATCACGATTGCCAAACGATAGCGCGCATCAGGGTTAAGTGATTCATTCGCACGTGTAGCGGCAAAATACGCTTTATGTTCTGGCGCAAAAAACACACCATCCTCATCTTTGTTTTGGAGTATAGTATCCTTGAGCTCAAAAACTCGGGTAACATTGTCATTGTCATCAAGCTCCTCAAAATGCGCTGAAAGCCTTGATGTTTCATATTCTGAGGAATCCGAGACTAGGGCGATTTGGGTTTGGTCTCCATCCCCTAACCACGTGCGATTAATCCTGACCCACTGTGTATCTGCCTCAGCATCTAGAAGGCCAAAAACCACAGGGATAGACACATATGGTGCCGTCAAATCAACATCCGTGGTACAACGCGTAAATCCCAAAGTAAATATAGCGGCAAGCAAAAAGATTGTGCCACGCTTAACAATCAGATGTCCATCTTTTTTTTCTTGCATGATGCGAATATACCAAGAATCTCGGCAAGCATTAAATTTTTAACAAGAACTCGACCGTATCCACACCATCGGCATAGTCACTTAGTGAAGGACATTGTGCCAAACCCAAATCTTGCTGTGAGATACTGGGTGCCAAAACTGACAATTCTTTTGTGAAAGCTTTCGCTCCAGACCTAGAAGTCACAAGCTGCAATCCCTCTTTATAACCGCTTAGCTTCTTGATTAATTCTCCAACATCATCATATCTCTCAATGAAAAGCGTACCCACTGGTGACACCCAATTTTCATCTTCTTTCACCAATAAAAACCCATTTTCTATTAATTCTTCTCTATTCAGTAGCCAAATCGCTTTGTGGTAATCATAATTGTTTGCGTACTTGTTGTTGTTCGCCAAAAAACTCCAAGACACCCAGGCCGCAAAACACCTGTCCAAATCAAAATCAGTCGGGAGGAATACTTTTGTCGTGCTTCTACATCCAAGTCCAAAATGGGTAAACATATCCTCCCCCAACATTTTCAATTCGTCTTCAGATTCTTCACCATCTAAAACGGCCACACCTGTTCTTTGTGTTCTAAATAAATGCGGAATGTGGCCAAAGTAGGCATCGAAATACCTCATGGTATTTGAACTCCCAGTTGCGATAAGCGCATCGACATCTCCTAATTTACCTGAAACAAATTCGATTCTACCTTTTAAAGCAGGTTCAATCGCTTCTATTTCTTGCACCACTCTTTTCGGAAGAACTGTATCATCTCTAGATGTTTTTACTGCCACTTTGTGACCGACAATGAGTGCACAGAGCATATCATGAAGCCCCACCAAAGGCAAATTACCCGCCATGATAATTCCTATTCTTTTGCCAGAGTCAGCATGAATCACATCAGGGAGCTGATACGCCTTAAACCATTTTTCAACAGCTGCATCTCGTAAAGAATCCCCATGAGATTGAAACGATTTGGCAACACTTTCTTTTGTAAACCAGCCGTTATTAGCTTCAGCCAATCGCAGCAATTCGCTTTCAGTATGTGCTTTTTCTCGAAACCAAATTCCGAGTTTTGATAATACGTGTTTAAGACTGTTCACTGTACCTTTGTATCTGTAAATTGAAAGGCAAAAGTACATGGCAATCATTATAACTGACGACTGCATTAATTGTGGGGCTTGCGAACCGGAATGTCCGAACACAGCAATCTATGAAGGCGCCGCAAAATGGCGTTTCACAGATGGCACAGGATTTACCGGAACTGGCGTTCATCCGACTGCAGGAGAAATAGACTCCGAAAAGGAATACGATGCGATAAGTATGGATCTATACTACATTTCTCCTGACAAATGTACTGAGTGCGTTGGCTTTCACGATGAACCTCAATGTGCCGCAGTCTGCCCTGTGGATTGTTGTATTGATGATGAAGACCGAAGAGAAAGCGAAGATGTGTTGCTTTCAAAAAAAGCGTTTTTACATGTATAACTGTTCAAAGTAATATCTTTGGATGATTGATCGTTTTATAAGTATGAATTTAAAATTATCTGGAATCCTGATCCTTTTACTCATGATCAGCACTCCGTATTCTTCATATTTGGCCCAAACCCCTCAATCTTATCAAATACCAACAATGTTTGAAAGTCTGGGTAGAGCTTCCAATGATGACGAACGTTTTATCCTTCACAATGAACTGAAGGCCCTCGTCAGAGAAACCCTGACCGATTTCGACTCTGCAGAATCTTTGTCTGAACTCTTCGCGCTATGGCCTGCAGGAATTGCGACAGTGGGAAGAGGAGAGGAAATGGTGACTGTATTATCATGGAATTCTGAACGACAAGATAGAACTCAAGATTACGGCGCATTTGTAATATATGGCTTTGACAAAGCGGGACAGTTTGAGAATCTCAAATGGACTGAATTGGTTCATGACAGACGTGAAGATCCCAAAGACGAATCTCGAAGCTACAGAGTGGATGATTGGCCTGGTGCGATCTATTACGATATAATCCTTACACATGACGGCAAAACCCCTGTATATACACTACTGGGATGGGATGGTGCCAATGCGCAAGTCACGAGGAAAGTTATGGAAACCATGGTTATATCTAATGACTATATCAGAATAGGCGTGCCGTATTTAAACCGTCCAGATGGCATCCGAAAGCGCCATGTTTTGGAATACTCCGACGAGTTACAAGCCACACTGAGATACGAACCTGACAACAACAGAATCGTCTTGGACCGCTTGGCGCCTAGTGACCCATCACTCGCGGGGGCCACTGCCTTTTACGGACCTACAATGTCGTATGATGAATATGTTTGGAAGGACGGAAAATGGGCGTTCACATCAAATATTGCAGTGCGAAACTCAAAGGACAGGGAGCGCAACAGGCCATACAACGCGACAGAAAATTAGAAAACACGTATTCAAAGCCATGAAAGTATTTTTAAAGTTCAGCATTTCCGCATGTTTTCTATTGTTCCTCTTGAATGCCAACTCTGACACCTTTGCACAAGACGCCAACAAACGCCCCCCTTCTGTGGCTGATGAAGTTGCGAATCTCACCAGACTTCCTTTGGGTGAAGGGACACTCATATTTGAGAACTGGCTGGTCTACTCTGTAAATTTAAAAGGAAAAAAAAGGACTGCGAAGATTTATTATTCCGACAACCACCCCACGTTCTGTTGGACTGATGATTTGAATAACACGAAGTCTTTCTTTTTCAGAGACTCATTAAATGCGACCACACTCACCTTAATCCCGAAGAAAAAACAAGGCACTGAACTTTCCCCAGCTATGATGAAAGCCATGGGGTTTACAAAAGAAAAGCGGGATAAAGTAATCTATAAACGCAACAAAGAGGCAGAGTATACTATAATCAAAGACCATACATGTCACGCAGCGACATCTTTATTTGAAGATATCGAATATACAATGTGGGTCGCAGATCGTAAGAATATAAAACGCTCTGAAAGAAAGATGTTGGGCAGAGGATTACGATTTTGGTTTTCTAATCAGCAGAGCGCAGCTATATCTTCGGGAAACATGAAGGAATCTTGGATTCCTTTGGGATTTAATTTTGAAGGATACGAATTCCGAGTTCTAGATTGGGGGACCGAAGGTTCTTTCAGCGTGGTGAAAGATGACTTCATGATCAATGTTCCGGGACGTGACCTCAAAGAGGTTGCAAAAAAATATGTCGAAGAGTTAAATAGGAAAAAGGAAGAAAGTGAGCCTCAGAACGAGGACTGACCCAACAACACCTCTGTCGCCCCTGAGCCATATTCACGGGGATTCCCATCCCTAACAGTACAATTGGGATAATACAATTCAAGACGCGTACGGATTTGGTGTCTCAAAACACCTTGACCAATGCCATGGATGAAAATCACTTTCCTTATTCTATGCTCTGCAGCAATCCGCATCATCCGTTCGAAATGATTTAATTGAATATCCAATTTCGTTCGATCTCTAAGACCCGACTGATCGTCAACAAGCTCATGAATATGAAGGTCAATAACCATATGCTCCCCCCTCCTTTTTTGATTCGTGGCATTCGCATTCGCATACTTGATGTCAAATTCTCTTTGAATTTCCTTTTGTCGTCCCTCATCTAGATCTTGTGCCAAAATAGACGCCAAATCTGGCAACTTGTTGTTGTACGCTTCAATCTCATCTTCACGACTCATCACGCGCATGAGCTCATGCAATTTGTAGTTCATGTCAAACCCATCTTCCCCCTCCACAGTCGCTGTCCCATCAGAGAATACCTCCAAAACCTCACCCCCACCTACTTCATTCAGAAACCGAACTTGGTCGCCTTTTTTAATTTCCTGTGACATCCGTAAATTAAATATTTGAGAGGTAATGACAAGCGCCATCTATTTGATCGTCAGTATTTTCCAAATGGGTTACAAACCGTATGCTGGAAGGTCCAAACTGAAAACATTCAATCCCATTTCTCCCCCACTCAGCGGAAAGTGCGTCAGCATCGACCCCTTTCTGAAGCTCGAGAATGACAATATTTGTATCTATCGGATAATGTGATATGACGCTGGGGTGATGAAGCGCAGCTTCTCCCAATCTTTTCGCACGAGCATGATCTACTTCAAGGCGATCAATGTTGTTTTCTAATGCATATATTCCCGCAGCAGCGACGATTCCGGCTTGACGCATCCCCCCACCAAATACTTTCCTTGCTCTGTGTGCTTGCGCAATGAATGACTTGGAGCCAACAAGCACCGATCCTACCGGACAACCTAATCCTTTTGACAAGCACAGCGAAATCGAATCAAAATTGGCACCATAAGCATGAAGTGCTTTCGCATCATTATGGATGCCCCGAGCCACAAGGGCATTCCAAAGACGTGCCCCATCTAGATGTACCGCAAGCCCCAATTCCCTTGAGACTTTAGAGACTTCCCTTAATTCAGAAAGATCCCAAATCGATCCACCTCCTTTGTTGCATGTATCTTCCAAACTGACCAAAGACGTTTTGGCATAATGGCTGTCTAAAGGGTTTACATTCGACCTTACATCCGAAGCAGTAAATCTTCCAAGGTCACCATGTAAAAGACGAACAGAAGCACCACTTAGTCGCGCAATACCACCACCCTCATAATTGTATATATGTGAAAGCTTGTCACAGATCACCTCCTCACCGGGTGAAGTATGAACGGCAATAGCTATTTGGTTTGTCATCGTGCCTGAAGGGCAGAATAAGCCATCCTCCATCCCAAACATCTCAGCACATCTTTTTTGCAATTCATTGATCTCAGGATCTTCAGCAAAGACATCATCTCCCGTCACAGCCTTATGCATACATCCCCTCATTTTGGCAGTTGGTCGCGTCACTGTGTCACTTCGAAGATCAATTGTGAAGGTTGGCTTTGTCATGGAATTTTAAAATATAAACAAATATAAATTAGGAAAGTTCAAAAAAAATTTGCTATTTGATAAAGAATCGCAATAAAGCTTTACATAATGAAGACCACATTATCCTCCCTCCTAATGGCATTTTTCGCATTTTTCGCGAGTGCTGAATTCAAAGCTCAAGACCCCTGCACGTTGCCAACCTATAGCGTAAATGCATCCTTCGCTCCTGGCGATGTTGCATTCGACCTGTTCCAAGCACTTACCAATGATGGATACAATTTTCTGGGTTTTGAGAATTGTTATGGCTCTACGGGTGATGGAGGGTGCTTTGATTCGAATTTCATTGTGAATGAGGCCTTAACGCCAATGGGATGTGCGATAAGTCAGTGGGAAATTTTATTGTCACCTAATGCAAATCAGGACGCATGTTGCGGAGATCATCTACTGCCATATTACTTATTCTACAATGCTCCTGATGGTGTATCAATGTTTTGTGAAGGATTCTTAAATATCACCATTGATTGTGGTCATGATTGTGGAATTATTGACTTCACGGACCCTGCCCTAACCCCTAGCATAAGTTCCTCAGGAGATGGGTCCGCAGGTACCATTGAATGCATCAAAGTTTGTGAAAATTCATCTCTTATCGCTTTTGCTCCAGTGTTCGGTTCAGGCTTTATATATGATTGGGATGTACAAGGTGGAATCATCACAGGCGGCCAAAACACTTCAGAATTAGACGTACTATGGGGGCCTCACGGTGCGGGGAATATCGCTGTGACCATCACAAACATAGACCCTAATTTCACGCCTGTCACCTATACCGTTTGTATAGAAATACTAGAGGGGCCTGAGGCACTTTTCAGTTCTACAGGAAATGCTTGTTTAGATAGTCCCATTCAGTTTACAGACTTGAGTAGTTCTGGCGCATCGAATTATTTTTGGGATTACGGAGACGGACAATCGTTCTCTTCCGTTAGCTCCACAAACCCTTCTCATATTTACAGTACTCCAGGCCTATATGACGTTACACTCACGGTATATAGTGACATACTTGGCCCAGAGGGAAATGTACTTTGCACATGTGCTGACACATATACTGAACAAGTTCTGGTGGACAGCCTTGTCGGTCCAGACATCCAGTGTATCTCGACTTTATGTGAAAACGACACAGCCTCATATTTTACAAACGCAGACTGTCTCGATTACACGTGGTCTGTTTTCGACGCATTTGGCGTTCCTATTCTTCCTGTCAATGGACAAGGCACAAACGAAATATTCGTACAGTGGGGACAAGGACCCTACGGGACGGTTGAATTGCAGGTCGACAATTGTACGCCTGCTCACTGCAACACCCCCACGTCAATACAGATTCCAATTATCCCTGCCAATGGTTCTATAAATGGACCTGACATCGTATGTGAAGGAGAAGTCGTTTCATATGACTTAACCAAATGGGTCAGTGTAGATTATGACTGGTCTGTCACAGGTGGATCGGTTATTAATCAAGAGGGATCTGTTGCAACTATTCAATGGAACACTTCAGGTATCGGGACCATCGATGTCACATATACAAGTGATTTTTTACAAGATTTACCTGGAAATGGACCCAATGACTGTACTGGGTTTGCGACATTAAATGTCGAAGTCAAGCCCAAGTTTAATGTTTACCCGTCACAATTGGATGTATGTTTAGGTGCAACAACACTCTTTTCCGCATCCGGAAGTTTAGGTGGCATTTTTGATTGGTCTAATTCAGGAGGCTTGGCTCAAAACGTGACAGGAAATACCGCAGAGATAACATGGACTTCAAGTGGTTCTTATACTGTCACTGCAGACCTCAATGCAGCCAATCCAGATTTATACTGCAATTCAACAGTGACTTCCTTCGTCACTGTCCATGAAGTTGCTCCCCCTACTGCCGTCACCGGACCAATTGAGGTTTGTGTGAATTCACCCAGTTATATATATGAAGTCGCAGCAAATCAAGGACTTAATGCAATTTGGACACCCAATAGCACAAACCCTGGCGGGGGGGTTCCGGTCGCAAACCCAGTTGTTGGTTTATATACTGAGGTCACATGGGGCATGTCGGGCCTTTTCAATTTAGAGGTTGTTTATGAAATGGCTGAAGCACCTTTTTGCACTTCAAATCCTTTTACATTGGTCGTCGAAGAACGTACGCACGGTCCAGCAGTTGCGATCACATCTCCTGATGCACCATGTGCAAACGAAATCGCAAATTATTCGATTTCGGACATCCACCCAGACGCAACGATTCACTGGACGATAGACCTCCCTCAATACGGCAGTGTGGTAGGTGGACAGGGCACAGATAACATGACGGTACAATGGAATGACATCCCCAGCAATTCTGTGAATACAACGGTTACAGCCACGGTTGAATTATGTGGCAATACGACCATATACACCATGGGAATCAGCCTGAATAGAGCAATTGTACCTACAGTTGTTGGCGCAGATTTCTGTGTTGGAACATCGGGAAGCGTAGCCGTAAGTAATGCAGGATCATTTATCTCACCCTTTATTTGGGTTGGATCTTCACAAACGACCAGTTCAATCAGTACGTCAAGTGCTGGAGACTATATTGTCAACACTATTGACATTAATGGATGCGCATCTTCAGGTGGTGCTACAATTGGAATCTTACCAGCTCCTATGCTGAATTTGACGACAAATGGCCCAAACACCCTTGTGGACGGCGTCCCAGGTTCCACGCAAATTGTTGCTCCATACAACCCAAACTACCTATACAGCTGGAGTTCAGGAGGGGGAACATCGGAAACAATTACGCACTTTTGGCAAGGCGGAACATTGCCTAATGCCTACACCTATACCCTCACAATTACTGAGCAACCGTCTGGCTGTACAAACACAGAGTCTATCACGATTTATGAGGAAGATGTTAGTGGTCCACCAATCCCATGCACTGGCCCCTGCTGTGATCTAGAGACTTATTCCATAGTGCCTTCAGCAACCATTTCCGGCGGATATTGTGATACTTGGGCATTCAGTTCTTCTGGGAGCTCTGCAAATGTCACCAATATTAATTGGAATTTTGGTGATTTCAGTGGGTCATCTTCAAACCCAACCACACATACCTACACTGAAATTGGATATTACAATGTTATTATGTCTGGCCAAGTTCCAAATATGGCAGGCACGGCATTTTGCCCTGTCTCTGAAAAGATTGTTGTTGAGGTGGCGATGATCGCTCAATTCGGAACTGAGGTGAGTTGTGCCCCCAACCCTACTGACATCCCACAATTGTGCTTAACAGATGAGACAGCATACCTGCCGGGAACATCTCTCAGTGCTATTAATTTCACTTTAGGGTCAAACAACAGTAGTCTTTCGCCTGCTTGTTTTGGCAATTTAACTTTGGGGTCTCCATATACACCAAACCTAACTGTGACACATTCTTCTGGGTGTATCGACGATTTCTCTCAGGCAGTTACCATTCCAGGACCCGTTATAATAAGTGGTCCTTCGCCTCTTTGTCTTGAAGAATCTGGGGCTTTCTCAGCTTCATGTGCGGGTGCCGTGAGTTTTGACTGGAATTTTGATGACACAGCTGTAGGGGCAAATGACAACTGCATTTTTGATGGCGCGAGTCCGCAACATGCATATGCCCAAAACCCAATTACACAGACACAAAACGGACCTTACAATCCTGTTGTGAGCGTTGTGGCTACTCATGTAAATGGATGTCAGTTTACAAACAGCATGAACATTGTTGTGAATGACTTGCCACCTGGAAACACAATTACATCTGTGGATGGAGACTTTATGTTTTGTTTTGGATCTACGGAAACACTAGAGGTTTCCCCTCTGCCGCCTTCTCAAGTAACATGGTGGTCTACTGACCCAGGAAATCCTGTTGGGTCTGGAACATCTTTCGATGTGAGCGCTGAGGGAGAATACGGAGCTACGATTATCAACCCTGTCACAGGATGTTCAACAGAACTTGACCCCGTACTTGTACAACAGTGGCCATTGGTTCCTGCATTTATCACGGGACCGAGTATTCTTTGTGAAGGAGAGTGTACAACCTTACTCGCACCTCAGGGCAACTACCTCTACGAATGGTATGATTTGGCCGGAAATTTACTGGGAACAACAAACTCCATTGATATTTGTTCGTATCAAATAATTGGAAATGACACCTTTACCTTAAAAGTGGTGGATGCCACATCTGGATGCAACAACTCATCTGACCTTGCAATCACGGTTGCGCAAAGTCCAACAGTCCAAATAGGCACATTTCCTGACCCACCCTGTGAGGGCTCAGAGGTCACACTGTTCGTTGACCCATTAGACCCGTCGCTTAATTATGTTTGGACTGGCGGACAAACAGGACAAACCTTTACAACCTTGTCTGAAGGAATCTATACTGTCGTTGCAATCGATCCGCTTACAGGATGCAAAGGTTCTGCAAACGAGACTGTTCACCCTTGCCCAAATCTATGTGAAGTGCCAACAGGTTGCTATATCGCTTGTGATTCAGGAAAAACAGTCTGTGGACCACTTGGGCTTGCATCGTATGAATGGAATTACATCCCACCAGGATCGAATGTTTCTACAATTGTAGGGATGACGAGATGCATCACGATGACTCAGGATGGAGACTATTCTCTAACAGCTGAAAACATCTATGGATGTCCCAAAACATCTGGACTTTTAGAGATGGAATTTATCGACTGCGACAGTTGCCAGTTTTCTGAAACCGATATGCTAGACTTACAGCTTCTGTCATTAGGCACATCCCTATACAATACTGACATTGATGGTGATGGAGTGAATGAGGACGTGGCATGCTGCCTTTGGTCTATAGACCCATTGATATCATATGCAAATGGGGCAAATCCAAACACATTGTGTATGGATATCATCTGGGGTGACGGAACCGTTCAAACCAACCTTCCTTTGGGATCTCCTGTCGAACATTGTTATACGGATGGATGCACTGACTATCCAGTCACTGTGAAAATTAAATGCTGCGACGATGGATCAAATGCATTTGGATTCACTGCAACTGCATTTTGCGATTGTGTTCCCGATTGCTATGTGAGAAATTCGTTCTGGGAAGCCATTACTGAAGTCCCGGGAGCAGATAAATGTCACATTGAATTTACGGGCACTCAATTTTTAGGGCCCAATATGGTGTCGTATCAAAACCCTGAGTATACCATCATAGGGGTAGAAAACAGCGGAAACCTCATCAATTTAAGTAGCTTAAGTTATGGGGGTGGATACAACTTCAGCTTCGACTTAAACCCAGGTGTATACGAGGTTTGTTATTCAATAGAAGGTGTTTCAACGCTGGGCGAAATCTGCAGTTCCGAACATTGTCATGAAGTCGTCGTTAATTGTTGCCAAGACCCTGTCGTTACGGATGATTGTTTGGTCAACTGTAGCAATTTAGAAGTGGGACTGGGCCTCGTTGACCTTGGCACATCCACTGATTCCGATGGGAATGCGTGTTGTGAGTATGGCCTTTCACCCATAATATTAAGCAACTGCCCAGTTAATCTGCTCGACCTCTGCATCAACATAGACTGGGGGGATGACTCTGCGCCCCTTCAAAATGTTTCATTCGCTCAAGGATATACACATTGCTATCCATCTGGAGGGACTTACGTTGTAAAGTTAGATGTCTTTTGTTGTGCGCAAGGTCAAACACAATCTTGGACATTTACAGACACCGTTACTTGCCCAAGTGGTGGATGCGATATTCCTCAGGAGTTTGACTTTGAATGGGGAACAAATACAAGTTGTCCCACGACAGGATGTGATCAGATGTGGTTTTGCGCGGTGAATTTCACTGGACAAGACCCGAACATCTGTATAAGCTGGGATTTCGGAGATGGAAACATCTACAACCCCTCTCTTCCTGACTGTCCGATACATTGCTATAATTCAGGAGGAAACTACAATGTTTGTATGACAGTGTATTGTTGTGATGAAGGACCAATGGGGCCCTCAGCATATACAGTTTGTCACACAATAAATGTGTCATGTGGCGTTGTCGCATCCGACTGCACTGGTGATTATGACCTCGATGGATTTATAGGCGTCGTCGATCTGTTGGAGCTTTTGGGTCAATATGGAGGTGCTTGCCAATAAACGTATGCATCTCATCTGGTTTTGAGTAGATTGCATGCATGATCAATCGCAATGATATAAAAGCAGTCACGAAGTCAATTTTACTTGGTGGCTGCTTTGTTTTTCTAAATGGATTTGGAACTATTCTAGGCCAAACCTCCACCCCATCGGATTCTGCTGCGATCCGCGCCATTTATGATGAGGTCCTTACAAATGGGGAGGCATACGAGAACTTACGTGTCCTTACAAAAACGATAGGGCATCGACTCAGTGGCTCTCCTGAAGCCGAAAAAGCCATGGAATGGGGTGCAGAATTGCTTCGCAACTACGGGGCAGATCATGTTTACGTCATGCCCGTTGTGGTCCCAAGCTGGACACGCGGAGACACAGCAAATGCGTCTATAGAAATGTCCTCCGGAGAGAAAATTGACCTTCACATTACCGCTTTGGGTGGATCTGTAGAGACACCTTACAACGCCCCTGTGACCGCTGAAATAATTGTCGTCAAACACCTTAGCGACCTCGACACGATGCCGCAGCATAAAACAAAAGGTAAAATTGTACTGTTCAATCGCGCGATGGATCCTGTCCTCATCAATACAGGGTCTGCATATGGCGGGGCAAACGACCAAAGAGGTCAAGGCGCGATATACGCATCTAAAGCAGGCGCTGTAGGTGCTTTGGTAAGATCTCTGACACATTCATTGGACACATTGCCTCATACGGGCGCGATGCACTACGATGAGGATATTCCACGAATCCCAGCAGCAGGAATTTCAACAATGGATGCACGAAAACTGGCCCAGCTCTATAAAACAGACCCTGGCCTCCAAGTAACATTTCAAATGAACTGTGAGGCGTTGCCGGATGTCGTACAAGGAAACGTTATCGGGGAATGGATTGGATCGGAATTACCTGATGAAATTATCACACTCGGTGGACATCTCGACTCATGGGACATCGGAGAGGGCGCGCACGATGATGGCGCTGGCATTGTTCATACCATAGAAGTACTACGCACGCTGAAAGCCATCGGATATACACCCCGAAGAACGATCAGATTCGTCCTTTTTATCAACGAGGAAAATGGAAATCGAGGGGGCATTAAATACGCAGAAATTGCAGCTTCTGAACTCGCAAAAGACGAACACGTTTACGTGGCAGCCATGGAGTCAGATGCTGGAGGGTTCAGCCCACGCGGATTCAGTATGGACGCCACAGACACACTTGTGGACATTGTAAAAAGCTGGAAGCCCCTTTTCGAACAGTACAACATACACCGATTCAAGAAAGGATGGTCCGGAGTTGACATCGGTCCACTAAAGCAACTTGACAGGCGCCCCTTGTTAATAGGACTTGTTCCAGACGGCCAACGTTACTTTGATTTCCACCACAGCACCTCAGACGTTTTTGAAAACGTACACAAAAGAGAATTGGAATTGGGGGCCGCCACCATGGCGTCGATGATTATGCTCATCGACAAATACATCCCCGCCCCATAAACACGCCTTACAGTTTAGTCACAAACAGTACCAAACGTAGACAACAAAGCCAAAAGGTCTGAAGTACCCGCTGTATTGTCTCCATCTAAATCACCCAAACAAGTTGATGTGCCTGGGAAAATACACGAGCCATCATCATCATTTGCAAGTTCATTGTAGTTGTCAGCATTTGGATACATACATCCGCCTATGACAATAACTGCCTCCTCACAAGGTGTACCGCCATATGTAACACAATCTGCTGCACTGAATGTCGCATTGAAAGCGCCAAAACCATCTGGATAAATACATCCGTATTCTGGAACATCATCACAAGAAGCATAGATACAGCTTGAGTTTCCGTATTGATCGTATGCTTGAGTTGTTGCAGTAGCGTCATAGTTGGATGCATTTGCATCAAGACAACCTTCTACTCCTACAACTGGCTCTTCACAAGGCGTTCCTCCATAAGTAACACAATCTGATGCACTGAATGTCTCATTGAAAGCGCCAAAACCATCTGGATAAATACATCCGTATTCTGGGATATCATCACAAGACGCATAAACACAGCTTGAGTTTCCGTATTCATCGTATGCTTGAGTTGTTGCATTAGCGTCATAGTTAGAAGCATTTGCATCAATACAACCTTCTACTCCTACTACTGGGGCCTCACAAGGTGTGCCTCCATAACTCTCACATTGCGTTGCATTAAACTCAGCATTGAAAGCGCCAAAGCCATCAGCATATATACATCCATACTCTGGGATATCATCACATGAAGCATATACACAGCCTAAGTTTCCGTATTCATCGTATGCTTGCGCTGTTGCATTGGCGTCGTAGTTAGATGCATTTGCATCAAGACAACCTAAAACATCAGCACAACCAGGTGTCAATGTTGATGTGGTTACTGTTCCAGCCTCTCCTGCTGTTACGGTAACATTTGTATTCAAACAGCCGTCACCCCATTGCAATCCCCAGCCAGAATAACCATCAGCTACTCCACTAACGGCAACAACATATTCAAAAGTAGTCCCAGGTGCTATCTCAAGTGATCCAGTGTAAACACCATCACCATCTTCGTCAAAAAGTTCAGCACCAAATCCGTTCCAACCATTCCAAGAACCATTTACAGTGACAAGTGCGTAGTCAGCACTTGGTTGATCAACACCATTCATATCCACAATAAATTCAATTGTTGCAATTGGCAATACACAAGAACCATCATCAATCGTTGCATCTGGATCATAGTTTGATGCTGTAGCATCTGTACAACCATAAACATCAGAGGATGAAAAAGAAGCCGTCACTGTGATATCTGTTAGTGTCACTGAAACATCTTGAGTCGTGACGTATAATAGGAATGAACTAAATGTATTCGAACCCTGAGAAGGAATGTCTATTGAGTATAATCCAGCCTCACCACTAACCGTGACAGGAACCGTATTGAAACTAGGCTCTGTATCAGGGTACGGATTATATTCAAATCGAAAATAGACATCAGTCGCGGTCATCTCAGGAGTAGAACCTGTAAACGTGATTGAGCCACCATCTACAAAACTTAAGGGATAAAGACTAGCGTCTTCATTTGCAAAACCTCCCCAAGACTGAGAACCAGTTGGGTTCGTGTAAACTCCAGAATCATAGAATGTTCCACCGAACACGCCAGAGAATACGACATCTGTAAAGGTTGTTTCTTGTGCGTAAGAGGATACTGAGAAACTTATAAAAACAAGAAGAGCTAGAGCTCTTGAAAATGAATTATTATAGGTCATGATTATAATATTGATAGTTTTCAACAAGGATGCGTTGTTAAATATACACTAAGTTTATAGTAAAATATACAATAAGTGAACTTTTTTTTTATGTGCAACTTTAAATGAATAGCAAAAACATATAAACCAGCTACATTCTAAACAAATAATTTTCTTCTTCTACAATTTTTGAATATCGCTCAAAATCAAATTTGAATAAATTAGCAGGTCGATGTTTGACATTCTTCTGCTTCTCATCAAGGTTTATAAGCGGAATGGGCTTAATCTTTTTACGAAAATTTGCTTTATCTAGCGCAGAATCCTGAGAATATTCATACAGCTTTTGCATTTCATTCAGTGTAAATTTCTCTGGCAATAAATCAAAGCATATAGGCTCCCTTTTTAATTTTTGACACAAGAGATTAAATGTCGATTCTAGAATCTCATTGTGATCAAAAGCCAATTGAAGTGTTTCGCGAATAGGCACCCACTTAACCTCTTCAGCCCAAGAATCTGCTACTGCATTGATGTCTTCTTTTCTAACAAGCGCAAAATAAGCGTTCGTAATCACACGGCCTTGAGGATGCCTGTCAGGTTTGCCAAATGTTTGACCTTGGTGAAGTGTCACTTCCTTGACTTTGGTTAATTCTGTAAGAATTCTATTTGCAGCATCTGTCAAATCTTCATCAGGATAAACAAGGTCACCTGGAATTGCCCAAACGCCCATATAAGGCTCAATTGCTCTTTTAATTAACAAAGCATGAATCTCACCTTTATCATATCCAAAAATAACACAATCTAAAGAAAATGAATATGAGAAAAAGTTATCGAACTTAATTTTATACGCCATCCTTTATTTCAGTTAACAAACGCCTTTAAAATATTAAAAAACCAATTATTATAACTCAAAATTCCCATATATAAATCCCAATAGAACTAATTCTTGGTGATCCCGAACGAATCGTCTGCACATATGAATGGTTCATTCTGAATGATCAGATGGAAAATGTTGCCTTTATATTAAGCAACAAATTAAGGAAAAAAAAACCAACTATCATTTAACCTTATTTTTCCTGGATAAATTTTAGCATTCGTTACCGAAAGCAGCTAGAATTTCTAAAATGTCAGAAACCCCAACTATTCCATCCATATTTAGGTCGTATTGGCAACCTGCACTGCAACCAAATTCGCTTAGTACAGTAAGCACATCGCTTACTGTAACAAAACCATTGTTATCTATGTCTTCAGGACATCCTGGATCAACTGTTACACAACCCGAACATGACCCCCAAGTATCAACTGTTGTAATCGCGCCTACTGTAATTAATCTGTTTGCCCAATTTGAGTAATCTGTAACCGGCGCACACGTCCCACCATTTAGCATTTCTTCTATTAAGCCAGGTGTTTCTTGCTGGCCCCATCCATCTGTACAATATATATATTCAAATGTCCCTGCAGGCAAGCCAAATGTGCCTTCCCAGACCCCATCTCCATCTCCATCAGTTAATGAATAGCTCCCACATGACCACCCCTCTGATGGACCTGTAGCTGCAACAGCTGTAGGTGTAAGTCCTGAACAATTCATATCTACTGTTAAGGTGACTTCATACATGCATGAACCATTGTCTGTAGAAGCAGATGCATTATAATTAGACGCTGTGGCATCTGTACATCCTGAAACGACACCACAACCAGGCGTTAATGTAGATGTGGTTACTGTTCCAACACCTCCTGCTGTAACGAAAACATTTGCATTTCCACAACCGTCTCCCCATTGCAGCCCCCATCCAGACCAATTATCAGCAGAACCTGTGACAGCAACTACATATTCAAAGGTCGTCCCTTGCTCTATCTCAAGAGATCCGGTATAAATACCATCAGAATCTTCATCAGCTAAAGTTACACCCCAGCCGTTCCAACCATTCCAAGAACCGTTTACAACGACATTGTCATATTCAGCACTTGGCTGGTCTACACCGTTCATGTCTACAACAAATTCAATCGTTGCTGTTGTAGACTCTCCCTCACAGGATCCACATGTCCCATACGTATTTGAAACATCTCCTGAACCCACCACCCATTGTCTGTTTGCATATGAAAAGTTATCTGTCACGGGAGTACATGACCAATCTTCTGAAGCTGAACCTGCAGCAACTAAATCCTCCTGAACTCCATCTAACACTAACAAATACTCCATGTTATCTGCTGGTGCAGGGTCAAATGTAAATGTCCAAGAACCATCGCCATTGTCAGAAGCTGTTGGACCTGCAGCTGGATCCCAGCCCCACCATGGACCAGTCATTTCAACTGAAGTAGCTGCACCGCAAACAGTTGTTGTAATATTGAGTGTGGTGGATGAATACGTACACGAACCATCATCAGTCGTTGCATTTGGATTATAGTTGTCAGCTGCTGGGTCTGTACATCCAACATCAGCATCTTGATACACCCGAACATAATCAACCTGCATAACTGCAGGAAATTGAGTTGCCCCATTAGGTGGACCAGGCCAATTACCACCTACAGCAAGGTTAATGAGAAAAAAGAACGGCTCATGAAACTCTTCTTTTGAAATTGAACTGGAACTAATATCAGTCTCATAATACATAATCCCATTTAGAAACCATTGAATACTCGAAGGGGACCATTCAATACTATATACCTGGAATTCATTGGCATCGCAAGAAATAGACCCTCCAGAATATTGGTGTCCGTTGTTGTTGTAATGATGGGTTCCATGAATAATGGTCTCATTATTAATATGCTCCATCACATCAATTTCTCCGCATTGCGGCCAACTTACATTGTCAATGTTGGCGCCAAGCATCCAAAATGCTGGCCACAGACCTTGACCCACAGGAACTTTAATCCTGGCTTCAACCCTCCCATAAGTAAAGTCAAATAAACCTTTTGATTTGATTCTCGCAGATGTATAGCTTGCGGCACCGAATTGTTCATTAATGGCTGTAATATTTAGATAGCCATTTTCAACAGAGACGTTAGAGCTGCTATTTGTGTAATACTGTTGTTCGTTGTTGCCCCACCCCCAATTACCTTGACCGATATCATAGGTCCATTGATTGAGATTTAACGCACTTCCATCAAATTCATCAGACCAAATCAAAGTGTTCTGACCCAGTGCTGTAAGATGCAAAAAGGAAAATAATAATACAAGGTGAATTTTCATGGCTATGAATATAACAATAAATGGGTCAAAAGGTCGTATTTAATTCTTGATAAATGATACGGTGTTAAAATTATTCCCGCCAATCAATTGAATGAAATACATCCCACTCATCAAAGATGAAATATCTACTGAACCTGAGTTTGATCCAGACATTAATTTACGCCCCATTGAATTATATATGATATAGCTGTAATGACTTGGAACATTAGATAGTGAAATCTTGTCAGAAGCAGGATTAGGATATACTTCAAACTCCAGTTCAAGATCCGACACACCAACTTCATCCTCACATGCGGGACACATTGCACCACCACAATCAATGCCGGTTTCGTCTTGGTTCATCACACCATCATTACAGGTTTCTAGCAAAGACTCCCCTTTATAAAGATATAAATTGTCATACCAAGCGTTTGGTAAATTAGAAGTAATATGTATCTGAGCCAAGTCACTTGTCGTTAAGTTACCAATCACAAGAGGCCCAAAAACAGTGATATCAACATCAACGGAAACCCAAGCCCCAGCTATCATAGCGGGATTCGTTCCAGCATTAAAATTAACTTCTAAACCAGTGGCTCCAGCTTCTGTTTCATTCCCTGCCCAATCCACTAATTTTAAGTTAAAAACTTTATCGATAACATACGTTTCATCCGTATAGAAATCAAAATGAAGATGTGTAAATGCAGAGGCATCTATTCTATTGTTCTCAAAATTGATTCCTTGGCAACCTTCACCCAAATAACGCTGTGTTGGATTGCCTACAATCATCTCTTCTGCTACTGCAGGAGAAAAACCACACAAACCAAAATCAAAATCATCAATTACAACATCCGCATAAGCATCACTGTAAATAGAAATCACATCGCCTGGCTCTCTGGCTGGCGGTGTTGGAGCTGAAACCATTGGTCCACCAATCACAACAACACATTCCCCATCAACACATTCTTGTCCCTCAGGACATGTGACATCCGCACAAGGGTCTGCGATGGCACTACTTGAAACAGTCATATTTGTTAATGTTACTGGCGCATCTAGCGTAGTCACATACAATAGGAATGAACTAAATGTATTGTCTCCTTGAGCAGGAATGTCAACTGAGTAAGATGTTTCAACTGTACCACTCACGGTCACAGAAGCAGTGACAAAACTAGGCTCAGTGTCAGGATATGGATTGTACTCAAATCTGAAATACACATCTACGTCTACCCCAGCAGTTGCACCTGTAAAGGTGATCTCGCCACTGTCGGAAAAACTCAATGGATAAAGACTGACATCTTCATTCGCAAAGCCAGCCCATCCTTCAGAACCTGTAGGGTTTGTATAGGTGAAGCCATCCTGAGTTGCACCCCCAAATGTACCGGAGAACACCACGTCTGAATGTATGACTTGAGCGTGTAAAAATACAGAAGCACTGATGGAAATTAAAAAAGCAAAAACTCTGAATAATGAAGTCTTGTAGGTCATAATTGATTAAATTGTTTTGAAGTAAATGAGAGGTATATAGTCAAATATACAATAAGTATGCGTTACATGGTAAGCCTATAACAAGGGCTTCGTGTAAAAATTACACTGTATTCCGTAAATTTTGAAAATTAAATGCGTAGATTTTGCGGTTCAATAAACAGAAAACATGACCAAGCAAGAAACAAACTACAGTGCACTGACAACATTGACAACAGTATTCTTCTTTTGGGGGTTTATTGCCGCCGGCAATAGTATTTTCATTCCCTTTTGTAAAAATTACTTTTCGTTAGACCAATTCCAATCTCAACTTATTGACTTTGCTTTTTACCTCGCATACTTTGTGGGTGCTTTGGGATTATTCGTTGTAGGCTCTCAGAAAAACAAAGATCTTGTCGGAAGCTGGGGATATAAAAAAAGTACAATATATGGTTTGCTCTTCTCGGCGCTCGGCGCTGGAACGATGATTGTATCTGTCTATATGAACACCTTTACTGGAATGCTATTGGGACTGTTTGTGGTCGCTCTAGGATTCTCACTTCAGCAAACATCTACAAATCCGTTTATGATCGCATTGGGCGACCCTAAAACGGGCAGCAACAGAATCAACCTTGGAGGTGCCATCAATTCCTTAGGCACAACATTGGGCCCGATTATTATTGCTTTGGCGCTATTTGGATCTGCTGCCGCAGTAGATGATGACATGATTGCGTCTTTAAGTTTAAGTAAGGTGATCGTGTTATATGGCGCCGTCGGCTTATTATTTATTGCACTCGCTACCATTTTAGGGAAGTCAAAAAGTGTGCCCGCAGGCATTTCTGAGGAAACTCCTGAAAAAGCAAACAACGCACTCCTCACACTGTTAACTATGACAGTATTACTTGCAGTCTGCTTTGCCCCCGTTTTTAACAGCTACAGGTTCGATTATGCAGTACTTGACATGCCCGGAATTGAAATGACCAGAATGAGTTGGCTGTCGGGAGGCCTTGCGGTCATTGTCATCGGCATTCTTTTTGCGCAATTTAAATCATCACGCAACGCTTCTGGTTGGGGCGCAATGCAATACCCGCAGCTTACACTGGGGATGCTCGCTATTTTTGTATACGTAGGTGTAGAAGTGGCGATCGGATCGAACCTCGGAGAGTTTTTAAAGCAGCCTGAGTTTGGAGGATTTGAGTCTTCTGAAATCACACCATTTGTTGCGATGTTTTGGGGGAGTTTAATGATTGGTCGTTGGGTTGGCGCAGTCAACGTTTTTCCGCTTTCTTCTGTCCAGAAAAATATTCTAAAATTTGTCGTACCGTTCGTGGCTTTCGGCGTCGTGATGGGTGCCACACACCTCGCTGGGTATGACACCTCAGCCCTCAAGTGGTACTTTATTTGCATCTTAGTCCAAATCGCAGCGTTTTTTCTCACGAAAGACAAGCCCGCATATACACTTAGCGTTTTCGGGATTCTCGGACTGACCTCCATCATTATTGCGCTCAACACGACAGGTCTTGTCGCAGTTTACGCGCTTCTTGCTTGTGGACTTGCATGCTCGATCATGTGGCCTTGTATCTTCTCATTGGCAATCGCTGGACTGGGAAAGTACACCACACAGGGATCTGCATTCCTCGTCATGATGATTCTAGGAGGCGCCATCATCCCTCCCATTCAAGGGAAACTTGCCGACCTTGAATCCGTGGGGATTCAGAACTCTTTTGTGGTCGGAGGACTTTGCTTTGCTTATCTCGTTTACTACGCTTGGTTTGCAAAACGCTCGCTCAACAAACAAGGTCTAACATTTGAGTAAAGTGCTACTTGACGACAAACCTTTTGATGTCGTGGTGCACCCTTCCGCTACTTAGCACGTTAATCTGAAAAACGTACGCTCCAGGCGCAAGCTTTTGAGATCCTGGTTGCAATGGGATTTGATGGCTCCCTTCATTTATCATTCCAAGGGATTTCTCATAGACTTTGCGCCCACTGATCGCATAAATCGAAATCTCTACATCTGAGGATGTCAGTAGATTCAGGGAGATCTTAGAATTCAAAGAAAGTGGATTGGGGGTGGGCTCACCGAGAGAAAATACTTTTGCGGCTTCTCTTTCCAAATAGCCAACGCCATTGACACCTGTTCCTGCAACGGCAACCTCAATGTCACTTACATAAGACTCTAGTTCCTCATCCCAAACAAGTGTCGCAAGTTGATGTTCATACCCATCGTTAAACGCACCATCCATTTCAGGTGTCATCGGGTCAGGACCTTGGGTATGTATGGTCGGGTTGTTTATCGCGATATCGACTGCCGCTTCGTGAGGCCACGTAAATTGTGAGACCGCTGCAAACGACGTACTGAGATGGACTTGAAAGTGCATGTGTACGACTCGACCTGGATACCAGCCAGGCAAGATTGAAATAAACGTTACCTCACCATTGTCATCTGTGATTTTGTATCCACGCATATATGTTTGGCCTTCACTGTCAAAGGCAGAATACCCTGAGTAATCTCCATTGACATCACACGCCCAGAAGTTCACGCGCAGGTTAGGCATGGGTTGACAATTGTCAACGCCCACAACACGCATGCGTTGAATGACACGTATCCCAGGTCTCCCTTCAGTAATGTCTTGTCTGAAGAAAAAAGTATTGTCCGACAAATCGAGCGGAAACGGACCTGGGGTCTCAGATGGAATCAATGTACATCCACCTTGACCCCCAGCTGGACTCACTGACAATTCAGACGCTGCTGCGGCTGCAACAAGAGGTGCAGAAATGATGGCGCCACTGGCGAGGCCCAAAGAACGAAGGAATGTTTTTCTTTTCATTCTTGTAAGGTAACCATTGGGATTAGATTTCACAAGAAAGCCCTTAGCTCTGCGAGCGATTTGGGCTTTTTTATACACTTTTTCTTACACAAGCTTCGCTTGTGACGACAGCGCATAAAAAAAGCCCGATACACTTTATGTATCAGGCTTCTTTTTTTTTGTGACCCTGTAGGGATTCGAACCCCAAACCTTCGCATCCGTAATGCGATGCTCTATCCAGTTGAGCTACAAGGCCAATTCGAACTCAATGACGAGTTCTAAACGGACGGCAAAGATACTCACGTTCAAGCATCGTGCAAATTTTAAATGAAATTTTCGTGAAATAAGAAATCCGCACCGGTGGCTTGGATTTCAAGTCGAAACTTTCGTCGTCAGCAACACCGATGCGGATCCTCCCAGTCTCCGTCACCTGAACCGGGTAGGAGTCCTTTGAGGGGCCAGGGCACAAGGCCCTAGCATCTCTCCGGTCCGATCAATGTCAATGTTCATTTCTATCGATCGGCTGGCTTCCTCAAGCATCTTGTTCCGTGCTGTCTTGCGACGTCGTCCATATCCTCACCAACAAAAGAAAACAAGAGGGGAACCTCTTTATCTCTCCAGTGGATCGGGGTCGGTGCTTTACAACCGAAGTTGCAGCGACACGGGTACGATACCCTTTGGAAAACCGAGCTTCACCTTAATGGGTTGATCTCGGCCTTTGCGCAGCTTTCACTGGCGCTGTTCGAACGGCGGGCCTACTTAGAACTTGGTCTTCTAAGGCGTGTCGAAACACGACAAAGAATTCCTCAGTTTTACAAATGCAAAGACAAGCCTTGCTTTCGTGTATTCCGCTGCTTCCGTCATGTAGAACCCATTTAGTCCGTTAGTATGCGCGTATACACACAAGGTGTATCGGTTGCATACCCGTTACTCAACTGACAACTTAAACTTTGACCAGGTCAAATCTCAAACTGCGAAGTCCAATAGTACCTTTCGATAACTACGAGATGATTCATTCTACATGTTTTTCAATGTGTCAACTTCAGATCGCCGAAGCTTTCTTACGTGATCCCTTTCGAAATCCAACCATTCTCAGGCAGAGACGCATCTCAAACTCGAACTCCCACTCAACGTTGCGAGTGAGATCGCAATCTAAACCTAAATCGGTCTAGGGTCTGTTCAGAATTTCATTGCTGAACTTCTTCACTTCCTGTAACGTCTGTTTCTCTCTCAAGAATTACCCCCTTTCGGGACCCCTTTCACCTTTCGGATGCCTTCTATATAAAATTCGATTTGCATCTCGTTGAACATAGATCGCTTTGGGGGTTCAGCCACATTGCTTGAAGCAAATAAGCAACTAATTTCCTATGTCAGTCAAATTATTGGGGCAAAAGGAATTCACAAGAAACACACATAGCTTATAAACAATTGTTAACTACGTGCTTATGCACGTCAAAGTGTTACGCTATAAAGTATCGAATACTGACTGTTGCCGGCAATTCCGCGGGGAAAGTCCGTGAACAAGATTCGTCAATCCTGAGGCCTGCTTCGGCAGCCATGGCATCGTATACAGGGATTTCTACGATATATTGATCCGCAAATCCATGTGTCGCGTCATATGCTGTAGCAGGCATACCTCCCTGACGATCTGCAGCATCATCGGGATCTATTGTGTGAAGCTCGACGACAAGAAGACCGTGTTCTGCGACATATGGAGACCATCGTAAAAAATGTTCTTTTAAGCTCTGTTCTACATGACGAAGTTTAAGACGTTCACCTCGAAAGGCAAAGGCGCCAGTAGAAACAGCTCTATCAGGCCTGTCAATGAGCGGACGATTGAAGATACGGTTGTGATCCAGAAAAGAGCGCACACTCATTAAATCTCCCAAGCGAATCTTGTGATGTGTCCAAAGGTCTAAGGCGAGTTGATCGGGGTCACCAATGTCTCCCCAAATAAAATGGCCATCCACGCCCTCCTGTTTAAAGTGATCTGCTGTGGCCACCAGTGCTTCTTGATTAAAATCCGCACCCACAAGTTCCAAGGGGTGACTGTCTAGGTTTTTTCCGCGTAAAGTGGAATTTTTGATTACCTCATATAAGTGCAGTAGCATGGCTCCATTGCCGCAACCCATATCACAAATTCCGACAGGTTGATCTTCTAAAGGCGCGTTAAATATTGATTTAACCACCTCATCCAAGTGGGTGAAATATGCTTTGTGGGCACCTCCTGAACCCCACACATTTAAGGTTCTATCTACATGAATTTCTGGTTCACCTGGCTCGGTACGCCACAGATAAGAACCATCTCCGAAAATCAATTCTCGGGCCCAGATAAATGTTTTCGTGTAAGATGTTGTCACACCATAAGAAGCTGAACGATTTAAAAAGAAGGCTCCCTTTTCTGTTCTGTCCCACCCCAATAGCTGAATGACTCTGCCCCAAGCCTCCTGCTTAGATGCATCCATTTTAAGGACTGCAGCATCGTGAGCTTCCCAGGTGGACAAAGGTCGCGTTCCGTGAATGGTGCCAAGGGTGACAAGCCATGGAGACACAAGTGCCCCTTCCAAATGGTTTTTTATCCTTCCCATAATCCCCTCATCAGGCATCTCTGACCAGGCATCCATTAAAATCTCCATCGCCATGATTGCGGAGGAGGTCATGGGTGTTGTGGGTGTATTCCAAGTATTTGCCGATTCTTCTAGCCAAACCCGACCTGTGGCATATGAACTGCTGTGACGGTACCAATCTGTTGGTGTTTTCCCTACAGCAGGTCTGTAATTAATTTTATCTTCAGCGCGGACTGCTTCTAGTAATCCTTGTGAACAGAGCATTCGGAGGGCCACATTTAAATACCCTGCATTTGCTCTATACTCTGCAGCAAGTTCATCGACATCACCAGAAGAACGAAACACCCTCTCTAACAATCCCCATTCCTCAAGAACAGGAACAACTCCACACATGGCCAAACCATCTAGATGATAGAACAGCCTCTTCCTTAATATACGTTTTTCTGATGTCTCCATTGTAACTGCTTACCTTAATACTCTTTTCACAGCGTCTTTGTGGATGAGCACTGCAATGGTTTTTGAACGGAAGTAAGCCATCGAAATGTATTGACGACCTCCGTATTCATTTCCTTGCCCCCAGCTGTTTTTAATCACAAAATATTTTTTCCCTGACTGATCCGTCGCCAATCCAACAATATGCATCAGGTGGTCATCAGTCGTGGTTTGATTGTCAAAGCCTTTCTGACGAGACTCCTGAGTCACATCAGCCTCAACAATCTCTTGCTTCCACAGTTTGGACTCCTCACCTGCTGCAGGCAAAAGAGCCATTCCATTGCGGAAACTGAAACCCTTCTCGCTCACATCGGCATCCCACGCGACCGTATAACCATTAACGATTGCAGCCTCCACAGAACGTTGGAGATCATCTAAAGGAACATTGTAGAACTCACCTTTGCTGAAGTTATCTGGAACTTCAAGAATAAATGTCTTGCCAAACGGGTGATGGCTGAACGACGTAATATTTATATACGCTTGGGGATCAATTCCAAGGTAATCTCGGAATGACTCAGGTGTATAAGACTGGCCTTCGAAGTCAAATGATGTTGGAAGTTCACCGAGATAGGTGTCTAAGATCCCATCTATTGTTTCTTCCCATCTTGGATCAAGCGTGCCGCTTGGCTTTTTCACAAGCGCTTCCACAGTCGCGAGAAGTGCAGCGTCCATGTCTCCATGATTATGAATCGTTTCACCATCTTGAAGGCCAGTATACGCTTCTTGTGGTGCAAGACCCCATCCGCTTGCAGCATTGAGTACATCGTGACAAAGACTACCAGCACTAAATTGATACTTCCCTTGCATTCTGAGATACATGTCAGCTTTAAGGGGGTAGGTATACCTTACGGTCGCCATTTCACTCAAATCAACAACATGACCAGAAATACGCGCAGCCTCAGATTCCAGAAAGCTTGAAGTAGAATAACTCCAGCACGTGCCTGTTCGACACTGATCTTTTACAGAAGTGGCAGTAATATCTGCCAATGACTTAAACGAATATGAGAACGATTCAGCGTCCTTATCCTGAGCCAGCAAAGAACTGTTCGTAAAGAAAAAAGTTGCCAAAAGTGCGAAACCGCCCGCGTAAATGAATTGATTTTTAATTTTCATGGCCTAAAAATACGAACTTGCAATCCATGAATAAAGAATTATTACTAATAAGCACGTTCATTGCAATAAGTTTTTTGCAAATTTCTGCTCAAACAACAGTCCAGATGAACTCGACTATTTGTGGTACCATGTATGGCCAAATGCGTACAGCAGTACCAAGTCAGCCCTCGCAAAACAGCAGTTCAGGGAAGGAGATTTATTCATGTTTTATGCCATGGCTCGAGATTTGGGAGGCATGGATGGACTCGACTTCAAAATCAATGGCGAGGCTGCACGTTGGGAGTTTCACAACGAACACCCAGACATTGTAAAAGTTCATTTAAACACCCCACTTAAACCTGGGGAGTCAATAGAAATAAATACGCCATTTCATGTGAGAATACCCAACGGCAAGATTTCACGACTGAGAACCCATTTAGAAGGAAGCTCTCACAAAATCTCCTATGTGAGGTGGAATCAGCCAGGTGACATACAAAGAAAAATTCCAAAGTTTTTCCTGGTATGCGCCATCTCCATTACCCAGTCGGATATTGTCGCGACTTGCTCTTAGATTTAATTCAAGATTCCCACCCTCTTCAAACATGGCTTCAAGTCCGACCACAGCGTAATATCCAAAACCCACTGATGTTAAATTGCTCGTGGCGCCCATAAATTGATTTCCGTTAAAGAACGTAATCAAATCATAGGAGTTGTTTTCAATCATTATAAAATTATCCTTGATTTGAATCGCTGTAGCTGAACCACCGAACTCAAGAGTCCAGGCCGCTTCGTCAATAATGTAAGCTGAAGTGCGGTATCCCAATGAACTGATCAACCTACGCTCTTTTCCGAAAATTCCATAGACACGAATATCATTACTCCCCTGCCCACCCCCAGGCAACATGTCAGTCTGCAAGGTCCAAGGTCCCGCTGCATTTAAGTTAACAGCATCAATACTCATGACGAGCGCACTTTCAGGATTCCAGAAATAAAGAAGCTTCAGACCCATCATTAAACCTGGGTCATAAGGCATAAGCAAAGGTGAAGAATCATAGGGGATCCAAAAATTACCACCGCCAAGGTTAAGTAAATTGTTAATCTGGTCTTCCGTATTCCCAAGATACAGTCTGTCCTCAATGGTGTATAGGGAGGCTTGATTGTCACCCAATTCATACCATCCCGCTCCATTGTAAAAAGCACTAGAATTTTGATTTGCTTGATATACGCCCAAGTTGATTCCATATTCCAAACCTTGTCTGCGTGGAACGTAAAAATCATCGTCATCATCCCAATTTTGGCTCAACAGTGTGACAGGCAAACATGAAATAAAAGCAATCGTAAGAATGAAGGAAGATTTAAAATTCATAATTGCAAGATACAACGAGGGATATTTCGTGCCTATTTTTCACAAATGGATTTAAGGATACTCCCCTTGCTGTTAATTTTTGGTTGTGGTATGAACACTCCATCTGAAGAAGAAAGCACGGCAACTGTTGAACACAGTGCAGAAAAAAAGGTCGTAGATCCAGAGCTTGCAGCCCGAGTCAGAGCAATGCTTGGCTTAGAATTTCCGACACTTGACAATGAGAACGCTGAGGATTTCCTACTCGATTGGGGCGTTGAAAACAACCAAGATTTTGTCACAATGCATACAAAACACGGCGACATTGTGGTCGAACTATTTAACGACGTGCCCTTGCACAAATCTAATTTCCTCTACAAGATTCACAGACAATACTACAGTCCGAGTGAATTTATTCGCGTCCTGCCAGATTTCGTAATTCAGGGTGGAAATAGCGAAGAAGAAAAACCACAACAGATGAGATATCTGATAGGTACACACTCCTTGCCGCAAGAAATGAAGGACAAGTACGTCCATACACGAGGTGCGCTTGCGATGTCTCGATCTTATATAAATAACCCGAAAAAAGCATCATCATCCTATGATTTCTATATCGTGACTGGCCGAAAAATATCTAACCACGAACTGGCGAGTATAGAGCTTGAAAAAAACATAAGATATACCTCTCAACAAAAAAGACGCTACAACGAATTCGGGGGAACACCACATTTGGATGGTGAACATACCGTTTTCGGAAGCGTCATTCAAGGAATGAATGTCGTAGATAAACTCGCAGCAACCCCCACAGACAACAGTGATTGGCCAGTAGAGCGCTTAGAAGTTAATATGACTTCACATTCGAGAATTGAGTGATTTTTTACATCAGTTTAATGAAATTGACATCGATAATTTACCAATATTCTCTGTTTTCACTACGCACGTAGAGAGAGAGTAAGCGAGAATGTTTCGAATTGAGGATAGTCTCGGGCGTCTGCCTGTGACCTTTAAAGTAATTTGCTTCATGCATTTTAGGTTTAATATTCAACCAAATAACGCCAAGCTTTTTAAGATATTGTTTCACAGAGAGAATTAATATGATGTAAGTTGAACGCCATTGTCATCCACCAGTTTTTTCAGATTAATGATCGCGTAACGCATCCTTCCTAATGCCGTATTTATACTGACATTTGTGGTCTCTGCAATTTCTTTGAAGCTGAGGTCTTGATAGATGCGCATTCTCACAACAGACTGCTGTTCCGGTGGAAGGAAATCGATCAGGTCACGAACGTCAGAATGAATCTGTTCTTGCACCAACTTATCTTCAATGTGTGTCTCACCAGTATCTAATATAGAGAACACATCAAAGTCATCACGACTGCGTACCATGGGCATCTTTTTATTTCGACGGAAATGATCAATGGCCATATTATGGGCAATGCGAAGAATCCATGGAAGAAACTTCCCTTCCTCTACATATTTGCCCTCACGTAAAAGTCCAACTACTTTTATAAAAGTATCTTGGAACAAGTCGTTTGCCAAATCAGTATCTCTTACAATAAAATGAATTTTTGTAAAGACTCTTTCTTGGTGACGGGAAAGTAAAATTTCGAAGGCTTGCTCGTCTCCACCGCGGTAAGCACGGATTAACTCGCTGTCAGAATAAGATGCACGCATAACACTACACTTTTAGATCAAAATGGCCAGTTGAACCGGCTTTTGAAGGATTAATTAGAGTAGAAGTGTTTCTATACGTTTTTGTTTTTCTGATTTAACTACACTCAAGATACGATTTAATTTCATATTAACAATTCCAAAAGTACCTTTAACGTGTTAAAAAGTATTAAACCGCATTTCATGGAGATTATCATTAGGGGGGCACGCATGCACAATCTGAAAGATGTAGATGTTTGTATTCCTAAGAAAAAACTCACTGTTATTACGGGTCTCAGCGGATCAGGAAAGAGTTCTCTCGCTTTTGATACGCTATATGCAGAAGGCCAAAGACGGTATGTCGAATCACTTTCTTCCTATGCCAGACAATTCCTGGGACGTTTGGACAAACCAGATGTAGATTCAATACAAGGACTCTCCCCAGCAATAGCCATTGAGCAAAGATCAGCCTCGGGAGGACCTCGCAGTACTGTAGGAACAAGAACAGAAGTTCACGATTATTTACGTATGCTCTATGCGCGAATTGGAAAAACGTACAGCCCCATTTCTGGAGAACTTGTAAAAAGAGATCGCCCCACAGAAATCATCGACAAAATTTTCGTACTAAAGGACGACCGACGGTTTATGGTGGTTGCGCCCATCCTTGAAAAGGAAGACCGAACGCGTGAAAAACACCTCGAGCTTCTACGTCAACAAGGATTTTCAAGGGTGCTTACAAAAAAAGGGCCTGTCTTAATTGACGAACTGCTGGAGAAAAACCAGACTGAGGAAGTCCATGAAAGTAATTTGCAAATTGTCATCGACAGGATGTCGGTATCAGCAGCAAAAGAAGAGATGTCGCGGTTGGCAGACTCTCTTGAAATTGCCTTCTTTGAAGGAAATGGAGACTGTTCAGTTGTTTTTTCTGAGGAGAACGAAACGTGGGCATTTAACAATCGATTTGAACGCGATGGAATCACATTCTCTGAGCCCAGTCCAGATTTATTTAGTTTTAATAGTCCTGTAGGGGCTTGCCCGACATGTGAGGGATTTGGAAGCACGCTTGGCATTGACCCTAACAAGGTGGTTCCAGATGCTTCAAAAAGCATTTACGAAGACGCCATCGCACCATGGCAAAGCGACAGTATGAAGAAGTGGAAGGAGAATTTAATCTTAGGGGCGGAAGAAGCAGGCATTAACATTCACGCACCATGGCATGAATTAAGCAATGAAGAGGTCGCAAAGGTTTGGTCTGGCACAAAGCGCATCAAAGGAATCAACAGGTTCTTTGAGTATGTTGTGAAAAAGGGATACAAAATTCAGTACCGCGTTTTACTGAGTCGTTACAGAGGACGGGCGATTTGTACGGAATGCAATGGCGCAAGGATTCGGAAAGAAGCATCCTACGTGCTCATCGATCAAGTGCCTGTGACTGATATTCTTGATTGGCAAGTCAGTAAGGTCCTGAGGCATTTCAAAAATATCAATCTGAGTGAAAACGATGCAACCATCGCAAAGCGAATCATCCGTGAGATCACAGAGCGACTTGAATGCCTTTGCAACTTAGGGTTGGGATATTTAACGCTTCTAAGATCGAGTCCCACATTAAGTGGGGGCGAAAGCCAAAGAATAGGCCTAAGCACATGCCTTGGCAGCTCTCTGGTAGGCAGCACATACGTCCTAGATGAACCCAGCATAGGACTTCATCCCCACGATACAAAACGATTAATCTCCGTGCTTTACGGTCTTAGAAATCAAGGGAACACAGTTGTGGTGGTTGAACATGATGAGGATATTATGCGCGCAGCAGATTATCTTGTGGACATGGGGCCCATGGCCGGCACGTTTGGCGGCGAAGTTGTGTTTTCTGGAAACCACCAAGAACTCGAGGAATTGCCAGAAGAACATGAATCGTTGACCTCGGCATACCTCACAAAAAGAAGAAGCATCGTCGTACCTCCTGAACGACGGGTCCTTAAAGATAAACTGACCATTTTAGGAGCAAGAGCAAACAATCTGAAGGGATTTAATGTCGATGTCCCTCTGCGGGGTTTGGTCGCAGTGACCGGTGTAAGTGGTTCAGGGAAAAGCACCTTAATCACAGATATTCTTGT
>CAJQPF010000031.1 GCA_905480095.1 uncultured Flavobacteriales bacterium
TCGGATCCAGTGTTTTTAGAACCAGGCCATGGTCTGATTCCTGCACTTGAATATATTTCTCCTGACGCTTGGTTTGATCAAGCAATGTATTTTGGCGCGTTTGAACCGGGAGGAGAAAATTGGCTCACGTGTTGGAGTTATCTTGAACAAGTGGGGCTGTTCACTGATGGTGATTCTATTGGTGAGGTTTCTGTTCCAGGATGTACTTATTTAAGTGCGTGTAACTTTAATGTTGAGGCTACGATAGATGATGGATCCTGTGAGTTTGACGAGTGTTTTGGATGCATTGATGTGAATGCATGTAATTTTGATGAAGTGGCGTACATAGATGACCTGTCTTGTATGTATGCTGAGGCGGGATATGATTGTGACGGAGTGTGTTTGTCTGATACCGATTCAGATGGCATTTGCGATGCGTTTGAGGTATCAGGGTGTCAAGATGTTGCAGCCTGTGATTATGATTGTTCAGCAACAGACTCCGGAGTGTGTGATTACAGTTGTTTAGGTTGCACCTATGAGAATGCCACAAATTATGATGCTGCAGTGAATACAGATGATGGTTCTTGCACATTTGAGACTGCGGTACTCTGTCCAGCGGATGTGAATGGCGATGGCTTTGTGACTGCTGTTGACTTGTTAGATCTACTCTCTGCTTATGGAGAAGCATGTAGTCCATAAACAAGCGCCATAGCATAGACTATTGCTATCTTCGCGTCATGCATACACGCGCTGAAAAATTAGAAGCTTTTGGACGACTTTTAGATATCATGGATGAACTCCGTGAGAAGTGTCCTTGGGATAAGAAACAAACTTTTGAATCACTTCGTCATCTCACGATTGAAGAGACCCATGAATTGGCAGACGCGATTATTGATGCCGATATTCAAGAAATTAAAAAGGAAACGGGTGATGTTCTCCTCCATATGGTGTTCTATGCAAAACTCGGCTCTGAAATTCCTGAAGGTGAAGGTGGATGGGATATTGCAGACGCATTGCACTCGATTTGTGAAAAATTAATTTCTCGACATCCTCACATTTATGGAGATGTAAAGGCAAATGATGAAGCGACCGTTAAAGCAAACTGGGAAAAAATAAAATTGAAGGAGGGGAGTAACTCTGTTTTAGAAGGGGTTCCGCGTTCATTGCCAAGTTTGATAAAGGCATACCGGATCCAAGACAAAGTGCGCGGTGTCGGTTTTGATTGGGACAATGTAAATCAGGTACTTGACAAGGTAAATGAAGAGCTTGAGGAGCTGGCGGTGGAGGTGGACGCCAAATCAGATCGCATTTCTGATGAGTTTGGCGATGTGTTATTTGCACTAATTAATTACGCGAGATTTCTTGACGTCAATCCCGACGAAGCTTTAGAACGCACAAATCGAAGGTTTATCAATAGATTTATGCATCTGGAAAATGCAGTCAAAGCGGACGGCAAAGATTTGGGGGAGATGCCACTTGTGGAAATGGAAACGTATTGGAATAAGGCAAAGAAGGAGTTGGAATAGATTTACTCCCTTGCCTGTCATATTGTTGACTTTTATTCGCGAGTTGTTCGTCTTCTTAGTAAATTGCGGTTCTTCAATTCATATGAACGACATAGACATGAAATTAAGTATTAGAACCTTTGGATTTGCGATCGGCACATTCTTGTTAGTGGCATCGCCTTTGACGGCCCAGCAAGAGGAAGTAAGCAGAACGAACACGAATGTTTTTCGTCAACTCGGAACGGAGCTACCTACGGCAAACACATACAGGACAGCTTCTGGTGCCCCTGGACACAATTATTGGCAGCAACAGGTGGATTATGACATGAAGCTTAAGTTGGATGATGCCACACAACGCATTGATGGCTCTGAAACGATTACTTACACGAATAACAGTCCCGATGAGCTGCGTTATCTCTGGCTTCAGTTGGACCAAAACGTGAGAGCTAAATCCTCAGATTCATATAAAATATCTGAGAGTTCTTGGTCAGATAGCGAATCATTTAAAACTGTGAATAAACTGGAGCCTTCATTTGATGGTGGCTTCAATATTGAGGGCGTAAAAGATGCTTCAGGGAATCCGCTCAGTTATACGATTAATAAAACCATGATGCGTGTCGATTTGCCACGTGTATTAAAGCCTGGGTCGCAAGTGAAGTTTAGCATAGACTGGTGGTACAACATCAACAACAGAATGGAGATAGGAGGTCGTTCTGGGTATGAGTACTTTGAGGAAAATGACAATTACCTGTATACCATTGCTCAATTCTATCCCCGATTGGCTGTTTACAGTGACAACGAAGGGTGGCAGAATAAGCAGTTTTTAGGGAATGGAGAATTTACGGTTTGTTTTGGTGATTACAAGGTTGCCATTACAGTGCCCTCAGATCATATTGTAGCCTCTACAGGAGAGCTCACCAACCCGAAGTCTGTCCTTACCTCTAAGCTACGCAAACGTTTCGAGCTCGCAAAAAACACAACAGATCAGCCTGTGATCATCGTCACAGAAGAGGAAGCGAGGAAAGCTGAGTTAACTAAGGAAAAGGGGATGAAAACCTGGATTTTTAGCGCAAAAAATGTCAGAGATTTCGGATGGGCTTCTAGTAGGAA
>CAJQPF010000032.1 GCA_905480095.1 uncultured Flavobacteriales bacterium
GAGATCAGCATCAAGCCAGCAGGAAGAAATTTGATTGCTTCATCGTCGACTCTAAAATGCATGACGATTGCGCCACACATGAGGACTGCCATTATCGATGCACAAGGCACAATTGTTTTTTTGTAGAAAAATCCAACCAACAGACCTGTCGCAGACAATACTTTTAAAGCACCGATAATATAGAACATGGTTTCACTTAGCCCATAGACTGCGAATTCTTCAATCATATTTAACGCGTCTCCACCTCTGTATATCGTTTCTTGATTTAGTCTAAAGAGCCAGACATTAAGTACCAAAAGTGAGACCACCAACATCAGGAGTTCTTTTAAATATTTCATTTTACAGTTTTTAAAGATTGTATGCTTTTAATAAAGATAAAGGAATTAAGAATTAAGTACCCAATTGCTGGCAATGACTGAATCGAATCGTCTTTGATCATAATTCTGACAATTAATGCGCCAGTCATAAGCAGGGCCAAAAACAAAGCGCTCACAATGGTGACCTTCACATTTGACCTTGACAATAAGAGCCCCAAACCAAAAACAACTTGGCTCAGTCCAATTAAGACGCGAAAGTCCTCAAATCCATACCGGATAAATTCATCTATGTAAAATGGAACAAACAAGGATGTAATTCCATAGAACAGATGAGAAGCACCTGAAAAAATTCGAGAAAGTGAAAGTGTCATGCAGCGAAAGTAGGGGTTTTCTTTTTTGAATTCAGTGTTTCGTCGAGTTGGTTCCCTTCATCCATGGTTACAGTGCAATGTGTTTCAGCGTGTGTTTATTTAAATTTATTTAAAATCACAGGCAAATAGACAAGGTCGAAAACGATGGCAAAGACAGCTGTTATGCTTGTAATGATGGACAACTGGGAAACGGATTTGAATTCAGAGAAAAGCAATGGAAGCAAGCATAAAATCACCACAATGGTTGTCTTAATCACCGCCTGTCCTGTTGTGTGTCTCACATACTTTAATACGCCTTCGTGATCACGATTTGATTTTTTATAATGAATAAAAGAGCTGACAATGTGAATCGAGTCATCGATGATGAGACCAAATGCAATCGTGAATATAAACGCATTTGAAAGACTGATGTAAAAGTCGAAAAAGTACAAGACACCGACTGCAATCACAATAGGTAAAATATTTGGGACAATGCCTGCCACCAGATATTTAAATCTAAAACCATGAATTGTAAAGATGATCAGTCCTACAGCGAATGCTGCAAAAAGAAGACCGAATATCAGGTTTTTTGTCAGTTCATTGCTGACTGAGTCAAAGAGATATCCGATGCCACCATATTTGATTCGAACATGCTTGTATTCTTCTTGGAGATCACGAAGTATGATTTCTGTTTTTTCAGAGCCGATATCCTTCATTCTGCAAGAAAAAACAACATCGTTAGAGGTGTCCTTAAAGATGTACTTGTAAATCAAGTTTTTGGTTTTTGACTCATTGCTGAAGTCAATGTTTATCCCTTTTTGTTGAATGCTTTTAATAAATTGACCGTACGCAATGTCATCTTTGTCTTGTGAGTCGATGAAAATGGTCAGTGGCTTAATTCCCCCAAACTCGTCATCAAAAAATTTAGTTTGTTGGAAGAATTCCGACTTGGGATTTAATTCGTCTGTGAGATAGTTGTCAATTCTTATGTTATTTCCAGCATACAATCCCAAGAGGGTTAAGAGAGACATTAAATACAAGTAGACTTTATACCTGGGGTGCAGATAGGAAATAATCTTGTCGATTATTTTCTGGCTAAAGGTGTTGTCGTTGGTGATGTTAAATTGATGTTCCACAGCAACCGCATATGCGATCACCGAAATAAATAGCGTGATGATGACGCCCAAACCTGTGATGAGCCCAAATCTTGCGAGGGGGACCATGTCGACAAGCATAAACGTAAAAAAACTAACCATGGTTGTGATTGAGGTAATGGCAATCGGAATACCAATTTTCCCCATTTGTGCCACAAACACTTCTTCCCCCGTCTTAAAGTTTAAATCTTGGTTGTTGATGAGGTGCATGATGTCAGAAACTGCCACAATGAAAATGATGGCAGGCGATATAATCATAAATAATTCGATGCCACCAAACAAGACTTGAGACAGTCCCAGACTAATGATAATACTGGCAATAACAATAAAAAAGCACGCCAATACAATCTTGTAATTTTTGGTAAAGAAATAAAGTGTGAGGAGACAAATAAAACAGCTGATGAGCGACAAGACTATAAATTCCAATAAGACGTGTTTTTGAAAATACGCTTCACTGGCTGCTCTTCCAGCAAGATAGATGTCATGATTTTCATCTTCGAATAAGGAGGTGATGTGCGTGATTAAATTGTGCGTGGCTGTTTTGTCTAAGTCAACAGTTTCGATGAGAAAAAGTATATTTCTAAGGCTGTCTCCAATAAAGCGGCTTTCGCTGTCAAGTGTCTGTTGAAACTGTAATTCATTAGACAAATCAAGTTTTGTTTTTACCAATGGCATAAGCCCTGTTTCAAACACTTCTTTTTCATTGATGAAACTGAAAATGCGGGTGATGTCTTTTGATGCTTTTATACCTGCTTGAATGGTCTTAAACTTGAGTGCTTCTTCAAAATTGACTTTTTCTTTTAATGCAACACCCAACAAAACAACATTTTGATCATTGATTTTGTTGATTGAGTTGGTTTCTAAAAAATCACTATCTGCGAGTTCTTCAATGATTCTTTCGGATTCAAAGAACACATTGATGTTGTTCAACTTGATGGTTGAGAGAATAAAAATCGTCACAAATAAAAAAAGAAACTTGTTTTTATAGTTCCATATTTTTTGATACAGTCTTGTCATGAATTTTATATTTCAGTAAAAAGAGCTATGTGTACTCAAAAATGTAAATTTGTTTGCCGCAAATTTATAACTATAAAGACCCATTTTGTCTCTCAATAAACAGAATGTGCCCCCAAAAAAACCCAATAAATATTGAATGCTTCTCTTGAATCTTTTTATCGATCGTGATGTGAGCTCAAGTCAGAATATGGATTATGAATACTGTTGGTATTAGTTATCTTGTTATAAGATATTTATGGTATTTGTGGTGTATTTTAAGCATCTTAAATTAATGAATCAATGAGGTTTGTACTTTTTTTATCCTTTCTATCCGTTAATTCGGTTTTTGCGCAGACCATTCTTTTAGAAGAAAACTTCTCAGGAACTTCTCAAAGTGGTTTGCCTTTACTGTGGAGCCAGTCTACTCTTTCCAATGATGGCGGTTGGTTGAGTGGCACGAGTAACAGTTTGCAGAGTCAATACTGGGGTATTGACCCTCACGGCACTTTTGTGGCCACAAATGATGATGCGTGTGATTGTAATAAAAGTGCAGATTATCTGATGACGCCTCCTTTAAATTTTACAGGTCTAGACAATGCCATTTTATCCTTTGCAAGTTATTTCTCAGGGCAAGCTTTTGAGGGCAGCACAGATCGGGCGACCATTGAGTATTCATCAAATGGTGGTGCCTCGTGGGTTGTGCTGACAGAAATCGCCGGCAATGGAAATGCAGAGAATACGGTTTGGGAAAATCACAACATCAACCTCTCCGAATTGCTCAATTACGATGATGTTTTATTGGCATTTCATTACGACGACGATGGAGGGTGGATGTTTGGTTGGGCAATCGATGATCTGATCATCTACGAACCTGTAGGATTAAATGCTGAAATGACTTCACTGGATTTCCCCACAAACATCTCATTGGGTTCAGCAGTCAATATTTCAGGTGTCATCACCAACACAGGAACAGACGTCATAGAGAGTTTTGATATTGTGTGGTCACAAGGCAGCTCGATGTCGTATTCACAATCATATGACAACCTAAATATTTCGACAGGTAATTCATTTAATTTCACGCACCAAGATCAATTTTTTGCCCAGAGTGCCGGGTTATATCCCATTGAGGTCACGGTGACAAATATTAATGATCAGCAAGATGAGGATCTCTCAAATAACAGCCTCAGCAGTTCCATCATGGTCATTGAGTATGGACAGATTTCCAGTGGTGGATTTCAACGCGATTACATCTATTTTAAACCCAGTAGCGCTCCAGAAAACTCTCCTTTGGTATTTGTTTGTCATGGTTATACTGGGACAGCACAAGACATCATGAATTATTCTCATTTTAATGATTTGGCGATAGAGTATGGATTTGCGGTGTGCTATCCTCAAGGTATTCAAGACTCTGGTGGGAATACGTTCTTCAATGTTGGCTATGATTTTCAAAACAATGAAACTGTAGATGATGTGGCATATCTGGAGGATTTAATAAGCTTGTTTTCAACGGATGGCTCGGTAAATCCAGATGAGGTCTTTTGTACGGGGATGTCAAATGGTGGAGATTTTTGTTATTTGCTTGCGTGCGAAGCCTCTGAATCATTCCGTGGTGTCGCACCGATATCAGGGATGATTATGCAGGATATTATGGACAACTGTACCCCATCTCAAAATGTGGGCATCCTAGAGATCCATGGCACGCAAGACAATGTCACCTACTACAATGGAGACTATAACAACCAAGATGGTTGGGGGGCGTATCCGAGCATCCCCGCGACCATAGACTTTTTTGTGGATTTGTATGGTCTGGCATTAAATTCAACCGGTAATTTCCCCAATATTACTTCCAATGATGGAAGTAATGTCTCGTATCAAAAATATGGTGTAGAAGAGGAGTGCGCTAAAGTGTGGCTTTACACAGTCAGCGGAGGTGGGCATGATTGGCCTGGCGCATATGGAAATATGGACATAGATTCAAGCAGAGAAGCTTGGATGTTTTTTGACAGTCTTTGTGGATCTGCCCCACCCGCTGGGTGTGTTGATTCCTCAGCGTGTAATTACAACTCAGAGGCAGTCGAAGATAATGGTACATGTATCTATGCAGTTGAAGGTTATGATTGTGCAGGTGTGTGTCTCAATGACTTTAATGGCGATGGGATTTGTGATTTCTTTTGCCCAGAAGACCTTAATTCAGACGGATACATCACAATTCAAGATATACTCCTCATTCTGAGTGAATTTGGATGTGTCTCATCATGCGAAAATGACATCAACCTAGATGGTTTTGTCACCGTTGATGATGTATTACAAGTCCTGAGTGAGTTTGGAAATACATGTTCTTAAAGCGTTCACAGTTTCTAGGTACAAGTTGTGTACTTTTAGGCAAATTAAATGAAACAAAAAATGAGATTTCTCTTTTTATTATCCTTCTTGGCATTCAATACGGTTTTTGCTCAGACCATCCTATTGGACGAAGACTTTTCAAGTACTCCTCAAGATGGTTTGCCTGAATTGTGGAGCCAGTATACACTTTCAGATGACGGAGGTTGGTTGAACGGATCGAGCAATCAATTGCAAAGTCAATGGTGGGGTATTGAGCCTCATGGTACCTTTGTCGCGACAAATGACGATGCATGTGATTGCAATAAAAGTGAAGACTACCTGATTACGCCTCCTTTAAATTTTACAGGTCTAGACAATGCCATTTTATCCTTTGCAAGTTTTTTTTCCGGAGAAACATTTGAAGGCAGCACAGACATGGCGACCATTGAGTATTCTTTGGATGGAGGTGATTCTTGGATCGTGTTGACGGAAATCGATGGGAATGGGAATTCAGACAATACAGTCTGGGAAAATCACAGTATAAATCTCACGGAAATACTTGGATATAGTGATGTCTTACTCGGATTTCACTATGACGACGATGGGGGATGGATGTTTGGTTGGGCGATTGATGATGTGGTCATCTACGAACCTTTTGGATTAAATGCAGAGATGACCTTGTTGACTTTCCCTACAAATATCTCATTGGGTTCAGCGGTCAATATTGAAGGTGTCATCACAAACATAGGCGCAGAAACGATAGAGAGTTTTGATGTTGTCTGGTCACAAGGTGGCTCCATGTCTTATTCGCAATCATTTCTAGATCTTAATATCTCTTCAGGAAACACATTTGAATTCAGTCATCAAGATCCATTTTATGCTGAGAGCGCTGGATTATACACCATCGATGTGACGGTGACAAATGTGAATGGTCAGCAAGACGAAGACCTCACAAATAACAGCCTTAACAATTCCATTATGGTCATTGAGTATGGTGAGATCATCAGTGGTAAATTTCAAAGAGAGTATATTTATTTTAAACCCAGTTCCGCGCCAGAAAACTGTCCTTTGGTCTTTGTATGTCATGGTTATACTGGGACCGCACAGGGCATCATGAATTACTCTGATTTTAACGATTTGGCGACTGAGTATGGATTTGCGGTGTGCTATCCTCAAGGTATTGAAGACTCTGGTGGAAATACGTTCTTCAATGTTGGCTATGATTTCCAAAACAATGAAACGGTGGACGATGTGGCTTTTTTAGAGGATTTAATCACCTTGTTTTCCGCAGATAATTCGATTAATCCTGACAAAGTGTTTTGTACAGGGATGTCAAATGGCGGCGATTTCTGTTATTTACTTGCGTGCGAAGCCTCCGAGTCATTCTTAGGTGTAGCGCCTATAGCAGGGATGATAATGCAAGATATCATGGACGATTGTACCCCGTCTCAAAAGGTGGGTATCCTAGAGATTCATGGCACACAAGACAATGTCACCTACTATGACGGAGACTATAACAACCAAGATGGTTGGGGGGCGTACCCGAGTATCCCCGCGACCATAGACTTTTTTGTGGATTTGTATGACATAGAATTAAATTCAACAGGTAATTTCCCTAACAGTGCTCCCAATGATGGCAGCACAGTGTCGTTCGATAAATATGGAGTGGATGAAGATTGCGCCAAGGTTTGGTTATACACAGTCAACGGCGGAGGTCATGATTGGCCTGGTGCATATGGGAACATGGACATCGATTCAAGCAGAGAAGCCTGGTTGTTTTTTGACAGTCTGTGTGAATCGGCGGTGGCCATTGAAAATCCAATTGCAGAAGGAGACAAGAAAATCGTCAAAATCACGGATGTGCTCGGTCGAGAAGTTTCAGAGTTATCACCTCAAATCTTTTTATATATCTACGATGACGGTTCAGTAGAGAAGAAGTTTGTGGTACAGTAATCAATCAGATTATATCGCGTGTCTTTTTTGAAGATGTCAAAAAAAAGAGGGGTTTGAATTTGGTTTTATTGCGTAATTTCGCATCATCTTAAACGTATTTATTTTTCACTAAGTGGCTTTTATTCACGCAATAAAGTAGGGGGGATCGCCAATAAGTTATCAGTATGAAAAGAAAATCTAGAAAAGCGCTTGATTGTAAGTTAGTGGGGCCCAGTACAATTGACCCAGGTTATTTTCGTTACGAAGTCACGATTCAAGAGGCGGATGGAGAGGTTTATGTCGCTCCTGCTTTCGGTCGTGACATGCAGGATGCTTTGAGCAGACTTGTATGGACAGAGCGCACAGAAAAAGTGTCAAGATTTGCAAGCAAACGATCTTGGCTTCAGGTCGTTCCGCTGATCAGTTTATTGTGTGTCTTAGGTGTTTTTGCTTTTCAATCCCAAAGTGACAATAACCCTGTCTGGATCATCGGTGGACTCGCTGCAGTTGGAACCATTATAGGTCTTGCCATCATGTGGGCGCAGCACCTCAATAAGCATTAATCACCCCTGCTTTCTCATTTTGAAACCGTGTGTAAGACTTTATTTCTACAATCTTAAACCGCCTGTCACGCCATCCATTTTATTTAGGAAACCACCTTGTAGGTAGGGTCTTCGAAGTGGTTGATTTCTATGATTGCGTCTGCGCGGTCGAGGAGTGTGCGACAGTCCTTAGAAAGGTGACGTAGGTGAACTTTCTTACCAACGCCTGCATAGAGAGCAGTGACCTTGCTTACAGCTTCGATGGCGCTCATGTCAGAAATTCGACTTTCCTTGAAGTCTATGACGATGTGATTGGGATCTCCTGAGACGTCAAATTTTTCGGAGAATACTGTTGTAGAGCCGAAAAAAAGTGGGCCATAAATTTCGTAGTGTTTCCAGCCATCTTTATCGATGTGCTTTCGGGCACGGATTCTCTTCGCATTGTCCCATGCAAAGACGAGTGCGGAGATAATCACACCCACGAGGACTGCAAGCGCAAGATTGTGAAGGAACGCTGTTACAAGGGTCACAATCGCCATCACAAGAACGTCACTCGGCGGCATACGCCTAATCGTTCTGAAGGAGGCCCATTCAAATGTTCCGATTGCAACGATCAGCATAAGCCCAGTGAGGGCAGCCATCGGAAGTTTTTCAATCAAACCAGATCCGAAAACGATGAAAATCAGGAGCATGACAGACGCGACAATTCCTGAAAGTCTGGCAC
>CAJQPF010000033.1 GCA_905480095.1 uncultured Flavobacteriales bacterium
TAACTGTGGAGAGGTGGTGATCGATGTTGTTGAGACAACGATCCCTGGTCTATGTGCTGGAGACTACACGATCACTCGCACATTTACTGCGACTGACGATTGTGGCAACGCAGAATCAGAGACTCAGACGATTACGATTATTGACACGACTGGTCCAGAACTATTTATACCGCCAAGCTATTCGGCAGATTGTGGTGATCAATTGTTGTTCTTGGACGCGCTAGCTAGTGACAACTGCGGTGAAGTGACGATTCAAGTTGATAACACTTATGAATACTCTTGTGAGACCAGTTATGTGTTAAGTCGAACTTTTACAGCGACTGATGATTGCGGTAATGAAACAGTCGACGTGCAATTGATCACAGTAACGGATACAACTGCTCCAGAATTCACAAGTATCCCAGCGGATTACACCGCTGAGTGTTCAGAAGTTCATCCTATGGACGATGCTTCTGCGACCGATAACTGCGGAACGGTGACGATTAATGTTGTTGAGATAACGACACCGGGCGCTTGTGCTGGTGACTACACGATTACACGTGATTTCACAGCGACTGATGATTGTGGCAACGCAACATCAGCGACTCAAACGATTACGATTATCGATACAACAGCTCCTGAACTTACGATCCCAGCGGATTACACCGCTGAGTGTTCAGATGCGCATCCAATGGATGACGCTTCTGCGAGCGACAACTGTGGTGAGGTCACGATTGATGTAGTGGAGACAACGACCGAAGGTGATTGTGCAGGTGATTACACTATAACGCGTGCGTTTACAGCGACTGATGATTGTGGCAACGCAACATCAGCGACTCAGACGATTACGATTATTGATACAACAGCTCCTGAGCTTACGATCCCATCTGATTACACCGCTGAGTGTTCAGACGCGCATCCAATGGACGACGCTTCTGCGACAGACAACTGTGGAGAGGTCACCATTGATGTTGTTGAGACAACGATCTCTGGTCTATGTGCTGGAGACTATAGCGTCATCCGTACGTTTACTGCAACGGATGATTGTGGCAACGCAACATCAGCGACTCAGACGATCACGATTGTCGACACAACAGCTCCTGAGCTTACAATCCCAGCGGATTACACCGCTGAGTGTTCAGACGCACATCCAATGGAGACTGCTTCTGCGACCGATAACTGTGGAGATGTCACTATAGATGTAATTGAGACCACGATCCCTGGCTTATGTGCTGGTGATTATACGATCACGCGTGAGTTTACGGCTACCGATGACTGTGGTAATTCTACTTCATCAACACAGACAATCACGATAATAGATACAACTTCTCCAGTGTTTATAAGCGTTCCAGCGGATTATACCGCTGAGTGTTCAGACATACATCCGATGGATGACGCGTCTGCGATTGACAACTGTGGTGAGGTAGTGATTGATGTAGTAGAGACGACGATTCCTGGCGCTTGTGCAGGTGATTACAGTATTACCCGTGAATTCACAGCGACTGATGATTGTGGCAACGCGACATCAGCAACTCAGACGATTACGATTATCGATACGACTGCTCCTGTATTCACTTATGTACCTGCTGACGTGGTTTCTGAATGTTCAGAGACACCGTCTTATGAATCTGCTACGGCGACTGATAACTGTGGTGAGGTTAATATTGTGTTTTTAGATACGACTACTCCGGGAGAGTGTTTGGGGGAATTCATTGTTACGCGTGTGTTTACAGCAACGGATGATTGTGGTAATGTTTCAGAGGCGACACAAGTCTTTAACTTTATTGATACAACTTCTCCAGAATTAACTGTTCCTGAGAGCTATACTGCAGAGTGTTCAGATGATCACCCTATGGATCAAGCGGTTGCTACTGATGCGTGTGGAAGTGCTTCAGTTACTATCGCAGAATGGACAACACCGGGAAATGCAATTGGCAACTATGTGATTACACGTTCCTTTACGGCGACTGACGATTGTGGCAATTTTACAACCGATACGCAGACGATTACGATTGTTGATACAACAGCTCCTGAGCTTACAATCCCAGAGGATTACAGTATGGAGTGTGGAGAGACAATGGTATTGGCTGATGCTTCTGCGACCGATAACTGTGGAGATGTGAGTGTTATTGTAACCACTTTAACAATTGCGGGTACTTGTTCAGGTAATTATGCTGTGCATAGAACCTTTACTGCAACGGACGATGCAGGAAACGCATCGGCACTTACTCAAATAATAAGCGTTGTTGATACTACGGCACCAATATTTACATTAACACCAGATGCTCTTGTCAACCTTGACGAGGCCATTGGAGATGAGATGCCGACACCGAACGTTCTTGTTTGGGATGCATGTGACTTAAACCCTATATGGAGCTACGCAGACGTAATTATAGATGTTACAGGCGCAACAACGACAACAGAAAGAACCTATACAGTTGTTGATGGTTGTGGAAATACTTCAACGTTCCTGCAGACCATTGTGTATACGTCTGTAATCCCTGGTTGTATAGATGCTGATGCATGTAACTACAATGAGGATGCAAACCAAGATGATGGAACATGTTCATACCCACAATTTGCTTATGATTGTGAAGGTAACTGTGTGAATGATGTAAACGAGAATGGCATTTGTGACGAGCTTGAAATTCTAGGTTGTACAGATGTCACGAATCCGGGATACAACCCTGCTGCTAACGTAGACGATGGGTCTTGTCTCGAAGGTGGATGTATAATAGAATTTGCTTGTAACTATTCCATAACTGCGGACTATCAGTTACCTGGTTCTTGTGAATTTACGTCTTGTGCAGGTTGTACGGATTCTGCAGCTTGTAACTATGATGCTACAGCGACATTGAATAATGGAAGCTGTACTTTCCCAGATTACGGGTATGATTGTGAAGGTGTGTGTATCAACGATACGGATTCTGATGGAATATGTGATGAGTTTGAGATCTTGGGTTGTACTGACCCAACCAATCCTGGATTCAACCCACTTGCGACCGATGACGATGGCTCTTGTTTGGTAGGAGGTTGTATTCTTCCATTTGCGTGTAACTATGATGCTTCTGCTGACTTCTTAGTCTTCGAGGATTGTGACTTCGCATCATGTGTAGGATGTATGGATGTGACGGCTTGTAACTTTGACTCTGATGCAACTATTAATTCAACGAGCGCATGTCTATACCCTGTAAGTCAGTTTGTTGATTGTGATGGGAACTGTATCAATGATGCTGATTCTGATGGAGTTTGTGATGAGTTAGAGATTGCGGGTTGTACTGATCCGTCAGCAAATAACTTCAATCCGAATGCGACTGACGATGATGGGTCTTGTATTAACCTAACGGGCGGATGTACTTTACCTTTTGCCTGTAACTACATACCAGGGGCAGCAGATTACTACTTGCCTGGGTCATGTGACTTCTCTTGTCTCTTTGGAATGCCTCAGCCTATGCCTGGAGCAATTTGCTCTAATCCTCTAGCTTGTAACTTCGGTGAAGAGGGACTTTGTGAATTCTTCGATGCAAACGGTGATTTATGTGTCATCATTGGATGTACGGATGAAGGAGCTTGTAACTACGATCCAAATGCTCAGGCAGCGGGATCTTGTGATTACACATCTTGTTTGATCTCAGGGTGTACAAATTCAAATGCGTGTAATTTTGACGACACTGCTGATGTGAATGATGGCTCTTGTGAGTACACAAGTTGTCTTGGTTGTACAGACGATACGGCAAACAATTTCGACCCGTCTGCGACATTTGATGACAACTCTTGTACATATGATGTTTATGGATGTATGATTCTCACAGCGTGTAATTACAGCCCAGATGCAAATATTTCTGATGACTCTTGTGACTTTGTTTCATGCTTTGGTTGTGCGACGCCTTCAGCTTGTAACTATGATGCAGGGGTGATTTATCCGAATGGTTCTTGTGTCTTTGCGGATGCTGGCTACGATTGTTTGGGCAACTGTTTGATGGATTCTGATGAAGATGGTGTATGTGATGGGGACGAAATTGTTGGATGTACTGATTCAACAGCTCTGAACTACAATCCAGCGGCGACAGATGATTCAGGTTCTTGTCAATACCCATCAGTTGGATGTACAGACCAGACAGCGTGTAACTTCGACTTTATGGCGCTCTCAGATGATGGATCATGTGAGTTTACGAGCTGTGCTGGATGTATCGCTCCTTCAGCTTGTAACTACGATCCAAATGCGACACTCAGTGATGGTGCTTGTGAGTTCCCAGATGCGGAAGGAAACTGTGGCGAAGTTGTTGAAGGATGTGTCTATTCAACAGCTACGAACTACGATGTTGCTGCGACTCATGACGACGGTTCGTGTACATTCTTTGGATGTATGAGCTCAGAATACAGTAACTACAACGCTTATGCAAACAATGACGACGACAACTGTTCGAACACGCCTATGAGTGCGGACTTCAATGGCGACGGAGTGGTTCAGTTAGAAGATCTTCTTGAGTTCTTAATCTCGTATGGGTCTTCTGGTCCAGACTGGTCTATAGACTGGGTTAACGAAGCATGTGGTGCAACTGCCGTGCCGTTGAACCAACTTATTGATGTAACAGTGACCGGATGTACTTATCCGACAGCTTCGAACTACGATGCATCTGCAACGGAGGATAGTGGAAACTGTGTGTTCACGGGATGTACAGATTCTGAAGCATTGAACTTCAATCCACTTGCGAACCTTGAAGATTCTAGCTGTACGTACCAAGTATGTCCAGACTTCAATGGTGATGGTTCTGTTCAAGCTCAAGACTTGTTAGACTTCCTCATTGCGTGGGGCACAGTCTATGAATAATGAATCAGAACATTCTACTTTGAGAAAAGTGGAATACGAATGATCATAGAACATTTCTAAATAAAAGGGCTGGCCTAACAAGGTCGGCCCTTTTTATTTTAATGCTTTTTTTAATAATAATGGATTGAGTTAGAGGATAACCATTGTTACTTTTGCGCAAATAAAAAACAACAAACCATGAATCGTATTTTTTCTTTTGTAATTGTCGCAATTGCTTCGTTAGGGTTTTCATTTACAATAACAGCACAGGACGATTACGTAAATTCTGTGTGGGTATTGAATGAAGGGGTGCAGGATTGGACTACAGGTGAGATGACTGAGTTGGCTTCTGTCGGAGTGTATGACCCGGTGTCGCAGATGCTGACAGAGGTGATGGAATTCGAAGGGTCGAGATTTACGACTGACATCGTTGTTGCGGAGGGGTCGGCATTTATTGGCGCCGACAACAAAATCGTGAAGATGAACTTAAACACATTCGAAATTGAAGCTGAAGTGATGCTGCAAGGCGTGAGGCAGCTCGCATATTTTGATGGAATGATCTATGTGACGAGAGGTGATTATGATCCTGTGACATTTGGTTCAATCGCATTCGATTCGTATTTGGTGTGGTTCGATTCAGAGACTTTGGCATGGGCAGGTGAATTGCCGTCCGAAATAGGAGTAGGCTATGCGTCAGAGGGGATTTCGATCAAAGAAGGTGTGGCGTATATCGCGATAAACAATGGATTTGAGTTTGGACAAGAAGTGGGTATTGTGGGTGTTTATGACCTCACAACAGGCGATTATTCTGAACATGATTTAGGCGATGATGGAAAGAACCCTTCGCACATTCAAGTCACCGATGAAGAGGTTCTGCTCGTCAATAACATGGATTTTTCGTCGACCAGCTTATCTCGCGTCGAGCTTCCCTCACTCGGATCAGTATCGGCTTCAGTTAATACGGTTGTCGTAGGAGGAGTGTTAGCAGGATGTAATGCGGCGGCAGTTTTAGGCGATGAACTTGTTTTCCAAATTACGAATGAGCTGGGCATGCGAAAGGCTTCTGTATCGACTTTAGCGCCTTCCACAGTGACGTGGGGCCCTGCTACGGATTCATACTACCGCATGGCTTTAAACCCAGTCAACGGTGATGTTTATGCTACGGTAACGAATTTCTTTGACGCTGCTGAAGTTCAAATCATCAGCGCCTCAGGAGAGTATGTATCTTCCTTTGTTGCAGGCACTGTCCCAGGCGGCATTGCATTTGATGTGAGGAGCGTCAACGGATTTGAGTGTGATGAGCTTGTGAATCCAGGACATGTTTTAGGAGAATTCGATGTAAGAGGAAAAGTTTGGTCTACAGGAGATAGGGGCATGAAGCTTGAAAAGTATTCCAATGGGAAAACAGTAAAAACGATCGTTCTCACTGATTAATTCCTACGTCAAGCGTTCTGTTACCCTAAGACAACCAACCACACCAAACCTGCTGCAAGGAGAAGTTTAAGCCAAGCAGAAAGTTGGGTAACCTTTTTCTTCCAAGCCCAACGAAGGATGTTGAGGTAAATTCCCAGGAAGATGCCTTGTATGATTCCGAACCCGACTTCGTATTGCATGTAGCCGACACATATTGTGAGCAGCATCAAAAGAGCATGGATGAGTCTCCAGCTTGTCTGAGGGCTGTATGTGATGGGGAGCGTTAAATGTCCGGCTTTTCGGTCTCCGTCGAGATCCTCGATGTCCTTCACGAGTTCTCGTATGAAAACGATTAAAAAGATCGCCCCCGTGAGACTTCCAAATTCCCAGATGAAAAGGGTGAGGGCTTGAAATAGTGGGGGAGAGGTGTCAATGGAATCGGCATATGCAAATGGCACAACAGAAGCGATGGCGCATGCGACGATCACATTTCCGACAAGGACACTCCCTTTGAATTTCGTGGAATATAGAAAGAGCACAATGGCAACAATCAGGGCGATTACAAATGGAATCGACGTGTGTATTTTCACTGAGAGAATCCCCGCAATGATCAGTCCCGCAGCACTCAGACCCCAATGACTTACAAGCGCGATTCTTCGTTTTAAGACACGCCCTACAAGCGCGCGTTCCGGTTTGTTCACCCTGTCTTCTTTGATGTCGAAATAGTCATTGATGATATTCCCTCCGGCAGCCAAAAGCACAAGCGGTAGAATAAACAACATCTCTAAAAAGTATTCTCCGCTTTCGGGGATGTGATTTGAATAGCTCCACCTAAGAACTGCGATCGACGCCGCAATAATCATCAAATTCCCAGGCCTTAAGACGCGTATCCAAGCCGAGAACGGGGATGTTGTTACTGGGCCTTTAACCATTGCTCGCATTGATCAGCTCACTGGACTTTTCTGTCGTAAGCGCGTAATTAAACCCTCCGTGTATAGCGTGGGCTCCATGGTTTCCGTGTTTATCTAAGGCCAAATACCCCACTTGTAAGTCCGTCACGTCCATGCTGTCAATGATGCGTTTCACCGCTGTTTCACATGCGTCTTGTGGACTCATGCCTCCCCTCATTAATTCCACCACCAGGAACGAGCCTACCGTTCTCATGACGGCTTCTCCAAGCCCAGTAGCGGTTGCTGCCCCCACATTCCCATCTACAAAAAGCCCGGCTCCGATGATCGGACTGTCGCCTACGCGTCCGTGCATCTTAAACGATACGCCAGATGTCGTGCATCCGCCAGAGAGTCGCCCTTCGTGATCTAATGCGAGAATCCCTATCGTATCGTGATTTTCGATATTGATTACGGGCTTGTATTCGTTTTTCTCTTTCCATTTCTGCCAAGCTTTATGCGCTTTCTCTGTGAGAAGGTTGACGCTCTCAAACCCTTGTTCGAGGGCGAACATCTTCGCGCCTTCTCCCACGAGCATGACGTGCGGCGTCTCTTCCATCACTTTACGAGCTACTGAAAGGGGGTAAATGATGTCCTGAAGTGCGGCGACCGAACCCGCACGCCCCAAATGGTCCATACAACACGCATCTAACGTTACGATGCCGTCTCGGTCGGGCAATCCACCTAACCCTACGCTCAGGCCTTCTGCGTCTTCCTCTACAATCCGCGCTGCTGCTTCTATCATATCTAATGCAGAACCTCCTTTTGCGAGTGCTTTAAATCCGACTTTATTTGCGATTAATCCGTGATTCCAGGTGCTGACCATGGTTGCTTGGCCTTTTTCTGCCTCCAGTTCAAGCTTCTGGATGCCTTCAAATTCTGCAAGCTCACTCCCTAACATCCGGTTTATTGCAAACGGTGAAAGGCCCAAAACGCCTCCAATGGTTGCCAACCTTCCTATAAATTCTCTTCGGTTAGATTTATTCGTTTGTCCCATGCCTCCAAGATACTATAAGAATTAAATAAGAATTGGTATATTTAGTTGACTTCATTAAAAGGTCAAATTCTACTGAAAGAACTTGTGTGCAGCGACCCTCTTGGCTACACATAAAATAATTATCGTATCTTGTTAGTCTTAAAACCAAGACTATGAGAACTTTATTTTCACTTGCCTTAATAAGCCTTTGCTGTTCTTTCTCTGCTCAAGAGTCGATTACTTACCCGTATAACCCAGACGGAGACGTGGATGGAACGATAGCTTCCCCAGACCTCTTAGATATTTTAGGGGTGTATGGAGGAGAGTTCTCCCCAAGTGAGATACAGATAGATGGAGTAAATCTTTTGCAAGTTATTCAAGACCTACAAAATCAAATAGCATCTATTCAGCTTATTGATGTTAACTATGTTGAGGCTACTTTGTCAGCCCTCCAACAAGAAATTGATAATTTAAATCAACAGATAGCTGAAAATGCTTTGCCAGACGGAACAGCAAGTGGACAGTTGTTAAGATGGAACGGTACTGCATGGATTCCCGTATCTACTATTCTCCTAGGCTGTAGTGATGATACTGCTTGTAACTACGACTCTAGTGCGTCCATAGATGACAGCAGTTGTTTGTATTATGATGAATGTGGCGTTTGTGATGGAGACAACTCAACTTGTTTAGACGAATGTGGCGTTCCAAACGGAGATAACTCAACTTGTTTAGACGAATGTGGCGTTCCAAACGGAGATAATTCTTGTTTAGACGCTTGTGGCGTTCCAAACGGAGATAATTCTTGTTTAGACGCTTGTGGCGTTCCAAACGGAGATAACTCAACTTGTTTAGACGAATGTGGCGTTCCAAACGGAGATAATTCCACTTGTACAGATGCATGTGGCGTTGTTAACGGAGACAACTCTTGCTTAGATCAGTGTGGTGTTCCAAACGGAGACAACTCAACTTGTTTAGACGCTTGTGGCGTTGTAAACGGAGATAATTCCACTTGTACAGATAATTGTGGAGTTGTAAACGGCACGAATGACTGTATTGCGTGTGGAGATCTCATCTCGCACGAAGGCTACGACTACTCTACAGTCCAAATAGGTGAGCAGTGTTGGTTCTCAGAAAACTGCCGTTACCTCCCTGAGGTTTCGCCTGTCAGCGCTTATTCCTCTTCCGACCCTTACTACTACGTTTACGGTTACCAAGGATCTGATGTAACAGCTGCTCAAGCAACTAATAATTACGCAACCTACGGAGTGTTGTACAACTGGCCTGCAGTAATGACAGAAGATATCTGTCCAAGTGGTTGGCATATTCCATCAGATGGAGAGTTCACTCAGCTAACTAACTTCTTAGGCGGAGAGAGTGGAGCAGGGTATGCTATGAAATCCACATCTGGGTGGTATAACGGCGGTAACGGATCTAACTCGAGTGGTTTCACAGGCCTCCCAAGCGGCCATCGCTGGTCCCATACAGACCCAGACGGCAATGATTATTATGGTTTCTCCAGCATTGGGAGCGACTGCTATTGGAGGGCCTCTTCAGTTAGTGGAATTTGGTCACTGGGACGTATCCTGTACAACTTCTCAGACAATGTCTCCCCTAACCACTTGATATATCGAGACGCCGGCGGGTCTGCTCGTTGCGTCCGGGATTAAAAATTTTAAATTATAGCGACTCAGTCGCGCGGTTTGATGCTTTGGTGGTAAATCTGTATGGCTGTCAAGCAAAAAAAAACCCCTCGTGAGAGGGGTCTTTTTTTTTGTTGTCAAGTCGAAGATGATTCTGGGAATCGAATTCGATGGTGAACTCGGGTTTCGAGGAGATTACTTAGACTCTTCGTCAGTCACTTCTTCGAAATCGACGTCGGTCACTTCTTGCTCGCCTTCGCTAGAACCAGAAGCATCCGCACCTGGAGCTCCTGCATCAGCTCCCTCACCCTTGTCTGCATACATTTCTTCGCTTGCAGCTTGGAACGCAGTGTTGAGTTTCTCAATGCGCTCTTTGCAAGCATCGACATCGCCTAGCTCGTGGGCCGTTTTGAGTTCAGTAAGCGCTTCGTTGATCGGCGTGAGCTTTTCAGCAGGTATTTTGTCTCCGAACTCTTTGAGTTGCTTCTCAGTTTGGAAGATCAGAGAGTCAGCCTGATTGATTGTCTCAACCTTGTCCTTTGTCTCTTTGTCAGCGTCAGCGTTCGCTTCTGCCTCAGCCTTCATACGCTCGATGTCTGCTTCAGAAAGGCCTGAAGAAGCTTCGATGCGCACTTTGTTCTCTTTGCCAGTGGCCTTATCCTTCGCGCTTACGTTGATGATTCCATTTGCGTCGATGTCGAAAGTGACTTCGATTTGTGGCGTACCACGTGGAGCAGGAGGGATGTCAGACAGTTGAAACTGACCGATGGGGTGGTTGTCCTTGGCCATTGCTCTTTCTCCCTGGAAAACATGGATGTCAACACTAGGCTGATTGTCCGCTGCAGTTGAGAATGTTTCAGATTTCTTCGTAGGGATCGTTGTGTTTGCTTCGATCAGCTTGGTGAAAACACCGCCCATTGTCTCGATACCTAGAGAAAGAGGCGTGACGTCTAGAAGGAGAACGTCTGTCACGTCTCCTGATAAAACACCACCTTGAATAGCAGCTCCGATAGCGACCACTTCGTCAGGATTAACGCCCTTAGATGGTTCTTTTGCGAAGAATGCCTGTACTGCATCTTGAACAGCAGGAATACGCGTAGATCCTCCTACGAGTATCACTTCGTCGATATCTCCTTTATTAAGTCCAGCTGCTTTAAGTGCAGATTCACATGGCTTGATAGAACGCTTGATTAATTCATCACAAAGTTGTTCGAACTTCGCTCGGGTTAATGAACGCACAAGGTGCTTCGGAACGCCATCTACAGGCATGATGTACGGAAGGTTGATTTCTGTACTCGTCGTGCTAGAGAGTTCAATCTTTGCTTTCTCTGCAGCTTCTTTAAGACGTTGTAGAGACATCGGATCTTTACTGAGATCGATTCCTCCATTTTCTTCCTTGAATTCTGCAACGAGCCATTCGATTAAGGTTTGGTCAAAGTCATCTCCACCCAGGTGAGTGTCACCATCTGTAGAAAGCACTTCGAACACACCATCACCGAGCTCGAGAATACTCACGTCGTGTGTACCACCACCGAGATCAAAGACAACGATCTTCTGATCGATTGATTTCTTTTCGAGACCGTAAGCAAGTGCTGCAGCGGTAGGCTCGTTGATAATACGCTTCACTTCAAGTCCAGCAATCTCGCCAGCTTCTTTTGTTGCTTGACGTTGTGCATCGTTAAAGTAAGCAGGTACAGTAATCACTGCAGCCGTCACTTCTGTCCCCAAGTGGTCTTCTGCTGTGCGCTTCATTTTCTGAAGCACCATTGCTGAAATCTCTTGAGGCGTGTATGAGCGGTCGTCAATCTTCACTTTGGGAGTGTTGTTGTCGCCTTTAATGACTTCATACGGCATGCGCTTGATGTCTTCTGCTACATCTGTAAAAGAACTGCCCATAAAGCGTTTGATACTAGAAATAGTCTTTGTAGGGTTGGTAATGGCCTGGCGCTTTGCAGGCTCACCTACTTTTCTTTCGCCGTCGGCGATGAATGCAACGATGGAAGGTGTCGTACGCTTTCCTTCGCTGTTGTTAATGACCACAGGTTCATTTCCCTCCATCACTGATACACAGCTGTTGGTTGTTCCGAGATCGATTCCAATGATTTTACTCATGTCTTTTGTTTTTTCGTTTGTTTACATCCCCTCTTAGACAAATCCCTTGCCACTGCAAAATTTGAGGGTGCAACGTGCATCTTGTCAGTTTTATATGTCATTTTCTCTTTTCTGAGAGACAGAAACCTGACACCCTGTCCGATTCTCCCTTCACTCTTGTACATTTGCCCAAGTGAAAAATCCAGTTTCTTTTGCCGTTTTGGGCTATGGCCATATCGGAAAGCGCCATGCCGCTACTATTGACGCACATCCCGGTGCTGAACTGCGATCTGTTGCAGATGTTGCGGACGTGTCGGCTTCTCTAGAAAGTGATTCTGAGGGTAAGAAGATCTCGATCTATCCTTCCATTGATGCTTTGCTGGCCCATTCTCCACTTCCTGAAGTCATCAGTGTATGTACTCCCAACGGGCTTCATGCAGCCCAATGCATTCAGATTCTAGAAGCGGGATGTCATGTCGTGCTTGAAAAGCCCATTGCGCTTTCTGTATCCGATGCGCGCCTGGTGGCTGAAGCGTCTGCTTCGACAGGCAAGCTTGTCTTTTGTGTCATGCAAAACCGTTTTGCACCTCCTTCTGTATGGCTAAAATCTCTTGTGGAGTCGGGTAAACTAGGTGAAATCCGCCAGGTCCACATTCAATGTTTCTGGAACAGGGACGATTCATATTATGCGTCCTGTCCTTGGCGTGGGACCATGGCGCTAGATGGTGGGCCGCTCTTCACACAGTTTTCACACTTTATAGATGTCATGTATTGGATTTTTGGCGGGATATCTTCTCCGAGTGCCATCTTTAAAAACCAATCTCACAGCCACAATACCGAGTTTGAAGATTCTGGATCTATTTCCTTCGACTTCCTTCGCTCAGGATGGGGGTCATTCACCTTCTCGACCTCTTTGTTTAAATCAAATTTTGAAAGTTCACTCACCTTAATTGCTGAACATGGCACACTCCGTATCGCGGGTCAGTACATGGAAAAGGTGGTTCATTGTGACATTCTGGACTACGAGATGACGGATCTCCCCGCTTCAGCTCCACCTAACGATTACGGCGCGTACAAAGGGTCGGCCTCGAATCATCACCATGTCATCTCTAACGTTGTCGATGTCCTTCGAAATGGCGCCCAAATCTCAACCCCGATTTCTGAAGGCATAGAAGTGGTGGAGATAATTGAATCCATGTACAATTCAGGATCTCGCCCTTAAGTCAAATCTGGGCGTATGAATCTTAAAAATGGTCTAAGCCACCATGAAGCATAGACGAGCCGTGCACGTGCCACTCTCGCCGCACCAAACTCCTTGTAAAAGCGATCTACGCCTGGATCAGCGCTTCCTCCGAAATCGAATGTTGTCACCCCATGAGTTCGCGCCTCTTCCATCGCGAATGAAAGCATGGCTACAGATGCGATTCCTGAAATTTTACTTCGGGATTGCCCGCCAAATGAATACAGGCATGTAGCTGCATTCACATAAACAAATCCGCCAGCAGCAATACATTTTCCATTAGCATCTAATGCTTCTATAGCAAAACTGGATGTCATCTTTGAAACAGAGTTTAGTAGTGTACTCAGTTGGAAACTGTCTGAATGTATTTCCTTTCTTATTCGGCTTTCGTTATGCAGAGAGATGACGTTTGACCAGTCGTTTGAGAGGTGGCATGTGATTCCTTCTCGTTTCGCCCTATTGACTTGTTTTCTTCTGTTGTTAGGAAGTGGCGTTTCTAAAAGAATCTGTCGCGTATGTTTCCACTGAATTTTAAATGACCTGGGTGTATTTACTTTTATGCTGGCCTTTGTGAGACTGGAGTTTTCCGGCAAAGGTGGGAGGTCAATGATTTTTAAGGCCTCAGATCGATCGCTCCAATTTGAGGTTAGTGCGACGTATTCTTTAGTGGGTGTCTCGGATGAAAGTCCACAATCTAAAGCCCAGGGGGGCGTTGCCAGGACCTGGATCCCGCGCATGGAAAATCTAGATAGGGCAGAAACACTTGTTGCTGTTTCGAAAATGGTATAGCTGGCGCCACAAAAGTTTAGCCATGAAGGGCTGAGAAATGGGTGCTGATATTCAGGAGTGGACGTGTCGTCTACTTCTTTGACAATCATCCTCCGATGCTTCGCTTAACAGCTTCAAACTCTCGGTCTCCACTGAACAAATCATCACCAAGTGCGAGCCATTCTAATGCTGCAGCTCTGTCAATAGTAGACAGTAATTCAGCATTGTAAATGATTGCAGAGTGAAGAAGTTCAGTTTGGACTTCTCTTAAGCCACGTCCCCCGAAATCAAGGAGGAGGTTACGTGCTTTTTCGTACGTTTCCTTGGCTTCTTTTTTGGAGTTAAGTTGCTGATATACTGCGGCGTACATCAACCAAGCTCCGGGGTCTTCAGGGTCGATATCCGTTAAGTACTTGTAGTAAGACTTTGCTTTTGTGTATTTCATATTGTCCACCTCTGTTTCAGCGGCGTTTTTTGTTTCACCCCAAAGGATGTCATAGAACTCAATGAATTCATGGTAAAACTCTTTTTCCTTGTCCTTTTTCACAAACTTAGAAGTGTATTTTAAGCTGTTCTTTAAAGCTTTGTTTTTGTCAGACTGATACTGCTCTCTAAGATCGGGGTCATCTGTGAGGTGGACTCCCAGATAGGCTTGTCCCATGTATATGTAGGGCAGAGGTTCCTTCTTTGTCTTGTCATCTTCTGTGTAACGGATGCATTTATAAAGCACATTTTCATACTTCTCGTCAACAATCCACATTAACAGTTTGTTGTATTCCTGTTCAGAGATGAGCGGTTTACGAGGTTTTCCCTCGTCGTCTTGCTTGCCTCTCTGGGCACTTATATCGTTAGAAAGAGTGAGAGAGGCAATAAACAGCAAGCTGAGTAGCCAAGCATTATGGATTGTAATTGTCTTCATGTTTACTTTATAGCAGATTTCATGCCGAAAGATAATAGAAAAAAAGATGATGGCAATAGGTGTTATATTTGCGCGTCCATGCAAGAATCTAGAAACGGTCTGATTTATATAGCTACGCTATTCGCTTTCCTTTTTTGTGCCCCCCTTTTTTCTCAGGGTACAGTCAAAGGATTTATTCAGTCTAAATCATCAGGAGAAGCAGTTATGTTTGCGAGTGTCTCCCTCGAAGGAACATCATATGGTGTCATCACTGACGTCTCCGGTTTCTACAGTTTAAGTAAAGTTCCCGAAGGAGAATATTCCTTGGTCGTATCTAGTATAGAGTATGAAAATATTAAAGAAAAGATTTATATAAAATCAGGTAAAGTGCTAACAAAAAGCTACTTGCTTGATGAAGGTGTGATTCAGCTTGGTGGAGCAGAAGTGAATGCAGACAGGGAAGAGCAGAGGAACAGTGTACGTATGTCTGTTGAAACCATACGGCCTGCCGACCTAAAGCATATCCCTAGCTTTGGTGGTACACCTGACTTGGTTCAAGTGCTTCAAGTTCTTCCAGGATTCGTATCTACAGGTGACCAAGGGGGGCAATTATACATTCGTGGAGGTTCTCCTATTCAAAACAAAGTCTTGTTAGATGGAATGATTATTTACAATGCATTTCATAGCATTGGATTGTTTAGCGTGTTTGATTCGGATGCAATTGCAAATGCCGATATATATACAGGTGCTTTTTCTGCAAAATATGGGGGTCGCATTTCTTCTGTAATGGATATTAAAACGCGTGACGGAAATATGCGTGAACAGAAAGTAATGTTAGGTGCAAGTCCTTTCGGCGCAAAAATCTTGTTAGAGGGACCCTTAAAGAAAATGAGTAACAATTCAGGAGGAATCAGTTACTTGTTGTCTTTAAAACACAGTTATTTGGAGAAAACATCTGAATTTTTATATCCGTATATAGATGGGGGGCGATTGCCATTTGGATTTACAGATAGTTATGGAAAGATTACATTTGGAGGGGGTGGATCAAAGCTGAGTTTATTCGGATTCGGATTTTCTGACAATGCGAGTGTTTTAGATGATTCAACAGGTACATCTTTTGCGGATTACGGTTGGAAAAATGTGGGTGGAGGTGGAACGTTTACCATTGTTCCTCCTGGGTCAGCGGTTCTTGTAAATGGGCATTTTGCATTGAGTAACTACAGCATAGATCTTATGGAGGAGAGCTTGCCAGACAGATATAGCAATGTCAATGGTTTCAACTTTGGTTTAGATTTCAAGTATGTCCTCGGTGAGGATAACATCCAATATGGACTTGAAGTGGTTGGTGTAGAAACGGATTATAAGACATTTAACGCGCTAAGCGTCGTTGTCAAGCAAGTCGAGAACACAACTGAATTTGGCGGTTATGTTGATTACACAATAAATAGAGGGAAGCTTATCATACAGCCCAGTTTGCGCCTGCAATACTATAGTTCATTGTCGAAGTTTCGTCCAGAACCTAGAATAGGTATGAAATATAAATACAATGAGCGACTTCGTCTGAAGTTTGCTGCAGGCATGTATTCACAAAACATCATCTCAGCAAACTCTGACAGAGATGTGGTGAATTTGTTCTATGGATTTCTCTCTGGACCAGATAACCTCCAAGATGAGTTTACGACCCCATCAGGTTCTGTTAGAGATGTGGCTCATTCACTCCAAACCGCAAATCACGTCGTTGCTGGATTTGAGTATGATCTGACAGAATTCCTCAACCTCAATGTTGAAGGTTACGTTAAGCATTTTACCCAACTCACAAATACAAATCGCCAGAAACTATTTCCCGATGATGCAGATCACAACGATGTGCCTGAAGTTCTGCGACTTGATTACATTATAGAAAGCGGGTTTGCAAATGGGGTTGATATGGTCCTTAAATACGAAAAACGCAATTCTTATCTCTGGCTCGTTTACGGACTAGGCAATGTTGACAGGTGGGATGGAAGCCGATGGTACGACCCGGTATTTGACAGACGTCACAATGTAAACCTCGTTGCTTCTCAAGATTTCGGAGCGAACAAGGAATGGCAGATAAGTGCGAGATGGGCGTTGGGTTCTGGTTTGCCATTTACGCAAAGCCAAGGTTACTATCAATCTCCAAATGTGAATGATGGAATCTATTCAGATTATATTACCCAAAATGCAGGGCAGGTCTCCATTTATTATGCGGATTTAAACGAGGGCCGTCTTCCTTCATATCACAGGCTTGACATGAGTGTTAAAAGAACATTTCAAGATGTGATGGGAGGTGATTTGGATTTTACTGCTGGTGTCACAAATGTCTACAGCCGTGAAAATGTATTTTACATCAATCGTCTGACAGGCCAAAGGAAGAATCAACTTCCGTTTCTCCCCTCAATCTCTTTAGACTGGAAATTCTAAGATTGGCTTAGCGCGACAGAAGAACTTTCGCTGCGGCTCGGGCTTCTTCACTCACTTGGCTTCCACTTAGCATCGTTGCAATTGCTTCATTGCGTTCTTGCGTCGCGAGATATACAGCTTGCGTAATAGCTTCACTGTTGTTTGTCTTTTTACTTACTTCAAGGTGATGGTTTCCAGAAGCAGCTACTTGAGCCAGGTGCGTCACTGAAAACACCTGTTGACCCGATGACATCTCGCGCATGGTGGATGCCATGCGTGTTGCAACGTCGCCTGACACTCCCGTATCTATTTCGTCTAATACGATGGTAGGAACTGTGGTGCGTTTGGCCAATGCCGCTTTAAATGCGAGCATCACACGACTCCGCTCTCCTCCAGAGGCAATGTGTGAAATGGGTTGGGTCGGAGACCCAGGGTTCGCACTAAACAACAGCTCCACATCTTCTATTCCTATCAGGTCTGGTGTGTTCAGTTCAGAAAAGGCCCAAGACATTTCTACATGTGGGAGCTTGAGTGGGGCCAATTGATGGTGGACCAGATTCATCAGTTCCTTTCCAGACTTCTCACGTTCCTTCATCAAGGCTTTCCCGGCTTGTTCTAAAGCTTCTTTTTTGACATTTACAGCTGCCCGCGCATGGTGAATGGCTTCTTCTATTCCATCACACTTTTCTATCCTTCTGTTTAATTCTTGTTCCACGAGTGACAGAGCTCCGGCATTTGGAACATTGTGTTTGTGAAGTGCACTCGATAGCGCTTCCATTTTTGCGTTTATCAAATCTAATCTTGCGGGGTCGTGCTGAATGCTTTCGGATAAATGACTTGATTCAAGTGCGATATCCCGCATTTCAATATGTACGCTTTTAAGTCTCTCTAGTAAGTCGAAAGCATCTTTGCTATACATTTCAATGGCCTCCATTTCTTTTATGGCGCTTTCTAAGGAAGATATGGCATCCCTGCCTTCAGGGTGACTGTCTAAAAGTTCAAATGAAGCATGGAGACCCGTCGCAAGTTCTGTGGCGTGTTTAAGTCGATTGTGTTCTTCCTCCAGCGCCTCTTGATTTAAGGAGTGTAGTCCCAATTCGGACAGTTCTTCAAGTTGAAATTTAAGATAATCTCTGTCAGATTGAGGCTGATTCGCTTCAGCTTCTAATGTGTTGAGCGAATCCACTGCTGAACGCCATGCTGAAAATGCAGCTCGGTAAGCATCTCTCACGGTCACATGTCCGCCGAAATCATCCAGAAGATCTAACCGGGTGACTCTGTCCATTAAAGCCCGTGTTTCATCTTGACCATGGAGGTCTACGAGTTTGTTTCCAACTTCTCTGAGGATACCTGCAGTAACAAGTGAATCATTAATAAAGGATCGTGATTTGCCTGTCGATCTCACTTCTCTACGGATTACTAAGCTTTCTTTGTCTGAGCCAAATTCCAGATTAAAATCAACGAGAATTTTATTTGTAATGGGAGAGATGAAGGTGGCTTCGACAATGCATAGATCAGTACCATGTCTCACGTTTAAACTGTTGCTCCGAGCGCCTATAGCCAAACCCAATGCGCCCAATAGGATTGATTTTCCAGATCCGGTTTCACCGGTTACAACAGTGAGCCCATCTTTAAAGTCTAAAGTGAGTTCGCTAATTAATGCGAAGTTTTTTATATGGAGTCGAGTTAACAAGGTTGACTACATCAATGCATTATCGTACTTAGAAATGTTTCCCGGATCCATTTGTTTGAGGACGGGGAGGAGTCTTACTCTTTCTGCTTCTGATGCTGGAGCAAAAAGTTTAATGATTTCATCATGTTTTGCGAGAAAAAACACTTGTAAATTATACGAGCCTGGACGGATTCTATTCGTAGATCTCATCTCTATGAGTGCGTCCGCGATATTTAACCTGGCGGTCTCGATGTCATCGTATAACAAATCAAAGCCTTTTCGGTGGTAATTGTACATGCACAAACGAAGCGGTCTGAATGTTTGGCTTAAGTAATTTTCAACGAGCCAATATCTGTTTTGCTTGCTTTGACTCGCCTTCCATCCACTTCCGCCAGCGTTCTGAGCGTTTGCGACGATGGTTTGGGCTTTTAGAAGATATTCTGAACCACTTTCCAGTCCAAAGCTGTCGTAATCCATCCCGATAATCATGTATGAATAATACGCAAGCACAGAACTCAGATTGTCTCTGTGTTGACCTGGGTTGAAAAGAATAGAAGTTCCATTAACCCACTCAAATTCAAAGTCGCCATCCAGCACAAACAAGACAGGTGTGTTGTAGTCTGAATTGAAAACAGGGCGGTTACTCTGTATCTGGATAGAGCCACTAAATCGAGTATTTCCGATGGCTTCACTGATGGTGATTTGCATCGTGCATTCTATCAGTTCATCGAATGAAAAATTGTCGTTGGTCCACCGACGTCCATTCATGAATTCTCGAATCCCGTCTTCCAGACTTTCAAAGACGCTTGGTTCAACATTGGCAATCTGAGGCGCGATGACTTGAACGGAGCAGTTTAATTCTTGTGCAGTCATTTTAGAGGGGCTCGCAAGAACAATTGCCCCAAACAGAACACAGGTTTTAAATAAATTGGAGGGGTGTAATGAAAGGAATTCTAACGTCATTTTTTTAAATCAGAAGGGTTGAAAGCAGCTCAATTAGATCATAAGCGACTTCTCTTTTAGTCTTTAACTCAAAAATACGCTTTTCAGTATGCGGTCCGACACTTTGAAGTACAGTTACTTTATTTGTGTCGTGGTTGAATCCTGCACCTTTGTCAGCCAGAGTGTTCATGACCACAAAGTCCAAGTTCTTCCTTGTGAGCTTCGATTCAGCACTTTTCAAACTTTCTTCTACTGAATCGGTTTCTAAAGCGAATCCCATCAATACTTGGTGCGAAGACTTTGTACGTCCCATTTCAAGCAATGTGTCAGGCGTGTTTTCAAGTAAAATAGAATCGGGCAAATCCCCTCGGTGAAGTTTTTTGTTTGCGGGATTCACAGGTCTCATGTCGGCAACGGCGGCACATGCTATTCCGGCGTCCATGGACGGCCAGATGCGCGTGGTGGCATCATACATTTCTTGAGCGGTGCTCACATCGATCCTCTCAGCGACCCTTTGAGGTGTCTTTATATTCACCGGACCAGAGATCAGTGTGACACTTGCTCCGAGATCGGCCAAACGGCTTGCCAAAGCAAATCCCATTTTACCTGTACTTCTGTTCCCCAAATATCTTACTGAATCAATCGGTTCTTCCGTAGGCCCAGCTGTCACGACCACTTTTTTGCCTGACAAAGGCATGTTGCTCAAAAAGAACGCCTCTACAAAGTCAGCGATCACATCAGGTTCTTCCATACGCCCTTTTCCATCTAAGCCACTTGCCAGTGCACCGGAAGTAGGTTCGATGATTTTAATTCCTCTTTCGGAAAGTGTTTTTAAGTTTTCTTGTGTTGAGGCATTGGTAAACATGTCTAAATCCATGGCTGGAGCAACAGCGACAGGGCATCTGGAACTCAGAAATACAGCTTGTAGTAAATTTGTGCAAGCGCCTTGTGCAAAAAATGACAATGTTTGTGCTGTACATGGAGCCACAAGAAAAAGATCGCCCCACAGCCCCAATTCAACATGATTTGTCCATGCTCCAGACTCAAGGCTTTCAGTAAAATCTGAGTGAACAGGGTTACCCACCAAAGTTGCAAGGGTGAGTGGCGTAATAAATTCAGTAGCGCTTGGTGTCATAACAATCCTGACTTCAGCACCTCTTTTAATCATTTCTCTGGCGAGAAATGCAGATTTATAAGCAGCAATGCTTCCTGTAATACCTAATAAAACACGACGCCCCCGCAAAGTAAGTTGGTCGTTCTGGGGGTCCGGAAATCCGGTCATATCACACGTTTATGAGGCTTTGTCTTCAGTCTTCGCCTCCGCCACCTTGTCGTCTGTCTTGTCTTCAGTCGCTTTTGCCTCCGCTTTTACCTCGAGGACTAAATCAAGTTCTTTGACTTTTTCATCGTGACGAAAATAAATCTGCTCGTCTTCAAGTTCCTTTATTGCAATGCTGTGAGGCTTTGCAAGTCTTTCGTAAAACTTGGAAATTTCAATCTGCTCACGGTTCTCAAAGACCTCTTCAAGTGTGTCATTTGGAATGACAAACTCTTCCATCTTTTCAGCCAATTCTTTCTTTAAATCTTGGGAAAGCTGGTTGCTTCTTTTAGAAAGCACAACAATTGTTTCATAAAGATTCCCTGTACCGAGTGTTTCGATCTTGTGAGTATTACGGGTTTCCGTAGTTCTTTCAGCTTTTACGTTCTTAAAGTTCATTCTGCTATTTTTCTTCAGATTGTAGTGTTTCCACGCCTTTCACACAGTTTTTATAGATACGTTCCGCATCAGGTATAAAAGAACTGTCTGGAAATCGGGATGCAAAGGTATGAAAAGCAAGCGTAGCATCGTTAAATCGAGCAAGTTTCCTTCTATTTGTGCTCTGAATGGCATATTGGTAGTAGCTGTCGAGGATTAAAAACTGAAGTTCTTCGCGGTATTGAGAGTCAGGAAAGTCTTTCAATGCATTTTTCATCGCAATTGTGGCGCTCTTATAGTGCCCTATTTTGTGATAGATGGCTGCTGATTCAAACGATTTCTTTTCAAGTTTTGAACGAAGCATGTCGATCATGGTTTGGCTGCTGTCTCGGTGCACTGAAGCAGGATATCTGTCCATAAATACTTGCAATTCTTGCACGGCCAAAATCGTTTCTGTTTGGTCTAATGACCAGTTAGGAGATAAATTGTAGCTACAGATTGCTGCTTCAAACTCGACACTTTCCACCAGTTCACTGTTGGGGAAAGTTTTTGCAAAGTTGTGTAAATAATACCTGGCCAAATAGAAATCGTTCACACAATAATGCGCTTGGGCATAGTTATATTGAACCTTTTGAGCACGTTGTGTGCCTCTTGTCAGACCGACAAGTTCTTCAAGCAAAGGCAAAGCTTTGAAGCACTTCCCTGAATCTAGTGCTGTCTGCGCATATTCCCACTTGAGTTCTGCATCCGAACTTTTCAATACTTTGCTGTATTCAGAACATCCCGATGCAAAAAGGAATAAAACCACCAAAGAAGAAACAATAAATGAAGTTTTGAACATATTGGAGCGAATCAAGTGCGAAGTTAGTAAGACCTTATTGTAAACTTTAGTTTGGATGCAGTAATTTTGCGACTACATCTAAAATAAATTCGCTTGGATATATTTGATCGCATTCGCAATGACCGAGGACCTCTCGGTCAGCACGCTAAAGAAACACATGGTTACTTTACCTTCCCTAAATTAGAAGGTGAAATTTCAAATCACATGACCTTTAGAGGCAAAGAAGTGTTGGTTTGGTCAGTCAATAATTATTTGGGACTTGCCAATCACCCTGAAGTACGTAAGGTTGACGCAGAAGCTTCCGAGAAGTGGGGAATGGGATATCCTATGGGCGCCCGAATGATGTCAGGCCAAACTTCAGAACATGAAGCACTTGAAAACGACCTCTCTGAGTTTATGCAGAAGGAGGATTCTTTCCTCTTAAACTTTGGGTACCAAGGTTGCCAGTCTGCCATAGAGGCGCTTGTAAGTCGTCATGATGTCATTGTGTATGACAGCGAGTCTCATGCCTGCATGGTTGACGGATTTCGTCTTCATCAGGGAAAGAGATTTGTATTTTCTCACAACGACATGGAGAGTTTTGCGAAACAGCTTGAACGCGCAAAAAACATAACAGATGTTACTGGAGGTGGTATTTTAGTTGTCACTGAAGGGGTTTTCGGTATGGCTGGAGATCAAGGAAAGCTCGCTGAGATATGCAAATTCAAAAAAGAATATGGGTTTCGCCTTTTTGTGGATGATGCGCATGGGTTTGGTACAGTAGGAGAACAAGGACGCGGCGCGGGAGACCATCAGGGATGCCATGACCAAATTGATGTTTACTTCGGTACTTTCGCAAAGGCGATGGCGACGATTGGCGCTTTTGTGTCGGGAGATGAAGATGTGATTGATTTTCTGCGCTACAATATGCGCTCGCAAACTTTTGCAAAAGCACTTCCAATGCCAATTGTAGTTGGTGCCCGTAAGCGTCTTCAAATGCTTCGTGATTCTTCTGAGCATAAGGATAACTTATGGAAGATTGCGACTTCACTTCAGTCTGGCCTTAAATCTTCTGGATTCAATATTGGCAAAACGAATTCGTGTGTGACTCCAGTTTTTCTGCAAGGAGGGCTCGGGGAGGCGACAAACCTGACGGTAGATCTGCGTGAAAATCACGGTATTTTTTGTTCTATAGTCGTTTACCCTGTCGTTCCAAAAGACACGATCATGCTTCGGTTAATCCCTACGGCGATTCACACTCAAGCAGATGTAGACTTGACCATCAAGGTCTTTTCGAACATCAAGGATAAACTTGAAGCTGGGCAATATAAGAGCGAAACAATCGCTTCCTGGTCATAAAGAAAATGATGTGAGGGTCTTTATTGAGCTTGCCTACGACGGTACACTATATCATGGTTGGCAGCGTCAGCCTGTGTCAAGATCTGTTCAGCAGGTGATAGAAGAGGCCTTAGAACGTTTGTGTGGTTGCCCGACTGCGATTCTGGGTTGCGGAAGGACTGATGCTGAAGTTCACGCGTCATACTATGTGGCTCATTGCGACATTCCAACGCTACCTGCTGCTCGATTTGACTCTCTTTCGCAGCTAACATTCAAGCTGAATGGGATGCTCGATGCTGATGTGGCGATTCTTTCGATTTCTGAAGTTTTGCCAAAGTCCCACGCACGATTTGATGCCTGTGACAGGTCATACACCTATCATCTTCACACAGAAAAGGACCCTTTCCTTTCCGGTCGTTCTGCCCGAATTTTCGGATCTCTCGATATTTCTGCCATGCGTTCTGCGGCAAGTCATCTTGTTTTTCAAGGTGACTTTGCTGCGTTCTGCAAAACTGGAAGCGATGTCAAAACAACAATATGTGATGTTCGGAAATTGGACATCATTTCTTTTGATTCTTACCGTGTACGCATCGAAATTTCCGCAGACAGATATTTACGTAACATGGTTCGAGCAATTGTTGGAACGCTCTTAGATGTGGGGAGAGGTAAAATGACTGAGGATGAATTTAAGGATGTGATTGCGTCATGTGACCGCAAACGTGCAGGCAAGTCAGCCCCTGGCTGCGGTCTTTATCTTTCCAGAGTTATGTATCCGGAAGATGTCTTTGTAAGTAAGATACATGCTTAGATTCTTAGTGCAATTTTTCTATACTGCATTGGGCGAGACTAACTGACAATACATACTACCTTCGCGTTCTGAATGTTTAAAAATAAAAACAAGACTTTAGGGACGATTTTAACCCAAGTCAAGCCCTATAAAAAGAGGTTTGTCTTCACGGGGATATTGATCGTTGTTCTCTCTTCAATCGTTTGGGTCAGACCTGCTTTAATTAAACATGCAGTAGATGTTGAGATTGCGAATGGAGACTATGAAGGAATGCTCAAGATCTTTGCTGCAATCATCGGTGTGCTTTTATTTGAGGCTTATCTCAAGTACCAAGTCACTTACTTGGCAAATTGGGTGGCCCAAAGTGTCTCTCTGGATTTACGTTCGAAATTGTTTAAACACATCGTTTCTTTTCGCTTAAAATTCTTTGACAGAATGCCTGTGGGTAAATTAGTGACGCGGCTTGTCAGTGACATTGATGGGATTGCAAATGTGTTTTCAAATGGTCTGCTGAATGCCATCGGAGATTTACTGACTTTGTGCGTTGTGCTTACAGCGATGTTGATCATTGACCCGAAACTCACGCTGATCATTATACTTCCGATTCCGGTGCTGCTTTTTGCCACAAGAGTTTTTCAAAAGCACATCAAGAAATCCTTTTCCGATGTCAGAAATCAAGTGTCCAAGATGAATGAATTTGTTCAGGAACATGTTACGGGCATGCATATTGTTCAAGCGTTCAGTAGAGAAAAAGTGGAAGCAGATAAATTTGAGAAACTGAATACTTCTCATCAAGATGCGAATGTGAGTTCCATCAAGGCGTTTAGTATTTTCTTTCCAGTTGTGGAGATGCTGAGTGCAACGAGTGTCGCTTTGTTGCTTTGGTTAGGTGTAGGTGGAGTTGTTCGGGGGGAAGTGACTCTGGGGATGTTGCTTCAGTTTATTCTGTATGTCTTTATGCTGTTCCGTCCGATACGACAGCTGGCGGATCGTTTTAATGTTCTGCAGATGGGTGTTGTAAATGCCGACAGGGTGTTTAAGCTTTTTGACATCGACGAACGCATTTCAGATGAAGGAACGAGAGATGATTTGGTCTTTGATGGAAAAATAGAGTTTAAAGAAGTATGGTTTGCGTACAGTGAAGAAAATTGGGTTTTGAAAGATGTATCTTTCACAATAGAACCTGGTGAAACAGTAGCATTTGTCGGTGCTACAGGTGCAGGTAAGAGTTCCGTGATCAACTTGTTGTCTCGGTTCTACGACTACCAAAAAGGTCAAATTCTGATCGACGGTGTGGATATAAGAGATATTTCTCTTTCACACTTAAGGGAGAATGTCGGGGTTGTACAGCAGGAAGTTTTTCTGATGTCGGACACACTTCGAGCAAATGTGACCCTTCATGATGATGATGTGACCGATAAGATGATTTGGGAAGCTGCGGAGAAAGTAGGGGCGGATACGTTTATTAAGAAATATGATGATGCGCTAGATCTTCATGTGCGAGAGCGGGGAGCCATGTTGTCTGTGGGTCAACGTCAATTAATCGCCTTCATGAGAGCGTATGTTGCTTCACCAAGCATCCTCATTTTAGATGAGGCAACCTCCTCCATAGATTCTGAATCGGAACAATTGATTCAGCGCGCCACAACCTCCATTACACAAGATCGTACATCTTTAATTGTAGCGCACAGACTGAGTACAATTAGGGATGCCGATCGGATTTTTGTAATCGATGCGGGCTCCTTAATAGAATCGGGTACTCATGAAGAGTTGCTCGCGCTCAAGGGGGTTTACCACGCTTCTTTCTTCCTGTAGCCAGTCGCGCGAACATCCGCGACATCAATGCCATCTTGGTTTGTTATTGTGGCATCGACATTCACAATTCTGTGCTTTAAAGTCGTTACGGTGGCTTCAGCAGTGATGCGGTCGCCTGGATTCACGGCTGCCAAATGGCGAATTGAAGTCGTGAGGCTCACGGCATGACGGCCATGGGCATTTGCGGCAAAGGCAATGGCGCTGTCGGCAAGAGCAAATGTGATTGCCCCATGTATGATTCCAAACCCATTTGCCATTTCTTCTCTCGCTATCATAGACAAACGACAGAATCCAGGTCGGCTTTCAAGAACTTCAGCCTTGAGCCAGTCAGTCATTCTGTCTCCGCGTAACATTTTCGTGACGACAGGGTGGGGGGTGTTTTTTGACTCACTCATGTTAAAAGCATTTAAAATGTTCAAAGGGTTCGAAACATGCGTTGCAAGTGAATGATGCTTTGCAAGGTGTAGACCCGAAGGGCGAGATGAGTTTCGTTTCTTTGCTCTTACAAAGAGGGCAGGGTATGATGTGTCCATCTCCTGTCAGGAACGCCTTATCGTGGCTGGATCCTTCTGGCGGCGCAATGCCATTTGCAGTCATTTTCTCTCGCGCTTCACTAGAGATCCAGTCTGTGGTCCAAGCGGGAGACAGAACAACTTCAACTTCGGCGTCAGAATCAATGACTCTTGCTGCTTTAAGTACATCTTTGGAAATGACTTCCGTTGCGGGGCATCCTGAATAGGTGGGTGTGATGACACAAACAATGTGGCCGTTTTCGAATCGCACGTCTCGCAGGATTCCCATATCTATCACACTTAGAAACGTCAGTTCGGGGTCCATTACATCTTGTAATTGACGGCTTACTGCGTTAACAAGTGAGGAAGGAGAGCGGTCGATCATTTACGTCAAGAGAGTAGGCTTACCAGCTCGCGCCAGGGTGTGTTCGTGGGAGTATCTGCATCTCGGCAAGCATGATCCCGAGTTCTTTCGTGTGAATGCCTGTTCTTCCGCCTGTTTTCATGGCGCCGTCTTTTGGTCGAACCAGTGTCGCTTCCGCAAGTACGCTGTCGATCTCTACATCCCATTGCGTTTTCAAAGCGCTGAGGTCGGGCAGGAGTCCCGCGATGGATCCAGCAATGTCCACTTCGTCAGCGGCAAACATCTCCCCCGTAAATTCCCACAAATCGTTAATTGATTTCTGAATGCGTGAGTGACTTTCGGAGGTTCCGTCTCCAAGTCGAATGATCCATTTGCTGCTGTGGTCCGCATGATATCGGATTTCTTTTACTGCTTTTGCGGCAATGGCAGCTGCATCCAAATCGAATGTTTGTTGTGCGATATGTTCAGCACGTAACAGTGCATACTTGTCGAACAAAAATTGTCGCGCGATTGTATCTCCGAAATGTCCATTTGATTGCTCTACAAGAAGTAAATTCTTGAATTCGTTCTCTGAACGAAGAAAAGCGAGTTCGTCATCTGTTTTAGGAGCGACAGGGTCGAGCGATCCAGCCAGGGAAAGGTAGGATTGGGTTTGGCCTATGAGATCAAGGGCAATGTTCGTGAGGGCAATGTCTTCCTCAAGGGCGGGCGCATGGCCACACCATTCACCAAGACGTTGGGCAAGAACGAGGGCGTCGTCTCCTAAGCGCAAAAGCGCATGCATATGTTGGGTCTTGTTCACTGTAAGTTACATGTGGTTGACCTCGTCAGGAAGAACGAAGAATGTGGGGTGACGGTAGACCTTGTCATTCGCAGGGTCAAATAATGCTTCAGAATCTGAAGGAGAACTTGCCGTAATGGATTCTGCGGGGACAACCCAGATGCTGACACCCTCTTGTCTGCGTGTGTATACATCACGTGCGTTCCCAATCGCCATCTCCGCATCAGCAGCGTGAAGACTCCCTACGTGTTTGTGTCCTAGGCCTTGACGACTTCTCACAAAAACTTCCCAAAGGGGCCAGTTGCTTTTATTCTCACTCATTGTTATTTATTTGCGTTTCTTTTTTCGGAGTAGGCCACCGCAGCATCTCTTACCCATTCACCGTCATCGTGCGCTTTATTTCGATCTTCCAATCGTTCTTTGTTACAAATGCCGTTTCCAGCGATAACATCGTAGAACTCTGTCCAATCGATCTCTCCGAAATCATGACCTCCCTTATCTTCATTCCATTTCAGGTCTGAATCCGGCATTTTCAGCCCGATACATTCTGCCTGTGGAACCGTCATGTCTACCATTCGTTGTCTAAGTTCGTCATTGGAGAAGCGTTTGATATTCCACTTCATATTCTGTGAGCTGTGCATACTTTCACTGTCACTGGGGCCAAACATCATGAGGGCTGGCCACCACCACCTATTCAATGCATCTTGTGCCATTTCTTTCTGTGCATCGGTGCCTTTCATCAATTGCATCATGATGGAATAGCCTTGACGTTGATGAAAGCTTTCTTCCTTGCAAACGCGTGTCATTGCTCTGGCATACGGCCCATAACTGCATCTGCAAAGAGGGACTTGATTCATAATTGCAGCACCATCAACGAGCCAACCTATTGCTCCGATATCGGCCCATGTGAGTGAAGGGTAATTAAAAATGCTGCTGTATTTTGCTTTGCCTGAAAGCAAATCATCCACCAAATCAGCCCTGTCTACGCCCAACGTTTCTGCGGCAGAATATAAATACAATCCGTGCCCAGCTTCATCCTGAACTTTTGCGAGTAAAATGGCCTTGCGTTGGAGGCTTGGCGCACGCGTAATCCACTGCCCTTCGGGGAGCATGCCCACAATTTCAGAGTGCGCATGCTGCGAGATTTGGCGGATCAAAGTCTTGCGATACGCATCAGGCATCCAATCCTTCGGCTCAATCTTCTTATCCGCAGCTACATAGGCGTCAAACTCTTTTCTTAAATGCTCTTGAGTTTCAATCATTTACCAAAGATACTCGCAATAGGTTTTTTTTAGATATGATTTAGATCAAATCATTCAAAAATTAGTTTTCCCGAATTACCTTCGCGCCATGTCTAAATTCCATAATCTCAGGGTCGTTGAAATAAGAAGAGAAACAGTTGATTCAGTTTCCTTGCTTCTCGAGTCCGTTTCCGGAGAAACGTTTCATTACAAAGCAGGGCAATACCTCACGCTTCGCACCACCATTGATGGGGAAGATGTACGTAGAAGTTATTCTCTTTGTTCGGCTCCTTACGAAGGTGTTTTGCGTGTTGCTGTCAAGGAAGTGCCCGACGGAAAATTTAGCACCTATGCAAACCGTGTGCTTGCAGTTGGAGATGTTTTAGAGTCAATGCTCCCTGATGGGAGGTTTACTGCAGACACCACTTCTAATGAGAAGAATCATTTGGGTTTTGCTGCTGGTTCTGGAATAACGCCGATCATCAGTATTATAAAAGAAATACTTCATTCTTCAGCAGAATCTCGGTTTGCCCTTTTCTATGTCAATAAGGAAACGGCCAGCATTATTTTCAAAGATGAACTTGCCGATCTCAAAGATATTTACCTTGAAAGACTTCAGATTTTCAATCTACTCACCAGAGAGCCAGTAGAAATCGAGATGTTCGGAGGGCGACTTGATCGCGCGCGTTTCGACAGAATCTTCTCCGAAGTCGTATCCCCCTCGTCATATGATGTTTCTTATCTATGCGGTCCTGAAGAAATGATATTGGCAGGTAAGGACGCGCTTTTAAGTACAGGAATGAATGAATCGAAGATAAAATTTGAACTTTTCACGTCTTCGTCTCCTGCCAAAGAGACGAAGGTCCAAGTGCCTGAAGCATCCTCTTCAAGTGATCACGTTGATGTCGCAGTTGTTCTTGACGGCGTGACAACAACTTTAAGCGTGAAACGTTCAGGCAAATCTATACTCGATGTTGCACTTGATGCTGGACTCGATGCGCCGTTTTCTTGTCAAGGTGGTGTATGTTGCTCGTGCCGTTGTAAAATGACTTCTGGCAGTGCATCTATGGATGTCAACTATGCACTTGAGCCCGATGAGGTTGAGAATGGGTATGTTTTGTCTTGTCAGAGTCATCCAGTCGGGGACGGTCCGTTTGTCATGGACTTCGATCAGCCATAAAGCAATTGGTTCATGCTCTTTCAGAGAGCTCCAGCCAACGCATCTCTGATGCATCCAGTTCTTCTGTGACTTTTCCGAGCTTTTCACCCAAACGTATAAGGTCTTCGTGTGCGTTGCACGATTCAAGTTCAGACGCCAATAAATCACGCTTGGTTTCGAGCGCAGTTATTTTCGGTCCCAGGGTCTCATATTCAAATTTTTCTTTATAGGAAAGCTTTTCAGTATAATCTCCTTTTACATCTGATGAACCTTCCTTTGCTTTTTTCGACGCGGCGGATGCTGCGACTTGAGACAACGCAATTTGTTCTTTTCTCGCGAGTCTATATTGGGTGTAGTTTCCAGGGTAGTCTCTTACAGTAGTCGCCCCACCTTCGCCTATTGCCCAAACATGTTCTACAATCTTGTCCATGAAATACCGGTCGTGAGACACCACCAACAGACAGCCTGTAAAATCAAGAAGGAATTCTTCAAGTACGGCGAGTGTGAAGATGTCCAGGTCGTTTGTGGGCTCGTCGAGTATAAGGAAGTTTGGGTTTTTCATTAAAACACGAAGCAGGTGAAGACGTTTCTTCTCACCTCCGCTCAGCACCTTGATGTACTGGTAATGCATATGCTTCGGAAAGAGAAAGCGCTCCAAGAGCTGTGCTGCGGTAAGTTTACCACCTCCTTTTAAAGGAATGTAATCAGCAATTTCTTTCACTGCATCAATGACTTTCCAATCTAAGCTGAAGTTGCCTCCGAGTTGATGATAGTGTCCGAACACTACGGTTTCGCCCACAGAGACCTTTCCCGAATCGGGCTTCTGTAATCCGAGGATTATGTTTAACAGGGTGGTCTTTCCCGATCCATTTGTGCCTACAATTCCAATTCGCTCTCCTCTTTTGAAGTGGTGTGTTAATCCATTAAATAGCGAGCGATCTCCAAATGCGCATGAAATTTTGTGTAATTCGACAACCTTTCCTCCGAGACGTTCAGGGATCACTGAGATGTGCATGGGGTCTTTTTTCAATCGTATAGACGCTTCTTTCTTGATTTCGTAAAAACGATCGATTCTGCTTTTGCTCTTTCCCGTTCTGGCAGAAGGCGTGGAGCGCATCCATGCCAACTCTCTTCTCATCGCTTTTTGGGCTCTGTCTTTTGAAGCTTGCGCGTTTTCTCTGTGCTCATCACGCTTTTCGAGGTAGTAGCTGAAGTTGCCTTTGTATGAATAGAGTTGGTTGTTCTCGATTTCTAAGATGCGGTCACAGACATTTTCGAGGAAATATCGATCGTGTGTGATCATAAAGATGGTCGAGTTGGTCGATTTAAGACGTTTTTCGAGCCATGCGATCATCTCTAAATCAAGATGGTTTGTGGGCTCATCTAAGAAAATCAAATCTGGCGCTTCAAGGAGAACCGCGGCTAGCGCTGCGCGTCTTTTTTCTCCACCGCTTAAAGTGCCAACCTTTCTTGTGAGATCATGTAAGTTGAGTTGGCCTAAAACTTCTCTCGCTCTGGCTTCGTAGTTCCACGCTTGGGTTCGGTCCATCGCGTCACAAGCATCCTGAAATTTGACACCTTCAGCTCCCTTTGACAATTCGCGTTCGTAGTTCTTCATGGCCACGACCGCAGGATTGTCTCCTATATATAAGGTGTCGAGCAAAGTCGCCTCAGCATCCAAGTCTGCCTCTTGCTTTAAAAAGGACCATCTTACACCTCCTGCAAAAGCAATTCTTCCCTCATCGGCGGGTTCAATGTCACACAGTGCACGCATCAATGTGCTCTTGCCTGTTCCGTTTCTTGCGACCAATGCAACCCGGTGTCCACGACCCAATCCAAAGGTTAAATTCTCAAAAAGCAAGCGCTCGCCATACCTTTTGGACAACCCCTCAACTGATAAAACATTCTGTTCTGCCATGTTCGCAAGGTAGTTCGCATATGTCGACATGCCTCTGTAAACACCTAAAACATTGATTATGTAGCCCGTATTAACAATCTCCCGTTGATATATATGACGGGCGTGTAATTTGTACATGGATTTACCATCGGATATTGCGCCAAACCTTAAAACATTGGTTCTATGAAAAAATTATTTACATTATTTGCGTGTGCTTCTTTGGCATTTACGCTTTCAGCTCAGGATTCTGAGCAAGCTGCGGGTTCTTATTACCTAGGTACAGGTGATGCACTCGATTTAGTTAACATTTTTGGCGGAGACATTGATATGTCTGCTACCATTGGTTACGCTGTAATTGACGACCTCGTTGTTACAGGTTCTATTAATGGGCCTACTGATGACCTCAATCTCGACCTAAGTTTACGTTACTTCTGGAATGGCGTATTCTTCCAAGCTGGAGCATCAGACTTAGCAGGAGATGCTAGTATCTCGCTAGGTGCTGGTAAGTACTTCAGCCTTGGTTCTGTAAGTGATCGCTTTTATGTTGATCCACAGATTAACTATAATCTTGATACAGGATTTAATACGATGATTGGCTTGGGAGCGCGCTTCTAAGACATTCTTTACTGATTTGAAAAAGGGCAGCCTTCGGGTTTGCCCTTTTTTTTGTGATGTAAAATTTTGTATTTTTTTTTTTTT